>DATBDG010000145.1:0-79171 GCA_036270055.1 Chthoniobacterales bacterium
GCGACGACCGATACCGTCACTGTGACAGCGGCGGTTTACACCACCGCGCGCAAACAGCTCCAGGTCCAGGCCAGCACCACCGCCACCACTGCGACCCTGCAAGTCTTCGTTACTTCCACCGACACTCTCATCGGCACCCTAACGAAAAAGGGCACTCGCTACACCGGCAAATTTTCGTGGCCGACGAATCCGGTTAACATCACGGTCAAGAGCAGCGCGGGCGGGACCGCGAGCAAGGCTGTCCTCGCGCGTTAGCGTGGCGCCGCCTGGCCTTCCACTGACTTCGTTAGGCGAACATTAAAGAGCGTGTCGGCGGCAGGAAGAGATCGCTCTTCTTGCGACGCGCTTCATTTGAATCGAAGCCAATTTCGATGCGGCCAGTATGCTCCGGAGTGTGCGGCTGTATGGGGTTGATAGCTCCTTCGGCGGTCACAGGCGGCCGCTACAGCCACCGTTTCGTAAAGGACCGCGCGGCCGTTGGACCTAATTTAACTAGAAAGCATACCATCCAGAGTCGATCGCACGCCAGGCGCCGCGCTTTTGGTTTTCTGGTTGCCTCACTTCGGCATGCAGAGCCGGAGGAAGGAGAGAAGATCCGTCCGCGTAATCAGGCCGAGGAATTTGTCGCCTTCCATCACGATCGCGACCCGGCCGCGATCGAAGACGCCTAACAAGTCGGCGATGTTGGCCGCGGGCGAGAGCGTTTCCAGCCGGTCCGTCATGGCCGAGTTCACCATGTCGTTAAACTTCGCCGGATCGCGCGTCACCTTCACGAGGAGATCGGACTCGTCGACGATGCCGACGGCGCGGCCGTCGCTGTTCAGGACCGGCAACTGCGAGACGTCGCCGGTCCGCATGCGCTTGAAAGCGGTGAGCAGGGTGTCGTTAGGCCCGACCGAAATGACTTCGCCCTTTTCCGCCCGGTGCGAAATGAGATCGCTCAGGTCGCCGTGGGTCGGCCGCTCGACGAAGCCCTGTTCCGCCATCCAGAAATCGTTGTACATCTTGGAGAGATATTTGTTCCCGGTGTCGCAGACGAAAGTGACGACGCGTTTCTTCGTCTTCTGCTCGCGGCAATAACGAAGCGCGCCGCCGAGGAGGGTGCCGGTTGAGGAACCGCCCAGGATTCCCTCTTTCGCGAGCAACTCGCGCGCGACGGCAAAACTTTCCGTGTCATCGATCTCGAAGGCGTCGGCGACGAGCGACATGTCGGCGATATCGGGAATGAAATCCTCGCCGATTCCTTCCACCGCCCAGCTCCCAGCCTTCTCCAGTTTGCCGGTCTTGACCCATTCGTAAAGGATCGAGCCGGTCGGATCGGCCAGGATCATCTCAAGATTGGGCTGCACCTTTTTGAAATAACGCCCCAATCCGGTGAGCGTGCCGCCGGAACCGACCCCGACCACGACCGCATCCACATCGTGATTCATTTGCTCCCAGATTTCCGGGCCAGTGCTGGTCTCGTGCGCGAGCGGGTTGGCCGGGTTCCCGAACTGGTTGACGTAAAAGGCCCCGGGAATTTCCGCGGTCAGCTTCGCCGCCACATCCTGATAATATTCCGGGTTGCCGCGGGTCACGTCGCTTCTCGTTAGGCGAACTTCCGCCCCCAGAGCGCGGACGTGGGCGATTTTCTCCTGCGACATCTTGTCGGGGATAACGAGGATGATGCGGTAGCCTTTGGCGCGGGCGACGAGGGCCAGACCAAGACCGGTGTTGCCGGCGGTCGCCTCGATGATTGTCCCGCCCGCTTTCAATTTTCCCTCACGCTCGGCCGCTTCGATCATCGTGAGCGCGATGCGGTCCTTGATCGAGCCGGTGGGGTTCTGGTTTTCCAGCTTAACGAAAAGCTGGCAGGGGCCGGTATCCATCCGGGTGATCTCGACCAGTGGGGTGTTGCCAATGAGCGAGAGGATGACCGGCGGTTTGTCGGGCGCAGCGGACTGAACGGTAGGCGAGATGGTCATGAAGCAGAAGCCGGGTCACCGGCGGCGTGCCGATGACCCCTGCTATGCAACACTCTGCTGAGGAATCGTCAAGCGCCGGGGGTAAAGGGCGCGTCGCAACCCTTACCAGTCACCGTCAACTCGCGGCCGCTCCATAGGACCTTCGTATGACCCCGAGTGTCAGCGACAAAGCTCACTGCCGAGCATCACGGCTTCGGGACAAAGGGCCAGAAGTAGGGAATCAGGATGCTGGCCGCGATCCAAAGAATCAAGTTGAGCGGTGCACCGACCCGCGGGAAATCGGTGAAGCGATAGCCGCCCGCGCCAAAGACGTAGGTATTCGTCTGGTAACCGATCGGGGTGGCAAAGCTCGCGCTGCAGCCGAACATGACCGCGACCGCAAAGGGCCGCACGTCCACCCCCATCGTGCCCGCAATCTCAAAGGCGATCGGAGTCAAGAGGACAGCAACCGCGTTGTTGCTGATCAATTCCGTGAGAATCATCGCCACCAGATAGGTAACCGAGAGAGTCGCCCAGGGCCCGAAGCGTCCAACCGCACCTGTCACACCGGTCGAGATGAGGTGGGCCGCGCCCGTCGTCTCCATCGCCTGCCCGAGCGCGAGCATGCCGAAAATGATGAAGAGCAAATTCCACTCGACCGTCTCGTAGGCCTCCTCGATATCAATACAGCGCGCCACAACCACGAGAATGGCGGCGATGAGCGCGAGGGCCGCGATCGGAAGAATGTCGAACGCCGCCACCAGCATCACGACTACGATCGTGCCGATCGCGAGCGGCGCGCGGTGCCGCCGAAAGGCGCGCTGTTTCGGTTCGGTCAGGTTCAAAAAGTCCCGTTCCTGCAGAAGGCGCGCGATCCCTTCCGCCGGACCCTGGACGAGAAGCGTGTCGCCGAAGGCCAGACGGACGTCCTCGAAATTTTCCCGGAGATTTTCCCCCTGCCGATGGACGGCGAGAATCAGCACGCCGTAGCGCTGCCGAAAATTCAGCTCGCGCAATGTCTTGCCGACAAAAGTGGAACGGCTCCCGATGATGCCTTCCATCAGGACGGCCTCGCGCCGCATGCTGGTTTCGTCCCCGTCGGATTCCGATTGAAAAGTAATTCCCGGCATTTCCTTGATCCCTTTCACCCCGGCGACCGGCGTCTCGAGCAGGATTTGATCGCCGGTCTCGAAGCGCAATTCGTTCAGTGGCGTCCCGAGCCGTTCCCCGGCGCGCACGACATCGATGATCCGTGCCTCGCGCAGGCGAGCGAGCGGCGTCTCCGGCACAGTCTTACCGACGAGAGGCGAACCGCGCGTGATCACTGCCTGGACGAGAAATTGTCGCGCCATCCCGCTCCCGATGAGGGCGGCGAGCGTCTCGCGGCGGGGGAGGAGTTTCCGTCCGATAAAAAAAAGATAGCTCGCGCCGATCGCGGCGTAGATGACGCCCAGTGGAGTGATTTCAAAGATGCCGAAGGGCTCGACCCCATGCTGCCGAGTGATGCCGTCGACCAGCAGGTTGGTCGAGGTGCCGATGAGGGTGCAAGTGCCGCCGAGGATGGCGAAATAAGAGAGCGGAATGAGGAGGCGGGAAGCCTTCAGATCGGTGTGGCGCGCCAGTGCCAGCACCACCGGCATGAAGACGACAACCACCGGTGTGTTATTGATGAAGGCCGAGAGCGGCAAAGCAAAAGCCGCCAGCACCATCAGGGCCCGCAACTCGCTCGCCCCTGCCATGCGCAAAAAGATGCGGGCGAGCGCGTCGATCGCGCCGGTGCGTTCCAGCGCCGCGCTCAGGACGAACATGCAGCCGATCGTGACCGGGGCGCTGTTGCTGAAGACCTTGAGGGTTTCGTCCGCGCTCAGGGTGCCGCTGAGCAAAAGCACTCCGAGCGCAGTCAAGGCGACGAGATCGGGCGAGAGCCATTCGCGCACGAAAGCGACGAAGACCCCGATGACGAGCGCAAAGACGATGATGAGATGAAGCGTGTGCAGACTCATGAAGCGGCGCCCTCTTCCGACCGCGCCATTTCTCGCTGACAAAAGCGCGAATCACAACCGCGAAATCACACGCCTTTTCGTTGCGCCGCAGGGGCGACGTGGCGATAGATCATGATTGATGCGACTACTTCCTCGCACTCTTTTTTCGATGAAGGCAGAGGGTGTTCGTCTCTCCAAGGCGAGCACGATTTCCGTTCTCCTGTTCGGTCTGTTCCTGGCCGGTTGCACGAATATGAACTTTCAGGATCGCGCCCGCACTCCGCTCAAACCGATGGTCACGGTTGTGCCCAAGGAGACGGAGGCCTTCGACTCTCCGCCCAAAGTGCTGGAGGGGAACCGTCCCGATTACCCCGAGCCGGAAGGCGAACGCCGGGAAAGAGGCTTCGTCAGCATCATTTGCACGATTGATGCCGAGGGCCAGTTGACCGAATTCGAAATCGAGCGCGCGACCAGCCCTTCTTTTGCCGTCGAAGCCGCGCGTGCCATCGCAAAGTGGAAATTTGCGCCGGCCAAGAAAAATGGCCATCCCGTCCCGGGCAAGCTGCGCGTCCCGATGCATTTCAACGCGATCTAGCTTCGCAATTCACCGCTTCAAATTGACGCCGGCTCGGAAATGCGGTTCATCGTTATCCCGTGAGTCGCATTCTCATCGCCGACGATCAGCCCGATGTCCTCGAAGCCCTGCGCATCCTGCTCAAGAGCGAAGGTTACCAGACCGACGCCGTCACCTCGTTAAGCGCGGTTATGAATTCGCTCGAGAAGCGCACTTATGCCCTTCTCATGATGGATCTGAATTACAACCGGGACACGACCTCCGGTCAGGAAGGGCTCGAGGTCATCCCGCGGATTCAGGCGCTCGACGATACCCTGCCGATCGTCGTCATGACGGCTTGGGCGACGGTCGATCTCGCCGTCGAGGCCATGAAACTGGGGGCGCGCGATTTCGTGACCAAGCCGTGGGATAACGATCGGCTCCTCGCCATCGTCCGCACCCAGATCGCGCTCGGTAGTGCCATCCGCCGAAGCCAGCAGCTCGAAGCCAAGAACGAGCTCTTGCGCGGCAAAATGCCGAACATCATTTCCGATTCGCCGCGCATGAAGCCGGTCATGGAGCTGATCTCGCGCGTCGCGCCTTCCGAAGCCAACATCCTCATCACGGGCGAAAACGGCACCGGCAAAGGGCTCGTCGCCCAGGCCGTCCACTCCCTCTCCTCGCGCGCGAGCAAAATCATGATCACGGTCAATATGGGTGGGTTGTCCGAAGGCGTGTTCGAGAGCGAACTTTTCGGGCACGTGAAAGGCGCGTTCACCGATGCGAAAACCGATCGCGCTGGCCGTTTCGAGCTGGCGGACGAAAGCACCCTTTTCCTCGACGAAATCGCCAACCTCCCTCTCAGCCAGCAGGCCAAATTGTTGCGCGTCATCGAGACGGGCGAATTCGAGCGGGTCGGTTCCTCGCGCACCCTGCACGCCAACGTCCGCATCATCTCCGCGACCAATTCCAATCTAAGCGACGAAGTGGCGGCCGGCCGTTTCCGGCAGGACCTGCTCTTCCGCCTCAACACGATCGAGATCGCGCTCCCGCCGCTTCGCGAACGCCGGCAAGACATCGCGCCGCTCGCCGCCCATTTCCTCCGCCAGCACGCCGAGCGTTACCGGAAAAACCTGACTGCTTTCGAGCCGGCGGCGCACGAGGCACTGATGCGGCACCAGTTCCCGGGCAATGTGCGCGAGCTCGATCACGTCATCGAGCGCGCCGTCCTCATGTCGCAGGGCGCGCAGATCAAGGCGAACGATCTCGGCCTAACGACGGCGAGCGACGGCTCGCCCCGGCTCGAGGAAATGAGCCTCGAGGAGGTGGAAGCTTTCCTGATCAAGAAGGCGCTCGCCCGGCACGAGGGCAACGCGCGCAAGGCCGCCGAGTCGTTAGGCCTGAGCCGCAGCGCCTTCTACCGACGCCTCCAGCACTATGGACTCTAAGTAATTGCTGATTGCTGATTGCTGATTGTTGATTGCTGATTGCTGATCGAAGAGAGAACGTGGCCAGTTCGCCCAATCAGAAATCGGCAATCAGAAATCAGAAATTTCGGCGCCGCGTTTCGCACGAAAGCCGGCTCACCTGGCTGATCATAGGTGCCGCCGCACCGGCCATGATCGTCGCCCTCGCGCTCCTCTGGTTTGGCGATTCCACCGCCAAAGCCGCCTGGACCCTCATCCTTTTCATGAGCGCCGCCGCGCTCATTTTTATCTCCGCCGCGCGCGAACACGTCGTGCGGCCGCTGCAAACCATGAGCAACCTGCTCGCGGCTCTGCGCGAAGGCGATTATTCAATTCGCGCCCGCGGCGCCCGGGCCGACGACGCGCTCGGCGAAGTGCTGCTCGAGATCAATCAGCTCGGCGAAACTCTGCGCGTTCAGCGCCTCGGCGCCTTCGAAGCCACCGCTCTTCTCCGCACCATCATGGCCGAGATCGATGTCGCAGTTTTTACTTTCGATCCCGAACGCCGCCTTCGTCTCGTCAATCGGGCCGGGGAAAATTTGCTCCGGCAACCGATCGACAAATTGCTCGGCCGCCGGGCGACCGATCTGGGGCTGGCCGTCTGCCTCGATGCCAACCAGGACGAGCCGCTCACCCTCACCTTTCCCGGCGCAACCGGCCGCTGGGGGGTGCGGAAGAGCAACTTCCGCGAGCGCGGTTTGCCGCACGAGTTGCTCGTCCTGACAGATCTCAGCCGCACTCTGCGCGAGGAGGAACGCAAAGCGTGGCAGCGACTCGTTCGGGTCCTCGGTCACGAGATGAATAATTCCCTCGCCCCGATCAAGTCGATCGCCGGCAGCCTCGAGGGCTTGCTCCGGCGCGACCCGCCTCCGGCGGACTGGCGCGACGATGCGCGCAGCGGGCTCAATGTGATTGCGACCCGGGCTGAATCGCTCAGCCGTTTCATGCACGCCTACGCGCGGCTCGCCCGGCTCCCGCCCCCGCAAAAAGAGCCAATCGAGATTGGCGAACTCGTCAGGCGAGCGGTCGGCCTCGAAACGCGTCTTCCCGTGCGCCTGGCCGAAGGTCCGGCGATCACGATTCCAGCCGACGCGGCGCAGATCGAACAACTCCTCATCAACATCCTCCACAACGCGGCCGACGCTTCGCTTGAAACCGGAGGAAAAGTAGTCGCCGGCTGGCGCTCCCTGGGCGATTGCGCCGAAATCTTCGTGCGCGACGAAGGGCCGGGAATCATGAACCCGTCCAACCTCTTCGTTCCCTTTTTCACGACCAAACCGGGCGGGTCCGGCATCGGGTTAACGCTCAGCCGTCAGATCGCCGAAGCCCACGGCGGGTCGCTCAACCTGGCGAACCGAGCCGACCGCTCCGGAAGCGAAGCGCTCCTCCGGCTGCCGCTCTGATTCAGGGGTGAAGCAGGCCCTGGAGGCACGCCCGCCTTGTCGTCCGTGTTTGATGAAACGCGGACGGGACTGCGCCCGTCCCTCCAATTACGCGTCCCACATTCGGGACAACGCAATCCCACCGATGAGGCAGAATCGTCGAGCCTGAAAATTCTCTCTCAGCCACAACAGTTATTCCCCCAACGGCTTGTAAAAATGAAAATCCCTTGGCACGGGCATTGCGATAGGGGGCGGCACTTCAGGAAAAAATTCCTGAATCCAAACGTGAGAGCGAACGCATCTCACAAGTAACACCCAGTAAGAAAATGAAAACTACACCTCAAATCCAAGTCCAAATTCCGCGGCATGACCCGAACCCGCGCGCGGCACGCCGCAGCTTTCCGCAGAACGACCACAACTATCAAAGCACTCAATTGTCCGGGAATTGCGGGGCGCCGACCAAATTCCATCGCCCGGCCTTCTTCGAAATCAGCAACAAGTATTTCGCCGATGAAGCGGCCCGTAGCTTCGTCCTGGACACCGGCGTTTTCGCCGCCCTGATTGGGACCGCGTTGCTGCCGATCGCGAACAGCCTCCAGGCGGTCGCGACCCTCATTCATCACCTTGGCGTGCTTTAAACGCCCGCTTAGGCCATCATTATGCAAAGAAGCTTCGAAGTGATCGGCGGCGGTACCCCAGCACCGGCGCGTGCTCCGGGCTTCACACCCGTCACCTCGTCCATGGATGTCCCGCGCCCCGATGTTGCCCGCAAGAAAAAGAAACGGCGGCTGATCATCGGGGGCGCGTCGCTCCTCGGCATCATCCTCATCACGATCCTGGTAGCCCGCTTGAAACCGGCCGCGGTCAGCGTCGATCGCGCCTCGGTCTGGGTCGACACCGTCAAACGCGGCCCAATGCTGCGCCAGGTGCGCGGCCTCGGCACCCTCGTTCCGGAAGACATCCGGTGGATTGCGACGAACAAGGAAGGCCGTGTGGAAAAGATAGTCGTTAGGCCCGGTGCCCACGTCGAGCCCGATACCGTCATCCTGGAACTTTCCAGCCCCGACCTCCAACAGACGGCGCTCGATGCCGAGTCGGCGGCCAAAACGGCGGAAGCGGAGTTGACTACCCTGCGCGCCACTCTCCAGCGCGAATTGCTCAATCAGGAATCGACCACCGCCCAGGTACACTCGGAATTTCTCCAGGCGAAGATGGAAGCCGAGACGAACGACAATTTGAAAAAGAACGGCCTCATCGCCGATCTCGAATACAGGACCTCGATCATTAAACGCGACGAACTCGAGAACCGCGATAAGATCGAGCAAAAACGATTGCAATTTGCGCAGGATTCGATCGAGCCACAGCTCGTGGCCAAGCAGGCGACGGTGGATCAGCTCAAAGCTTCGGCCGCACTCAAGGCCCACGACGTCGAAGCCCTCCACGTCAAGGCCGGCATGACCGGTGTCCTGCAGCAACTTCCGGTCGAAGTCGGCCAGCGGGTCACGCCCGGCACCAACCTCGCCCGGGTCGCTGATCCAAAGAAATTGAAAGCCCAGATCAAGATCGCCGAGACCCAGGCGAAAGACATTCAGATCAATCAGCCCGCCTCGATCGACACCCGCAACGGTATCGTCGCCGGCCACGTCACCCGCGTTGATCCGGCGGTCGAGCAGGGCACGGTTACGGTTGATGTCGCGCTCGATGGCCCGCTCCCGAAAGGCGCGCGACCCGACCTGAGCGTCGACGGCACAATCGAACTCGAGAGGCTCAATAACGTGCTTTACGTCGGACGCCCCGCCTTTGCCCAGGACGGTGCGACCGTCGGCGTCTTTAAACTCATGGCCAACGGCGAAGCGATCCGTACTCCGGTGCATTTCGGCCGCAGCTCAGTCAACACCATCGAGATCATCGACGGCCTGAAAGAAGGCGATCAGGTCATCCTCTCCGACACCAGCGCCTACGATTCCCACGATCGAATCAGCCTGAACTAACCCACACTTGCCAGCTCGCCTAACGAATTCACAACCACCTCTGCACAGCACCAAACCACAATGAACAACGGAAACCACACCCTCATTCACCTCGACGGCGTTACCAAAGTCTTCCTCACTGACGAGGTCGAAACCCACGCCCTCTCGGGCATTCACCTCGACATTCGCACCGGCGAATACGTCTCCATCGCCGGCCCGTCCGGTTGTGGAAAGTCAACTCTCCTCTCCATCCTGGGCCTGCTCGATACCCCGTCGGACGGCAGCTATTCCCTCAAGGGCGGCGAGGTCGCGAATCTCTCATTCCCCGAGCGCGCCCGCATCCGCAATCGCGAGATCGGCTTTATCTTCCAGAGCTTCAACCTCATCGGCGACCTGACGGTTTACGAAAACGTCGAGCTGCCCCTCACCTATCGCGGGATGGGATCGAGCGAGCGTAAGGCTTTCGTCAACGAAGCGCTCGAGCGCGTCGGCATGGCGCACCGGGCCAAACATCTCCCGAGCCAGCTTTCCGGCGGCCAACAGCAGCGCGTCGCCGTGGCGCGCGCCCTCGCCGGCAAACCGGCCATCCTCCTGGCCGACGAGCCGACCGGCAACCTCGACTCGCGCAATGGCGAAGCGGTCATGGATCTGCTCAAGGAATTGCACGCCGGCGGCGCGACCATCTGCATGGTGACGCACGACCAGCGTTTCGCGCAGCACGCCGATCGCACCATCCACCTCTTCGACGGCCGGGTCGTCGAAGACAAGATCGCCGCCTAACGAGGAGCAAAACGATGCGCTTGAACGATCGCCACGACGGATCGATCAAGACGGTTCTCATCCTCGGCCTCGTGGCCGCGAACCTCGCCCTCACGTTTTCTCACGAAGGGGCGCACTCGCAGGCTCCGGGGAGCGCACGCGCCTCGCGTTCCGTTTTCGGCGCCCTCGCCGAAAACCGCCCTCCAAACGCCGCCATTTTCCCGGAGGCACTCGGCGAGGCGCCGATTGCAGCACGCGAGGCGCGTGCGCTCCCCGGATACCTGCCTCGCTAGCCACAAGTTTTATGCTTCAAGAAATCCGCCACGCCCTACGCTTACTGCTCAAGAACCCGCTCTTCGCGCTTGTTGCCATCGTCACCCTCGCGCTCGGAATCGGCGCCACCACCGCGGTTTTCACCCTCGTCAACGCACTTCTCATCAAGCCGTTGCCTTACGAAGATCCGGCGCGGCTCGTTCTGCTTTTCGAGCATTTTACTGACCAGCACCTCGACGCCATTCCGGTTTCGCCTCCGGAGTTTCTCGATTACAAAGCGCAGCTGAAGAGCTTCGATAAACTCGCCGCCTTTACCACCGCGACCTATAACCTCGTGGAAGGCGACGCTCCCGAGCGCGTCTTCGGCGCGACCGTAACGACCGATCTTTTCCGATTGTTAGGCGTACAACCCATCCGCGGCCGCGCATTTCGCCCGGAAGAATGCACCACCGGGCGCGATGACGTCCTCATGATCAGCGAGCGGCTCTGGCGGCGGAAGTTCGACCGCGATCCGCGTATCCTTGGGAGCAAGCTGATCGCCGACGGCCGTACCTACACCATCGTCGGCATCATGCCGGCGACCTTCGAGTTTCCGCTCGCCCTCTTTAACATCACCGGCGGGCAATTCGGGCAGCAGGCGGATATTTGGCAGCCGGCCGCTTTCACCGAAAAACAAATGAAGCAGCGCGGCTCGCGCGCCTATGGCGTGATCGGCCGGCTTGCACCGCACGTTTCGCGGCAACAGGCGCAGGCGGAACTCGATACTTTCGTCAGGGGGATGCGCCAGCGCTTCCAGGACAATTACCCGCAGACGGAAAGCTTCGGCGCCACGATTTACCCGCTCAAGGAACAGGTGGTCGGCGGGATGAAACCGCTTCTTCTCATCCTCTCCGGCGCGGTCGCGCTCGTCCTGCTCATCGCCTGCGCCAACCTCGCCACCATGCTCCTCGCCCGGGCTTCCGCGCGCGAGCGCGAAATGGCGATCCGCGTCGCGGTCGGCGCGAGTCGCGCGCGCCTCCTGCGCCAGGGGCTTACGGAGAGCGTCATTCTAGCAATCTTCGGCGGGATCGGCGGGATTGTTCTGGCGATCTGGGCGATCGATCTCGTCAAAACCCTCGGCACTCACACCATCCCGCGCCTCGGCGAAGTGCGCATCGATGGCACCGTTCTTCTCGTCACCCTCGCGATCGCCGTCGGCACCGGTCTCATCTTTGGTCTCGTCCCGGCGCTCGCCACCGGCAGGCCCGACCTCACTGAGGCGCTCAAGGAAGGCGGCCGTGGCTCCACCTCAAGTCGACGGCACAATCGTCTCCGCAATGGCCTCGTGGTCGCCGAAGTCGCCCTCGCCCTCGTTCTCCTCACCGGCGCCGGTTTGCTCCTCAAGAGTTTCGTTAGGCTGGAAAACGTCAATCCCGGTTTCAATCCGAAGAATGTACTTACGGCCGAGATTTCGCTCCCGGCGCTGCGTTACCCCGATAACCAATCGCAGGTCGGCTTTTTCACGGAACTCGAGCGCCGGGTGAGTCACCTGCCCGGCGTGAGCAGCGCCGGCCTCACGCTGGTCTTGCCGATGAGCGGCACCAACACCGATTCCTCCTTTGGGATCGAAGGCCGGCCGAGCGATGACGCGCACCCGTCGCCCGATGAGGAACTCCGGCTCGTCTCGCCGGATTATTTCAAAACCGTGCAAATCCCCCTTCTGCAGGGGCGCTTCTTCACCGCTGCGGACAAGGCCGAAGCGCCTTACGTCGTCCTCATCAATCAGGCTCTCGCGGAGCGCTATTGGCCTAACGAGCAACCGATCGGGAAGCGGATCAAAATTTACACCGGAAAAGACAGAGCCTGGGCCACAATCGTCGGCATCGTTGGCTCGGTGCATCACAAGGGGCTCGATCAGCCGCTCACGCCGATCTACTACCTGCCCTTCGCGCAGCTCCCCTACTCCTCGATGATCCTGACGCTCCGCAGCACGCAGGACCCACTCAGCCTTACGAGCGCGATCCGGCGCGAAGTACAGGCAATCGATCCCAACCAGCCGATCGCCCATGTCCGCACCCTCGAACAGGTCATCGCCGACTCGGTCGCGCCGCGCAAACTCGCGGTTGCGCTCCTCGCAGTTTTCGCCGCCATCGCGCTGGTGCTTGCCTCTGTCGGCATTTACGGCGTGATGTCGTTTCTGGTTGTGCAGCGAACGCACGAGATCGGAGTGCGCATGGCCCTGGGCGCCCAGCGGGCCGATGTTCTTCGTCTGATCATCGCGCATGCCGGAACACTCATCGGCGCCGGCACTGTCCTCGGCCTGATCGTCGCATTCCTCAGCACCTCGGCCCTGCGCTCGGTTCTTTACGAAGTGAGCGCCCTCGACCTAACGACGTTCCTTTTCGTCACTTTCACGCTCGCGTTCGTAGCATTGGTCGCGAGTTACATCCCGGCCCGGCGCGCGACCCGGGCGGATCCGATGATTGTCTTGGGCAGAGGATGATGATGAACCCCACCCTTCGCCGCGAGACGACTCTTGCTCCGGGGAGCGCGGGCGCCTCGCCCGCTGTGCACGCGCCTCGCGGGACACGCACGTGCGGAAGACCTTTTTTGCGAGGCGCAAAAAACAGCCCCGAAAGTTTTCGGGGCGCTCCGGGCAAGGAATGACGCCATGCTGAATCCACTAATCAAACTCCAGCACATCGAACGCTCTTACCCGTTAGGCAAACAGCAGTTCTTTTACGTCCTGCGCGACATCAATCTCGAGGTCGAGTAAGGCGATTTCGTTTCCGTCATGGGTCCTTCCGGGGCCGGCAAATCGACTCTCCTCCATTTGTTAGGCATGCATGACTTCGGCTGGACAGGCGAATATTATCTCGACGAAACCGCCGTCCATCGCCTCAAGCCAAAGGAACGCACCATCCTGCGCAACGAGCAGATCGGCTTCGTCTTTCAGAACTACAACCTGCTCGACGACCTGACGGTTTACGAGAATCTCGACATCCCGCTTTCCTACCGCCGCTACAGCAAATCGGAGCGGACCGCGCTCGTCGCCGACACCCTCGATCGCTTTTCGATCGTCGGAAAAAAAGATCTCTACCCGCGCCAGCTCTCCGGCGGCCAGCAGCAGCTCGTTAGCATTGCGCGCGCCATCATCGCCAAGCCGAAGCTCATCCTGGCCGACGAACCAACCGGCAACCTTCATTCCAGTCAGGCCGAGGAAATCATGCGGCTTTTCAAACGACTCAACGGTGAGGGCACGACCATCATCCAGGTCACCCATTCGGAAACCAACGCCGCTTACGGCAACCGCATCATTCAACTGCGCGACGGCTGGATCATGAAATGAACACCGACACTCGGAGCGCTATTTCGGTCATCCCGAGCAAGGTCGAGGGCTCCCGCGGCGAAAGCTTGAAGGTGGCTTCACGGGATCCTTCGACTGCGCTTCGCTCCGCTCAGGATGACAAATAGCAACCAAACCAATCTATTATGATCCTCGAATCCTTCACCCAAGACATCCGGGTCGGACTTCGCGTCCTCTTCAAGGACAAAGTCTTTCTTGTTCTCTCGATCGTCGTTCTCGCGCTCGGCATCGGCGGCGCGATGACGCAGTTCACGGTCGTCAATGCGATCGTGCTCCGCGGGTTTTCCTTTTCGCATCCGGAACAGCTCGTGAGCGTCGGGTTGATCGATCCGAAAGCGAGCGATCAAAACAATAACTTCGGTAACGGCAACATCCCCTCGGCACAAGATTATGAGGACCTCAAGGCGGCCCAGCATTCCTTCGCCATGATGGCCGGCTATCTCAACGGCTCGACCATCAACCTCACCTACAAAAAAAACCCGCAGCGTTACACCGGCGCCTACGTGACCGACGATTTCTTCAAGATCATTGGCGTCTCACCGGTCCTCGGGCGTGATTTCACGGCGCAGGATAACACGCTCGGCTCGCCGAAGACCGCGATCCTCGGCGACGAAATCTGGCATCGAGATTTCAACGCCGATCCCAACGTTGTCGGGCAGGCCGTCGTCATTAACGGCAAGGCCGCCACTATCATCGGCGTGATGCCGCCGGGTTTTAAGTTCCCGATCTCGGAGGAACTTTGGACGCCGCTTTATAACGAATGGCCGCTCACTCCGCGCGGCGAGCTTTTCCTCGGCGCGAATAACCGTGCGCCGGCCGTCATGGGCCGGCTGAAGGCGGGGGTGACACTCGATCAGGCGAATGCGGAGATGGTCACGATCGCGCGCAACATCGCGGCCGATAATCCGAAGACCAACCAGGATCTGACCTCGGCCAGCGTCATGCCCTTGATCAACGCCTTCACCGGTGTGCAACTGCGACAGATCGTCTGGGCCATGCTCGGCGCCGTCATCCTCGTGCTCCTCATCGCCTGCGTGAACGTGATGAACATGCAGTTCGGCCGCGCCGCTTTGCGCGCGAAAGAGCTCGCCATTCGCAGCGCGCTCGGAGCGACGCGCTCGCGGCTCGTTAGGCAAATGCTAACCGAGAGCCTCGTCATCGCCGTCTTCGGCACCATCGCCGGCACCCTCGTCGCCTATTGGGGCGTCGACATGTTCGAAAAGGTGGTCAAGGCCGCCCCCTTCCCGCCCCCCTACTGGTGGGAGTTTACGATCGATGGCCGCGTCCTCGCCTTTACTCTCACCATCACTCTCTTTGCGACCATCGTCTCCGGTCTGCTCCCGGCCTTTCTCAGTTCGCGCGGAAAGGCCGCGGAAGTGATGAAAGAAGGCGGACGCGGCAACAGCAATCGCCTCGTCAACGTCATCACCCGCGTGCTCGTGATCGGACAGATCGCGCTCACTGCCGCGCTCCTCATCGTGGCCACGCTGCAGATCAAATCGATCCGCAACCAAACGACGCTCGATTACGGCTACGACGAAAACAGTCTCTATGCCGCACGCCTCGCCCTCATGGAAGGCACCTATCCGAGCGAAGAATCGCGCCGCGACTTCTTCAAGAAAGCGGTGCGCGAGCTGCGCACTAATCCGCAGTTTGAAGCCGCGGCCATGACCGATCGTTTTCGTATGACCTTCGCGCCGGGCGGGCAGTACGAGGTTGATGGGCAAAAATATCAGACCGATCGCGACCGCCCGCGCGGCAATTTCGAATCGGTGTCCGACGGTTATTTCACCACCCTCGGTCTCAAGATTCTGGAAGGGCGCGATTTCACGATCGACGACAGCGACTCGAAGCAGCCGGTCGCGATCGTGAATGCCAGCTTTGCGCGCCAGCATTGGGGAGGTCAGAGCGCGCTCGGGCACCAGGTGCGCATTTTCAATCCGGGGAAAGAACAACCGTGGCGCACCATCGTCGGCGTGGTGCCCGACACCCTGATGCAGGGTCCGTTCGATCAACAGACGCAAGCCGCCGGTTTCTACATGCCCCTCCTCGGCGCCTCGCCCGCCACCCAGTTTGCCACCGTCGTCGTGAGGCCGCGGGCCGGTATTCGGGCCGAGACACTCGGACCCGTCCTGAGCAAAGCGGTCGCCGCGCTCGACTCCAATCTCCCAATCTATTTTCCTGGAACGCCGGCCCAGTTCCACAATGACATCCTTTCCGGCAGCCGCGTCATCGCGACCCTCTTCAGCATCTTCGGCCTCGTCGCCTTCATCCTTTCCGGCGTCGGCCTCTACGGGGTGATGAGTTTTTCGGTCAATCAACGGACCCAGGAGTTCGGCATCCGGATGGCGCTGGGCGCGGATGCCGGCCGGATTTTGCGGATGGTCATGAGCCAGGGCGCATGGCAGCTCGCGATTGGTCTTGCCTTGGGCGCGGGCGGCGTCGCGCTTCTGACTGGTTTCGTCGCCCGGGCTGCGCTGGCAAACATTCTCTTCAAGGTCAATCCGCTCGACCCGACAATCTATTTTGCGGTCGCGGGATTACTAACCCTCGTCGCCGCCCTCTCCTGTTTCCTGCCCGCGCGGCGTGCGACCCGCGTGGATCCGATGGTCGCGCTGCGCTACGAATGATCGTTTTATGAAAACCCTGCTCACAACCCTCGCACTCGTTAGTCTCACCACCTTCGGCGCCCTCGCGGCGAGCGAAGAAAACATCCACGAAACCAAAGCGGCGAAGCCGGGCGGCACGCTCGTCGTCGAGGTGGACTTCGGCTCGATCGACATCACACCCGGCGAAAGCGACAAGGTCGTGATCGACGCCCACCGCAAGGTCGAGATGTCGTCGAAGGAGAAGGAAGAAAAGTATCTCGCGGCCGCGCCCATCCGGATCACGACCGAAGGCGACAAGGTCATGGTGCGCGCCATCCGCAAGAATGAATCGTTAGGCAAACAGTTCTGGCACATGATGGGCCGCACCCGCACGGAAGGGCGTTACTCGATCAAGGTGCCGGCGAGTTTCAATGTCGATCTCGACACCTCGGGCGGCGATGTCTCGGCCCACGGTCTCACCGGTGAGGTCAAGGTCGACACCAGCGGGGGCGATCTCAATTTTGGCCAAATCCACGGCGATATCCACGCCGACACGAGCGGTGGCAATATCACGGCGAAGGATTGCGACGGCGCGACCAGTCTCGACACGAGCGGTGGCCGGATCGAAGTCACCGGCGGTCGCGGAAAATTGGACGTCGACACTTCGGGCGGCAACGTCACGGTGCTGAATCGCGCCGGCGACACAAAGGTCCAAAGCAGCGGAGGAAAACTCCGCCTCGGCCACATCAGCGGAAAACTCACCGCCGAGACTTCGGGCGGATCCGTTTCCGCCATCCTTCCCTCGCCTGTCGTCGGCGACGTGCGCCTCGAAACTTCCGGCGGCAGCATCACTGTCGTGACTCCGCCGAGCGCCGCTCTCACGATCGACGCAGACACCAGCGCCGGCAGCGTGCGAAGCGACCTCCCGATCTCGCGCAGGAGCAACGACGAAGATTCGCTTAAAGGAACTCTGAACGGCGGCGGGACCAGACTCACACTGCGGAGCAGCGCGGGCTCGATCGATATCGTCTCGGCGGACAAAGAGACCGCCCAGCAATAAAGGAAGCACTCGGGATCATGCTCGCGGATCTCCGCTACGCTTTTCGTCAGCTCTGGAAGGAGCCGCGCTTCACCATTGTTGCCGTGCTCGCGCTCGCCATCGGCATCGGGGCGAACACGGCGATCTTCAGCGTCGTTAACGCGGTCCTCCTAAAGCCGTTGCCGTTCCCGCAACCGAACAAACTGATGGCGGTCGGCTCGATCGATAATCGCGCCTCGCAGACAGGCGACGGCGATTTGAACTCGATGAGTTATCCGGACTTCTTCGACTTCCGCAGCCAGAACAAGAGCTTCGAAAACCTCGCCCTTTATCGCAGCGAGAGCCTCACCCTAACAAATGAAGGAGCTGCGGAAAGCCTGCGCGCGCAGAAGGTCACCGGCAACTTCTTCGATGTCCTGGGCATTCCGCCTCTGTTCGGCCGCACTTTCCAGCGCGCGGAAGAAAAGCCCGGTGGTGGCCCGAACGGTTACACCGCGGTCCTGAGTCATTCCTTTTGGCAGGCACGTTTCAAAAGCGACCCTCAGGTCATTGGCCGCTCGATCACCTTCGACGGTCGCCCCCACACGATCGTGGGGGTGATGCCGGCGCGGTTCCGTTTCCCGATCGATTCGGAGGCGGTCGATCTTTTCGTTACCATTGCGCGAGACGCGAACTCGATCGACGGTTCGAAACCGGAGACAGAACAGCGCGGCAGTCATAGCCTGCAGGGTGTCGGCCGGTTGAAACCGGGCGTCACCAGCGCGCAGGCCGACGCGGAACTGACCGCGCTCGCGGGCGCGCTCGCGCAAAAATATCCAGAGAGCAATACGCACTTCGGCGCGCGTGCCGTTTCCTTGCGCGAGTATCTGGTCGGGGACATTGCGCGCGGGCTTTACGTCCTCTTCAGCGCGGTCGCCTGCGTGCTCCTGATCGCGAGCGCAAATGTGGCCAACCTCCTGCTCGCGCGCGCCACCGTGCGGCAAAAGGAAATCGCCCTGCGCGCCGCGCTCGGCGCGAGCCGCCGCCGCGTCGTTAGGCAATTGCTCACCGAGAGCCTCCTGCTCGCCGGTCTCGGCGGTCTTGGCGGATTGATTTTGGCCGCCTGGGGGACCGACTGGCTGGTCTCGCTCGTGCCGGAAAGCATTCCGCGCGCTGAGACGATTCACCTCGATGGCTGGGTTCTGGCCTTCACCGTTCTGGCCTCGTTAGGCACGGGAATTTTATTCGGGCTCGCGCCCGCCTGGCAGACCTCGCGACTCGATCTGCGCACGGCCTTGAACGAAAACGCGCGCGGCTCCACCGGCCGCCATCGCTTGCGCAGCGCGCTCGTCGTAACCGAGGTGGCGCTTGCGCTCCTCCTCCTCACCGGCGCGGGTTTGCTGCTCCAGAGTTTCGCGCGCCTCAGCCAGGTCAATCCCGGCCTGCAACCAGACCATTTGCTTACCGCTGCCATCTCGCTTTCCGACGCCGCTTATCCGAAGCCGGAAAATTCCGCGCGCTTCCAGGAGCAGCTGCTCGCGCGCATTCGCGCACTGCCAGGGGTGCGCGGGGCGAGCACCGTCCTGCCTCTGCCGCTGAGCGGGAGTAACATGACGACCTCGTTCGATCTGGAGGAACGCCCGAAGCCCGAGGGTCAACAGGATGCGGCCCCAGTTCGTGTCGCCGGCGACAACTATATCCAAACCATGGGCGTGCCCCTGTTACGCGGGCGGCTTTTCGATCCGCAGATCGACCGCTTCGATGGGCGGCAGGTCATGATCATCAACGAGCGTTTCGCCCAAAAATATTTCCCGGGCGAAGACCCGTTAGGCAAACGGATGCGGCCCGGCTTTTCGCTGACCGACAAGGACGGACCGATGCGCGAGATCGTCGGGATCGTTGGCAATGTGAAACACCAATCCCTTCGGACAGATTTCACGCCGGAGATGTACATCCCGTCGTCGCAGTTCCCGCTCAACACTTTTTCCCTCGTGGTTCGCACCGCCACGTCGCAACCGGAAGGAAGCACCGCCGCGCTGCGCGACGCGGTCGCGCAAATCGACCCGGGCGTTCCATTGCGAAGGGTAGGGCCCTATGCGGAATACCTCGGGCTCGCGCTCGCTCGTCCGCGCTTCAACGCGCTTCTCCTTTCCATCTTCGCCGGCGTCGCGCTGCTCCTGACCGCGATCGGCATCTACGGCGTGATGGCTTATTCCGTCGCGCAGCGCCGCCAGGAGATCGGCATTCGCATGGCGCTCGGCGCGCAAAAAAGTGACGTCCTGCGCCTGATCGTCGGCGGCGGGATGCAACTCGCCGCGCTTGGCGTAGTGGTCGGTCTGCTCGGGGCTTATGCCCTCACGAGACTGCTGGGCAGCCTGCTTTACGGCGTCGGTTCCTTCGATGGGGTGACGCTTGGCGCGGTTGCGCTCCTCCTCGCCGCCATCGCACTCCTCGCCTGCTGGTTCCCGGCTCGCCGGGCCGCCGCCGTCCATCCACTCACCGCTCTGCGCGAACCATGAGCGTGAGTCTGCCTAACGACTAATGAGCAAGATCAACCTCACGATTAACCAGGCGCAGCGTGAGGTGGAGGTCGATGACGACATGCCGCTGCTCTGGGTTCTGCGCGACTCGTTAGGCCTGACCGGGACGAAGTTTGGTTGCGGGGTGGGCGTTTGCGGTTCCTGCACGGTGCTGGCAAACGGGGAGGCGGTTCGTTCCTGTCAGATTGCAGCGAGCGACGCGAACGGGCGCAGCTTTGTCACGATCGAGGGTTTGTCGAAGGACGGCAGTCATCCCTGCCAGCGCGCCTGGCTGGAGGAAGACGTCGCCCAATGCGGTTTTTGCCAGCCGGGCATGATCCTGACCGCCTGCGGGCTTCTGCGCGACCACCCGAATCCTGACGACGCCGCGATCGATGCGGCGATGTCGGATTCAGTCTGCCGTTGCGGGACGTATCCCCGAATGCGCAAGGCGATCAAACGCGCCGCGGCGCTGATGCAGGAGAAAAAGTCATGATCACCTCGCGCCGGACGTTTTTGAAGACCGCCGCGCTGGGCGGCGCCGCGCTCGTGGTCGGTTTCGATGGGCGCAGGATTTTCGCGGCGGAGAGCGGATTCAACCCGAATGGTTGGGTGGGGATCGGCCGCGACGGCGCGGTCACGCTGACGATCGGCAAATCGGAGATGGGGCAAGGTGTGCGGACCGCGCTGGCCATGATGCTGGCTGATGAATTGGGCGCCGATTGGTCGCGCATCAGGCTCCTCCAGGCTTCGCCGGGGCCGGCGCCGTTCGACGATCTCGGGACGGGCGGAAGCGGCAGCATGCGGGAAGGCTGGATGATCCGTCCGGCGGCAGCCGCCGCGCGGGAGATGTTGATCACCGCCGCGGCGGAGCAGTGGAAGGTCTCGCCTAACGAGTGCAAAGCCGAAGGCGGTGCCGTCCTTCATCCGGCGAGCAACCGAACAATCGAGTTTGGAAAACTGGTGGGCGAGGCCAGCAAGCTTCCCATCCCGAAAAATGCACCGCTGAAATCGCCCGGCCAATTCAAACTCATCGGTCGGCGCACGGCCCGGATCGACGGACGAGACATCGTGACCGGGCACGCTCGTTATGGCATCGACACGAAGGTGCCCGGCATGCTCTACGCCTCGCTCGAACGGCCGCCGAGGAAGGGAGCGAAGCCGCGCAAGATGAATGAAGCGAAAGCGCGCGCCGTCCGCGGCGTGCGCGACATCGTGCGCAGCGATCGCGGAATTGCGGTCGTGGCCGAGAACACCTGGGCCGCGCTCAAGGGCCGCACTGCCCTTTCAGTCGAATGGGAGGAAGCGCCTAACGACGCCTTCGATTCCACGACGCACGCCAAAAAACTGCAAGCCGCTTCGCGCGAAAAAGGATACAGCACGCGCAGCGAAAAGCCGGCTGCGGGAACTTCGCCCGTCGCGCGCACGATCGACGCGGTTTATTCCTATCCGTTCTACGCGCACGCGCCGGTCGAGACGATGAACTGCGTCGCGCACGTGGAGGGGGATCGCTGCACCATCTGGGTTCCGACCCAGGCGCCGAACGGTGTGCAAGAGCAGGTCGCAAAGTTGCTCGGCACCACGCCGGCCAAGGTGCAGGTCAACGTCACGCTCATCGGGGGTGGATTCGGGCGGCGGCTGGCGGTCGATTACGCGCTCGAAGCAGCGCAGATCTCGCGCGCGGTGAAAGCGCCCGTCCAACTTTTATGGTCGCGGCCGGATGACATGAAGCACGGCCACTTCCAGGCGGCTTCGGCGCATTATCTTTCCGCCGGTCTCGACACCGGGAACATGCCGGTCGCTTGGAAACACACCAAAGCCGGCTCCTATCACAACCTCTCCGCGCTCGAGCCGGAGGAAGAACGGAACCAAGAATGGTATCGCGGCTGGTCGTGGGGAGTGCACGATCTGCCGTACGTCATCCCGGCGATCGAGACCGCCTACGTGCCGGTCGATGTGCCGGTCAAACATGGACCGTGGCGCGCCGTCTTTGCGCCCTCGAGCGTTTTTGCGCGCGAATCTTTCATCGACGAGCTCGCGCACGAGGCGCAGGCCGATCCGCTCGCGTTTCGTCTCCAGCTTCTGGAAGGGCCGGACACTTTTCAGGTCGGGCGCCGGCCGATCGATCGTCGGCGGTTGCGCCGCGTGCTCGAAGTGGTGCGCGACAAATCGGATTGGGGCAAACCACTCCCGACGCGACACGGCCGTGGCGTGGCCTGTAATGTTTACTCCAGCACGACTCACATCGCCTACGTCGTGGAGGTCGCGGTGGACGATGCCGGGGAAATAAAAGTTCGACGGATCGTCGCCACAGTCGATTGCGGACTGGTCATCAATCCCAGCGGCGTCGAGCAACAGATCGAAGGCGGAATCATCTGGGGAATATCTTCCGCGCTGAAAGGCGCGATCACTTTTAAAGACGGCGCCGCGCAACAATCGACCTATTCCGATTTCCAAGTCGCGCGGATGAACGACACGCCCGCGATCGAAGTGCACATCGTACAGGGCGACGATGCGACAGAGCCATTTGGAATGGGCGAACCGCCTGTCCCGCCCATCGTTCCCGCCATTGTGAACGCCGTCTTCGCCGCCACCGGCAAACGCATCCGCCAACTGCCCATCACACCAAAGCTGCTCGCCTGACGATATGCTTAACGACCTGCGCCTGGCCCTACGTCAACTGATCAAGGCGCCAGCCTTCACCGCGATCGCGGCGCTCGCGCTCGCGCTCGGGATCGGGGCGAACACGGCCATGTTCAGCGTCGTGAACGCGGTTCTCCTGCGGCCGCTGCCCTTTCCGGAAAGCGACCGTCTCGCGATGATCTGGCAGACCAATCCCGAAGTGGCGAAGATGGGATTTCCGCTCGCGCCGACCAGTGTGCCGGATTTCAAAGAT
This sequence comes from Chthoniobacterales bacterium, assembly GCA_036270055.1. Classification (GTDB taxonomy): domain Bacteria; phylum Verrucomicrobiota; class Verrucomicrobiia; order Chthoniobacterales; family UBA10450; genus Palsa-1392. The sequence goes on from DATBDG010000145.1 coordinate 22,696, forward strand.
TGGCGGGCGCAGGCGAAAAGTTTTGAGGCGGTTTCGGCCTTTGAAGGTTGGTCGGCAAACCTGACCGGAGTCGACGAAGCCGAGAGAATCGATGGCGCGCGCGTTTCGGCCAATCTGTTTTCGCTCCTTCACGTGCAGCCGTTTGTCGGCCGCGCTTTCGCCGAAAGGGAAGACGAGCCCGGGAAAGATCACGTCGTGATTCTCAGCTATCAGCTGTGGCAGACACGATTCGGTGGGGACCGCTCGATCGTTGGACGCAAGGTCAATCTGAATCAGGAACCGTACGCGGTGATTGGCGTCATGCCGGCGGGTTTCAATTTCCCGAGCGAAACCGGCGCCCCCGCCTACATGAGCTTCGGCCCGCGCTGCGAAGCCTGGGTGCCATTCGCGCCTTCGGAAGGCCGTGCGAAAAATCGCGGCGCGCACAATCTGGCCGTCGTGGCGCGTCTCAAACCGGGTGTTAGCCTAACGACCGCGCAGGCGGAGATGAATACTCTCGCGGCGCGGTTCGCGCAGCATTATCCGGATTCGAACAACGATTGGGGCATCCAGTTGGTATCGCTGAAGAAACAGGCGGCGGCGGGAAGCGAGCGCACCCTGAGCGTGTTGATGGCGGCGGTCGAGTGCATTCTGCTCATCGCCTGCGCCAACGTGGCGAACCTATTGCTGGCGCGCGGACTGGGACGGCAAAAGGAGATTGCAATCCGGCGCGCGCTCGGGGCGAGCCGATGGCGAATTATGCGTCAGTTGCTCAGCGAAAGTGTGCTCCTCGCGCTCGTCGGCGGTTCGTTAGGCATTCTCTTTGCGATCTGGGGGAGCGATCTGTTGCTCGCGATTGCGCCGACCAGCCTGCCGCGCCTGAGCGAAGTGCAGATCGATGGCGGCGTTCTCCTTTTCACGCTGCTCGTTTCGCTCCTGACCGGTGTGCTCTTCGGTCTCGCGCCCGCGCTGCAATCCTCGCGGATCGGTTTGAGCGAGAAACTAAAGGAAGGCGATCGCGGTTCGACCGCGGGCCACGCGCGATTGCGCAACGGTCTCATCGTTTCCGAGGTCGCGCTCGCGCTCATCCTCCTGATCGCGGCTGGACTCCTGATCGAGAGCTTCGCTCAGCTCGCCCGCGTCCGGCCCGGTTTCAATCCGGAGAGCGTTCTCACCTTCAACATCGCGTTGCCCGACAATCCGTATGAAGACCGGGCCAAAGCAGCCGCCTTCTTCGACAACGTCGTTAGGCGAATTGAAAATCTTCCCGGGGTGAAATCGGCCGCGGCGGGAAACGTCCTGCCTTTGAGCGGCGCGGAAGAGGTGGACGGCTTTCAGATCGAAGGCCGGCCCGAAAAGCCAGGGGAAACCAAGACGGCCAACTTCCGCTGGATCACATCGGATTATTTCAAGACGCTGCAAATCCCGCTGCAGCGCGGACGGGCATTCACGGAGCGCGACAAACAAGATGCGCCCGAAGTCGCGATCATCGACGAAACGATGGCGCGTCTCTATTTCTCCGGAGTGAATCCAATCGGCCAGCGCTTCAAGGCGACGAACGAAAAGAAGAAGCGGATCTTTCGCGAGATCGTCGGCGTGGTGGGCGACGTGCGGCACACCTCGCTCGATGCCAAACCCGGACCGCACGTTTATCTGCCGCAGGCACAGGCCGGGCTGCAGCTCATGACCGTAGCGGTGCGCAGCGCCGGCACCAAGCCTTCGGCCCTGCTCCAGATGGTCCGACACGAGATTGCCACGGTCGATCCGAACATCCCCGTTGCCGATATCCGCACCATGCAGGAGATGGTCGCCTCCTCGGTCGCGCCTTGGCGGTTCACGATGGCGCTGCTGAGCGTCTTCGCCGGCGTCGCGCTTCTGCTCGCGAGCGTCGGTATTTATGGTGTCCTTGCCTATTCGGTCAATCAGCGCCGGCGCGAGATTGGGATTCGGATGTCGTTAGGCGCGCAACGTCGCGATGTCCTCCAGCTTTTCCTCAGTCAGGGAATGGTCGTGACATCGTTAGGCATCGTCATCGGCCTCGCTGGCGCGTTGGCCGCGACCCGCATCATGCGCAGCCTCTTGTATTCCGTCAGTCCAACTGATCCGCTCGTTTTCATTTCCGTCCCACTAACCTTCGCGGCGGTTGCACTCCTCGCCAGCTTCCTTCCGGCGCGCAAGGCCACGCGCGTCAATCCCGTGATTGTCTTACGCAACGAATGAAGAGCCGCCACCAAATCAGCAATCAGCAATCAGCAATCAGCAATTGATGAACGACCTCCGCTTCGCCTTTCGCCAACTTTGGAAAAGCCCCGGCTTCAGCCTCGTCGCCATCATCGCGCTCGCGCTCGGCATCGGCGCGAACACGGCCATCTTCAGCCTCGTCAACGGCATTCTCCTGCGGCCGCTGGCATTCCCCGAAGCGGATCGCATCGTTTTCTTCGAAGGGCAGAATCCCTCGCAAGGCATAACCGACAGCAACGTCTCCTACCTGGATTTCATTGATTGGTCGCAGCAGAGCGACCTCTTCGCCAGCACCGCCGCGTTCTACAGCGCCAGCTCCAATCTCGGCGCTGAAGGTGGGGAGCCAGAGCGTGTGCCGCGCACCGGCGTGACGAATTCGTTCTTCAAGGTCATGGACGTGCAGCCCTCCCTCGGACGCGTTTTTCGCCCGGAAGAAGATCAGCCAAACGCCCAAACCGTCGTCATCATCAGCCACGGCTTGTGGCAACGCCGCTTCGGTTCCGATCCGGCAATCATCGGGAAACAAGTGCAGATTAACGCGCGGCCGCTGACCGTCGTCGGGGTCATGCCGCCGCGCTTCGACTTTCCCTTCGAAACACAAGTCTGGGTCCCGAGCGGCGTCGGACTTTCGGAAGAGCCGCGTGAAAACCGATCCTGGTCGGCGGTCGCGCGTCTTAACCCGGGGGTCGATCTGAAGCAGGCGCAGTCCCGGGTGAGCGCGATCAACGCGCAGCTGGCCAAGCAATTTCCCGAGACGAACAAAGGCTGGGACGCCAGGCTCTCGATCTTGCAGGAGCGCCTCGTGCGCCAGGTGAAGCCCTCGCTCCTGGCGTTGCTCGGCGCGGTCGGAGCCGTCTTGCTCATCGCCTGCGCGAATGTGGCCAATCTGCTCCTCGCCCGCGGCGCGGCGCGCCAGAAAGAAGTCGCGATCCGCGCCGCGATGGGCGCGAGCCGCATCCGAATCGTTAGGCAAATGCTCACGGAAAGCCTGCTTCTCTCGGCGATTGGCGGCTTCGCCGGTTTGCTGCTCAGTATCTGGCTGACCGATGGGTTGATTTCGATGCTCCCGGAAGGCTCGCCGCGCATCGATCAGGCGGGCATCGATTTTCGCGTGCTGGCGTTCGCGCTCGGCGTCTGCGCGCTGACCGGCCTCGCCTTTGGACTCGCGCCAGCTCTGCAGGCGTCGAAGCTCGATGTCAGCAGCTCGCTCAAGGAAGGCGGGCGGACCAGTGAAGGGTATCGCCGCACCAGAGCGCGCTCTCTTTTATTAATCGGCGAAGTCGCGCTCTCACTCGTGCTGCTCCTCGGCGCCGGACTGCTCATTCGCAGCTTCGTCCGATTGCAGGAAGTGCGACCCGGTTTCAATCCGCACAATGTCCTGATGGCGTGCCTCGCGCTCCCCGGCGCGAAATACAAAGAGGAGCAGCGCCCCGAATTCTTCCGCCGGCTCGTGGAGCGACTCGAAGCCTCGCCCGGCGTGCAAGCGGCGGGCGGCGGCGTCAATCTACCACTCTACGCCAGCAACTACGCCATTGGGCGCGGCTTCATCCCCGAAGGGCGCCCATTAACCGCCGACGAAGCCTTCGACGCAAGCTACTCCACGGTCACGGGCCATTACTTCCGCGCGCTGCAAATTCCCTTGCTCGCCGGTCGTCTCTTCGAAGTCCGGGACAACGCCGACGCGCCGAAGGTCGCGGTCGTCAACCAATCGCTCGCGAAACGTCACTTCGGTTCAGCCGCAGCCGCGATCGGCAAACGCCTCCAAATCTGGCATGACGAAAAATTCCCGCGCGAGATCGTGGGGGTCGTCGGTGACACGAAGCCGGGCGTCCTCGAGGCGGAGAACAGCGCACAGATTTACGTTCCGCACGAGCAGGAAGCGTCCTGGAATTTCATGGGGCTCGTCGTCCGCACGGCGGGCGATCCGGCGGCGTTCGCGACCACCCTGCGCCGCGAAGTGCAGGCGCTCGATAAAGATCAGCCCGTTTACAGCGTTCGCACCTTCGACGACGTGGTCATGAACTCGTTAGGCACGCGCCGCGTCTCGATGCAGCTCTTCACCGTCTTTGCCTGCGCCGCGTTGCTGCTGGCCGCCGTCGGCATCTACGGCGTGATGGCTTACAGCGTCACGCAACGCACCCAGGAGATCGGCATTCGCATGGCGTTGGGTGCGCAAAAATCTCACGTCCTGCGCATGGTCGTCCGCGAGGGGATGACCCTTGCGGTCATCGGCGTCGGGATTGGTTTGGCCGGCGCCTTTGGCTTGACACGGGTGATCGCGAATCTGCTTTTCGGCGTGAGCGCGGATGATCCGGTCACATTTATCTCCGTTTCACTGCTCTTGCTGCTGGTCGCGCTCGCGGCCTGTTATGTGCCCGCGCGCCGGGCGGCGGCATTGGATCCAATGAAAGCGCTCGCGAATAGCAACTGATGAAATCCCTGGTCAGAACTTCCAACAAAGTCCCAAAGCCCACGCTCCCAAAACGCAGCGCGCGTGCTTGGGATTTGGTGTTTCAAAAATGATCTCCGACCTCCGATTTGCCTTTCGCCAGCTTCGCAAATCGCCCGGCTTTACCGCGATCGCCGTCCTCACCCTCGCGCTCGGCATCGGTGCAAACACCGCGATTTTTTCGGTTGTCGAAAGCAGCCTGCTCCGGCCCCTGCCTTTCTCGGAACCAGATCGACTCGTTAGGCTGTACGAGCTTTCAGGCGAAATCGGCGAACATAGTAGCAAGCTGAATCTTGCTCCAACCACTCTTCGGCAGTGGCGCGAACATGGCGGCGATATTTTTACCGGAATCGGTGCTGGAACCGGCGCCAGTCTCACTCTGGGCGCCAGCGCAGGCCAGCCGGCACAGAATATTCCAGCGGCGCTGATCACTGCGAATTTTCTCGAGATCGTCGGATTGCCACCGATGCTCGGACGCAATTTTACCACAGCGGAAGACCAATCTGGCGCCGGACGCGTCGTCATCGTCGGCTACGATTTTTGGCGGCAACATCTGGGCGGACAAGCAGACGGGATCGGCAAATCCATCACCCTCGATGGGATGCCCTATCGATCCGATCACCGCCCTGCACGCAGAATGAAAAAATGTAACGCCACCTTCCGGCTTCTCTTCTCCGAGCCGAAACACAGCAAGCTGAAAGCTTGCGCTACCTTATGAACAATCTTCGCTTCGCTCTTCGCCAGCTCCGCAAATCGCCCGGCTTCACTTTCGTCGCGGTGCTCACGCTCGCGCTCGGGATCGGCGCGAACACGGCCATCTTCAGCGTGATCTACGCGGTTCTCCTCCGGCCGCTGCCTTATCCGGAATCGGACCGGCTCGCGATTCTGACCGAGAGCGACGTGAATCAGCCGGAGATTTCGATCTCGTTCCCGGACTACGTCGATTGGAAACACGACAGCACCAGGTTCGAGGAGATCGCGATCTCCCGTCGTGAATCATTCAACCTCAGCGGCCTGCAGGGACGCGCGCCGGAACAGGTGAGCGGAGCCATCGTGACCGCGAATTTTTTCAAAGTCATCGGACTGAAGCCACAGCTGGGGCGGACCTTCACCGCCGAGGAGGACCGGGTCGGTGGACCGCTTCTGGCAGTGATCAGCGATCGGTTGTGGGAGCGAATTTTTGCGCGCGATCCACACGTACTCGGACGCTCCGTGAATTTCGGGAATCAGCCTTACACCGTCATCGGGGTGATGCCGCCGGAGATGTTCTCGCCGCGCACGGTCGAGGTTTGGTTTCCGATTATGCGACGCACCGACGATATCGTCTGGCAGTCGCGCGATAACCATCCAGGTCTCATTGGCTGGGCCCGCCTGAAGAAGGGCGTCACGCTCGACGCGGCGCTGGCCGAGCTGACACAGACCGCGGCGCGGCTCGCCCAACAGTATCCGGATTCCAATTCCAAGGTCGGCGTGACCGCCGTTCCGCTACTGGAAAATCAAATCGGCGATTACCGCGCAAGTCTTTCGCTGTTGTTAGGCGCAGTCGCGCTCGTGCTCCTGATCGCCTGCGCCAATCTCGCCAATCTGCTCGCCGCTCGTGGCGCCGCCCGGGCGCGCGAGTTTGCCATCCGCGCCGCGGTGGGAGCGTCGAGGGGACAGATCATTCGCCAGCTCTTGCTCGAGAGCCTGGTGCTCGCGCTCATCGGGGGCGGTCTTGGGCTTTGTTTCGCGGCCTGGGGTCGCGATCTGCTGGTCGCGCTTTCTCCGCCCGGCGTGGTGCGTTTTCAAGGCATCGCGCTGAATGGCTGGGTGCTGCTTTTCACTCTCGCTCTTTCTTTTGCCAGCAGTATTCTCTTCGGTCTCTGGCCGGCTTGGCAGACTTCGCGCGCGGATATTCAGCTCGCTTTGAAATCCGGCGGCTACGCAAGCTCGGAAGCTCCGGGTGCGCGACGCTCGCGCGATCTGCTCGTGATCGCGGAAGTGGCGCTCACGCTCATGCTCCTGAGCGCAGCCGGCCTTGTTCTGAAAAGTTTTGCGAACGCGCGCGGGCTCGGGCTCGGTTTCGATCCGCACCTCTTGTTATCGGCGCGCGTCGATCTTCCGGAGCCGACTTATTCCGATACCACGAAGCTCCTGAATTTTTCCACCGCTCTGCAGGAGAAATTGGCGGCCCTGCCGGGTGTGAAAAACGCAGCGCTCGCTTCCAACCCGCCGCTCATGACGGGCTGGCAGACGAGTTTTCTGCCGGAAGGCACGCCGGAACCAAAGCCGGGCCAGTTGCCCTCGGCAGAGATGGCAGTCGTAACACCAAATTATTTCCAAACGCTCAAGACGCCGCTCCTGCACGGCCGGACGTTCGACGCACGAGATACGAAAAACTCGACACCGGTTCTGATCGTCGACCAACTCATGGCGGATCGATATTTCCCGGGACAATCGGCGATCGGCAAACGCCTCCGGATGTCCACGGGCGAAAAAGGCGCACGCGAATATCGGACGATCGTGGGCGTCGTGCCGCACCTGAAGGTCTATGGTTTTGAGGAACAGACGACACTGCCGCAAGCCTACCTGGCGATGACCCAGCAACCGCAGACCGGGCTGGTCGTCCTCCTGCGCACGGCGTTGCCGCCGAAATCTTTTGAGAAACCGGTCCGCGGAATCGTGGCCTCACTCGATCCGGCGCAACCGGCGTTCGAATTCAAAACCATGCAGGAACGCGTCGAGGAAACCTGGGCGGCGCCGCGGCTGATGAGTTTCCTGCTCGCTTGTTTTGCGTTCCTCGCGCTGACCCTTGCAGTCGTCGGACTCTACGGGGTTATGGCGTTTCACGGGCTGCATCGGATGCGCGAGATCGGGTTGCGCCTTGCGCTTGGGGCGATGCCTTCGCAGATCCGCGCGATGATGCTCGGCCAGGGGATGCGATTGTTAGGCAGCGGTCTCGTCCTCGGTTTCGTGGGCGTCTTCGCCGTCTCGCGGGTGATACGCAGTTTGCTCTTCGGGGTGAACGAAAACGATCCGTTGATCTACGGCGTCGTCACGCTCGTCCTCGCCTGCGCCGCGCTCCTCGCCTGCTGGCTCCCGGCGCGGCGCGCCTCGCGCGTGAACCCGATGATCACCCTGCGCGCGGAATGAAATTGCCATGAACGCTCTTCGTTACGCCTTTCGCCAGCTCTGGAAATTTCCCGGCTTCGCCTTTGCCGCCGATTCGGGCGCGGGCTTGCGTAACTCAGCCGTCTCGGCTGAAACGTCGGGCGGGCGTCTCGCCTGCAGGCTAACCACACTGCGGGCGAGGCGCCCGCTTTACCCATCAGGCGAGCCGCCTGAATCACGATGAACGACCTCCGGTTCGCTTTTCGCCAACTGCGTAAAACGCCGGGGTTTACCGTCACCGCGCTGGCCACGATCGCGATCTGTCTCGGCGCAAACCTCACGATTTTCGCGGTGATCAATTCGATTTTGCTCCGGCCCCTGCCGTTTCAAAACGCCGATCGGCTCGTCACGATCTTCAACACTTATCCCAAAGCCGGCGTCGAAAATGACGGCTCGTCGATAACCAATTACTACGAGCGGCGCGGTAACATCGCGGCCTTCTCGAGCCTTTCCATCTTTCGCGACGGCAGCGAAGTCGTCGGCGAAACCGGTGCCGCCGAGCAGACAGAAATCATGCGCGTCTCGCCGGATTTTTTTGCGACGCTCGGCGTCAATCTTGCCATGGGTCGCAGCTTTAACGAAGCGGAAGCGGAGGTGGCAGAGAACAACGGAGTGGCCATCGTGACCGACGCCTACTGGCGGCAGCGTCTCAATTCCGATCCAAACGTCCTCGGCCGGGACATCCGCGTGAATACCATGCCGAGAAAAGTCGTCGGCGTGTTGCCTCGTGATTTTCGATTCCTTTCCTCGGAAGCGCGTCTCTTTCTGCCGATAAGATCCAGGCCGGAGGATCGCACGCCGCAGCAGCGCCATTCGGGCGGCGGCGGCACGCACATGATCGCGCGATTGAAATCGGGCGCGACGGTCGCCGAAGCGCAATCGCAGATCGACGCGCACAATGCCGCGGTCGAGAAAGATGATCCGGAAGCGAAGGCGATGGCCGAAGCAGGCTTCCGATCGCTCGTTAGGCTATTGCATGCGGAGCACGTCCGCTCAATTCGTCCAACCCTTTTGCTGATGCAGGCCGGTGTGTTTTTCCTCCTGCTCATTGGAGCGGTTAATCTGCTCAACCTTCTTCTCATCCGCGCAAGTGGCCGCGCGAAAGAGATGGCGATCCGCCGATCAATGGGCGCGAGTCGCGCGCATGTTGTGAAGCAGGTGCTGATCGAAACCGTTCTCCTGACTTTCATCGGCGGATTGCTCGGACTTGTTGTCGGAACCTGGGGTATTCGGTTGCTCGAAGTTCTCGGCGCGGAGCGTTTGCCGCTCGGCGCCCACATTGCGTTCGATGGCGGGCTTGCACTAATTGGTTTGTTAGGCGCGATTCTCCTCGGAGCCGTTATTGCGGTGCCGATCGCGTGGTTCATTCTGAGCACTCATCTGGCGCATGCGCTCCAATCGGAATCACGCACCGGCACGGTGAGTCGCGCCGCGCAACGGCTTCGCCACGGGTTCATCGTCGCGCAAATTGCCCTCGCCTTCATTCTGCTCGCTGGCGCTGCGCTCCTCGGATTGAGCCTGAAAAAGGTAATGGCCGTTTCTCCCGGCTTCCGAGCCGATCACGTTCTCACCGGGGAAGTCACAGTGCCGTTTAAATATAACGCCCGCCCTTTCCTTGATCGCTTGCTGGAACGAATTGGGCGGCAACCGGGGGTCGAAGCAGCGGGAGCGATCACGAATGTTCCGCTGAGCGGAGAGACCGGGAAGAGCGCGGTCACGCCGAAGGGTTATGTGCCGGCGACGGGCGAATCGTTGCACGGTCATTATCTGTATCAAGTCACCGGCGATTACTTCACCGCGCTCGGCATTCCTTTGCGTCAGGGCCGGTTTTTAACTGCGGCCGATTCTCGCCGCGCGGACCGCGCCTGCGTGGTGGACGAAGATTTCGCCCGGCGCTACTGGCCCACAGGCGGCGCGCTCGGTCAACGCGTGTTTCAGGGCAGCGACTCGGATGACGCAAAATTGTTCACCATTGTCGGCGTCGTCGGTGCGGTAAAACAAGCCGAACTCACGGAACCGCAGGGGCAGGGCGCGGTCTATTTGCCCTTCGATGATTCGGACGGCATCAACGTCTTCGTTGTCACCCGCACGAGGCAGCGCCCGGAAGCGTTTGCTGAGACGCTGCGGAAATTAGTGCGCGAGACCAATGCTGACCTCGCGATCGATAACCTCCGCTCGATGGAGACGCGCATTTCAGAAAGTCTCATCGCACGTCGCTCTCCCGCTTTGCTCGCCGGAATTTTCGCCGGGGTGGCCTTGCTGCTGGCGGCGATTGGAACCTACGGCGTGCTGAGTTACGCGGTCGCGCAGAGGCGGCGCGAGATCGGGATTCGGATGGCGTTGGGCGCGCAGAAGCAACAGATCGGAGCGCAATTCCTCTCGTTAGGCTTGCGCCTTCTCGCCGCCGGTAGCGCGCTCGGTCTACTCGGCGCGTGGGCCGCCGGGCGAGCGATGCAGAGCGTTCTCTTCGATGTGCCGGCGCTCCCCATCCGCGCGCTGCTCGGCACCGCGCTCGTGATGACAATCGTGTCCTTGATCGCCTGCCTGATCCCCGCGCGCCGTGCGACTCGCGTCCATCCGATGGAGGCTTTGCGCGATGAGTAACTCAGCCGTCTCGGCTGAAACGTCAGGCGGGCGTTTCGCCTGCTGGTTGCACCACCCTGCGGGCGAGACGCCCGCTTTACCCATCAGGCGAGACGCCTGAATTACGATGAACGACTTCCGCTTCGCTCTTCGCCAGTTACGCAAATCGCCCGGCTTCACTTTCGTCGCGGTGCTCACGCTTGCGCTCGGGATCGGCGCCAATACCGCCATCTTCACGATCGTTAACGCCGCGCTGCTCGAACGCCTGCCGTATCGCGATGCCGGGCGGATCATCGTCGTCTGGGAAACGAATGCGCAGCGGCCCGGAAAATCCAACGTGGCCGGCCCGACGAATTTCCTCCGCTGGAAAGAACGCGCGACCTCGTTCGAAACGCTCGCGGCTTATGCGGAGTCGCGGGCCAATCTCACCGGCGGCGCGCACCCCGAGGAGCTAATCGCGCAGAATGTCACGGACGGGTATTTCGACGTCATTGGGGTCGAACCGTTCCTCGGCCGCGCTTTCACGGCGGAGGAAATGGCGGACCAGAAATCGGCTGTCACCATTCTCAGCTACGAACTTTGGCAACGCCGCTTCGGGGCCGATCGATCAATCGTCGGCCGCAGCATTCAGTTGAACGGGAAACTGCAAACCGTGGTCGGCGTGATGCCGCCGGGCGTGCGCTTGTATCTGAAATCCGGTTCGCTCGTGAACAAGCCGGTCGATTTCTGGTGGCCCTTCGTGCTCGGGCCGGAGGCCCGCGAGCCGCATGGCCGTTATCTGACGGTGATCGGCCGGCTCAAGCCGGGCGCGACGCTGGAGGGCGCGCGCGCCGAGCTGAAAACGATTGCCGTCAGCCTAACGAATGAGTTTCCTGATTTTGACACCGGCTGGAGCACAAAGGTGGTGCCGCTGCGCGAAGAGCTTTCCGGCGACTTGAAACCGGCGCTTTACGTTTTGTCGGCTGCGGTTGGGTTCGTCCTCTTGATCGCCTGCGCGAATGTGGCCAACCTCCTGCTCGCGCGCGGCACGGCACGCCGCCATGAAATGGCGATTCGGACCGCGCTCGGCGGGACCCGCGGACAGCTCGTTAGGCAACTGCTCCTCGAAAGCCTCCTGCTCGGCCTCTTCGGCGGGCTCTGCAGCCTGCTCGTAGCGCAATGGAGCGTGGCGTTGCTGGAATCGCTCAGCCCGATCGATCTCAGCACAGTCGGACCGCTCACGCTCAGCTATCCCGTCCTCGCCTTTACCGGCGCGATTTCAATTCTGACCGCGCTCGGCTGCGGGCTTGCTTCCGCGCTGAAAGGTTCACGCACTGATGTGCAACAAGCCCTCGTCCAAGGCGGACGCCAGATCGGCGGCGGGTTGCATCATCGGAAGCTGCGCCACGCTTTCGTCATCGCAGAGATGGCGCTCGCGGTCGTGTTATTGGTCGGCGCGGGATTGATGCTGCGCAGTTTCGCCGCCATGCGGCAATCCGATCCGGGGTTCGATGCGGACCATGTCCTGACCATGCGGATGCAACTGCCGCGCGCAAAGTATCCGGACGATGCCGCGCGCATCCGTTTCTTCCACGAACTGACCGCCCGCGTTTCGACTCTCCCGAGCGTGCAGGCAGCGGGCGCGGTGAGCTATCTCCCGATGGCGGGCCTCGGCGCGGCGACTGATTTCTCCATCGCCGGCCAGCCGCCGACCGCACCTGGCCAGGAGAAGACGACCGCGGTCACCGTGTGTGAGAGCGGCTACTTCCGGGCAATGAAAATTCCGCTTTTGCGCGGTCGCTTTTTCACCCAACAGGAAATGCAGGAGAAGCGCGACGTCGTCATCATCAATGAAGCGCTCGCGCGTCAGTACTTTCCGAATCAGGACCCGCTCGGCCACCGGATCACGATCGATATGAACGATCCGAACGTGGCGACGGAAATCATTGGGATTGTCGGGAGCACGAAAGGCACCGATCTCATCACGCCCGCGCGTCCGGAGAGTTTTTGGCCACATCCGCAACTGGCCTATAACTTGATGACGCTGGTCGTACGCACCGCCGGCGATCCACTGCGAGCGGCCCGCGCGGTCGAAGCGCAAGTGCATGCGCTCGACAAGGACCAGCCCGTATCCGATGTGCGGACGATGGAGCAGTGGGTCGCACGCTCCGTCGCACAGGCCCGGTTCAGCTCATTCCTCCTGATGGCTTTTGCCGGACTCGCCTTGCTCCTCGCGGCGGTCGGCATCTATGGCGTCATGTCTTACGCGGTCAGCCAGCGCACCTCGGAAATCGGCGTGCGGTTCGCCGTCGGCGCGGAGGAAAAAGACATCCTGCGCATGATTGTGTGGGACGCCTTGCGGCTCGCCGGCATCGGTCTCGCCCTGGGGTTGCTCCTTTCGCTCGCTCTCAGCCGCACGCTCAGCAGCCTGCTTTACGAAACATTGCCTGCCGATCCGCTGACCTACGCGCTTGTCACCGGCGTACTCGCGGCTGTTGCCCTTCTCGCCAGTTACCTGCCCGCGCGGCGCGCCGCTGGGGTCAACCCGCTGATAGCACTTCGGAGCGAATGATCGGGCATAACCAACGGCGGCTCTCAACCATCAACTCAACCATCAACTATCCATGATCCAGGATCTCCGCTTCGCTCTTCGCCAGCTCCAGAAATCGCCTGGCTTCACCGCCGTCGCCGTGCTCACGCTCGCGCTCGGGATTGGCGCCAACACCGCCATCTTTAGCGTGATCAACGCGGTCCTCCTCGCCCCGCTTCCGTATCCGCAAGCGGATCGGATCATGACGCTGAACGAGTTCAGCGCCGGGACAGACAGCGCGATCTCGTTTCCGGATTATCTCGACTGGCGGCGCGATAATACCGTTTTCGAAGAGCTGGCGATTTCGCGCCGCGAATCGCGCAACTTGAGCGGAGTAGCCGGTCGGCAACCGGAACGCGTTGGTGTTGCGTTTGTGACCGCGAACTTTTTCAAAGTCATTGGCTTGCCGGCGGAATTCGGGCGCACCTTCACGGAGGACGAAGACAAGGTTGGTGGGCCTGCGCTGGCGGTAATCAGCGATGGGGTTTGGCAGCGCGTTTTCCAGAAAGATGGCGGTGTGCTCGGGCGCACGATCAGCCTGCACAATGAGCTCTACACGGTGGTGGGCGTGATGCCGCCGGCCATGGCTGCACCGCACGAGGTCGATGTCTGGTTGCCGATCATGCGGCGCAGCCCGGCGTGGCAGAATCGCGCCTGGCATCCCATGATGTTCGGCTGGGGCCGGCTTAAGGCGGGCGTGACCGTGGAACAGGCACGGGCGGAGATGAAGGCCATCGCGGCCCGGCTGGAGAAGCAATATCCGGAGACAAATGCGGGCGAGACCGCGGTGGTGACGCCGCTGCTCGAGAACCTGGTTGGCGATTATCGCAAGAACCTCTTTCTCCTCCTGAGCGCAGTCGGGCTGGTCTTGCTCATCGCCTGCGCAAACCTGGCTAATCTCTTTGCCGCACGCGGGGCGGCTCGGGCGCGCGAGTTTGCCATTCGCACCGCAGTCGGTGCGAGTCGCGCGCAGATCATTCGCCAGTTGTTGATCGAAAGTCTCGTCATTGCTGTGCTCGGCGGTGGGCTCGGTTTTCTCTTTGCCCTCTGGGGTCGCGAAGCGCTGGTCGCGCTCGGTCCGGCCGGGGTGGAACGTTTTCAGCGTCTCTCGTTCGACGGACGCGTTCTTGGCTTTACCTTTCTCCTCGCTTGCCTAACGAGTATCGCATTTGGGCTCTGGCCGGCGCTCCGCACCTCGCGGAGCGATGTGCAACTGGCTTTGAAATCCGGTGGACACGGCAGCTCCGACACGCGTTCGGCTCGCCGGACGCGCGACCTGCTGATCGTCGGCGAAATTGCGCTTACTCTCGTGCTTCTCACCTCAGCCGGGCTGGTGCTGAAGAGTTTCGCCCGCGTGCAGGAGCTGTCGTTAGGCTTTGATCCGCAGGGCTTGCTGACCGCGCGGATCGATCTGCCCTTCAGCGTTTATTCCACGGCCGAGAAAGTTGCGCCTTTCACCCATGCGCTTCTGGAAAAAGTCCGTGCCCTGCCCGGCGCGGAAGCCGCCGCCCTGAGCGCGAACCCGCCAATGCTGGCCGGCTGGGAAATCAACTTCCTGAAAGATGGCGACAATCTAAAAACGCCGCCCGCCCAGCAGCCGTCGACTGAATGCGAAGTCGTTTCGCCCGATTATTTCGCGACCTTGAAGGCGCCGCTCCTGCGCGGCCGCGCGCTGAGCGAACACGATAACGCGCACGCGCCGCTCGTGGTCGTGATCGATCAGCGATTCGCGGAGCAGGCGTTCCCAGGTCAAGACCCGATTGGGAAGCGGATTTACAGCGAGCCGTTCGACGAAGGCGAAGGACCGGGCTGGTTCCAGATCGTCGGCGTGGTCGCGAACATGAAGTTCCGTGGATTTGAGGAAAGGGCGCCGCTGCCGGTGGCCTATTTTTCTCTCGGCCAGGTGAAGCGAGATTCGCAGGTTCTGTTCGTTAGGGCGGGAGCGCGCGCCCAATCGCTCGAAAAGACCGTGCACGAGATCGTCGCGGCGGTCGATCCCGCCCAACCGATCTTCGACGTTCGCACCATGCAGGAGCGGGTCGAAGAAACGTGGGCTGCGCAGCGGCTTCTCAGTTTTCTGCTCGGCATCTTCTCCCTGCTGGCGCTCGCCCTCGCCACCGTTGGCCTTTATGGAGTGATCGCCTACACGGCGTTGCGGCGGCTGCGCGAGATCGCACTGCGTTTCGCGCTCGGCGCGCAACGCGCAGACATCCGGGCGCTCGTCCTCGGACACGGGCTGCGTCTCCTCGGCGCCGGACTGGCGATCGGCGCGGTCGGTGTCCTCGCCAGTTCGCGGCTCCTGCGGAGTTTTCTCTTTGGCGTCAATCCGCTGGATCTCTCGATTTACCTCGGTGTCGGCCTGCTCCTGGCCCTGGCCGCTCTCCTCGCTTCCTGGCTGCCCGCTCGCCGGGCGGCACGGGTCGAGCCCATGATGGTGCTGCGCGCAGAATAACGATGCCTAACGACTAACGAATCATGTTGACCGACCTTCGCTTCGCTCTTCGCCAACTGCGCAAATCGCCCGGCTTCACGGCCGTTGCCGTCCTCACGCTCGCGCTCGGGATTGGGGCCAACACCGCCATCTTCACCGTTGTCCACGCGGTCCTGGTGGCGCCGTTGCCCTATCCGGATTCGGATCGAATCGTCGCGGTGCAATCGCGCAACTTGCAGGAGAATAATCCGCGCGAACCGCTCGCGCCGGCCGGTTTCCGTGGGCTGGAAAAACAAGTCACCTCCTTCGAAGCGATCGCGGCCAGTCGCTACAATTACGACAACATCACGCAGATCGAGAGACCGACCACCGTCACCGGCAGTCTGGTGACGCAGGATTATTTCAAGGTGCTCGGCGAACGAGCGCTCCTCGGGCGCACCTTCACGCGCGAAGACGCGGCGCCCAACGCGAAGCCGGTCGTGGTCTTGAGCTACGATCTTTGGCAAAAGCAATTCGGCGGCCGCGCGGACATTATCGGCGAGCCGGTGACGATCGCCGATCTTCCGCACGAAGTCGCCGGCGTCATGCCCCGCACATTCAAGGATCCATTTGGCATCGCGGTCTTGTGGCGGCTCTTTCCGAGCGAAGGTGGCGAAAACGCGGTCGCAAATTCGCGCTTCTGGGGCGTGATCGGCCGGGTGAAAGCGAACTTGCCGATGTCGAGCGTGCAGGCGGAGCTGGCGACGATCGCGGGCCGTTTCGCGCAGAGCGATCCGAAATTTTACAAGGGCTGGGAATTCTTCTTGAGCCCGATGCACGACGAAGTCGTGGGCGATTTCCGGGAAGGTCTCTTGCTCATCGTCGGCGCGGCATTGCTCGTCTTGCTCATCACCTGCGCGAATGTGGCCGGCCTGCAATTCGTCCGCGCCTCGATGCGGCAACGCGAAGTGGCGATCCGGCTCGCGTTGGGCGCGAGCCGCCTCGCCATTGCCCGCGAACATCTGGTTGAGTCGCTCCTGCTGGTCGCGTTCGGCGCCGCCGGCGGCCTCTTGCTTGGGAGTTGGGGCCTCGACCTTTTGCTCGCCAGCCTGGCGCGCGATTGGATCCCGCGCGCCGACGAGATTGCGCTGAATTTACCGGTCCTCGCCGCGACCGGCGTGATGGCGCTCTTGACCGGACTCGCGTCCGGTTTGTATCCAGCGTGGCGCGCGACGAAGATCGACGCGAACGATTCCTTGCGCGACGGAAGCAAGGGCTCGTCTGGCCTGGAATCGGTCCGGCTCCGCGGCGCGCTCGTAGTTGCGCAAATCGCGCTCACGCTCGTGCTGCTGGTCTGCGCGGGACTTATCTGGAAAAGTTTCGCCGCCATTGTTCGCGTCAATCCCGGGATTCAGATCGACCAGACGCTGAGCATGGTGTTGACGCTCGCGCCGACGCGTTACGACACGCCCCCAAAGCGGATCGATTATTACCGGCAGATTCTGGAACGGGTGAGCGCGATCCCCGGCGTGGACGCCGCCGGGTTCACGCAAACGATGCCGTTTACCTGGGGAATTCCGGCGACGTTTTCCGTTTATGGCTCGGCCGATGACGCGGCGAAGTTGCCGCCCGCTTTTTACGATTCGGTCAGCCCTTCGTATTTCTCGGCCCTGCACATTCCGCTGCTCGCCGGCCGCATGTTTGCCGAGACGGACGATGCGAAGGCGCCGCCAGTCGTTATCCTGAGCCAGCTTGCCGCGAGAAAATTCTTCCCGGGCGAAAACCCGATCGGCAAGAGACTCGTGTTGCCGCCGAGCCGGCAACAGCCGAACCCCGTGCCGCTCGAAGTGATCGGCCTCGTCGGCGACGTCCCGCGCAACGGTCTCAACGCCACTGCACCGTATCAGGTTTACGCCTCGCTCAACCAACGTGCCTGGGCGTTCTCGACTCTCCTCGTGCGTTCGCCGCTCCCGGTCGAAACGCTTTCACAAACGATCCAGCGCGCGATCTGGGAATTTAATCCGGAGCAAACGATCTCAAACGTGACGCCGGTCAGCACGCTGGTGAAGCAGAGCCTGACGCAGCCGCAACTTTATCTCACCCTCTTCAGTTTGTTTGCCCTGCTCGCGCTGCTCCTCGCGGGCATCGGTCTCTACGGTCTCATCGCCTACAGCGTCACGCTACGCACCCGCGAGTTCGGGATTCGCTTTGCGCTCGGCGCGCAGGTCCGCGATGTCTTGCGGCTCGTGATGGGTCAGGGCGCGCGGCTCACCGCGCTCGGCCTCGCCGTGGGGCTGGTCGGCGCCGCCGCCGTCGCGCGTTTGATGGATACCTTGCTCTTTCGGACCAAAGCCTACGATCCGCTGGTCTTCGTCGGCGTGGTTCTCGTTCTCGCGATCATCGCCTTGCTCGCCAGTTTCTTTCCCGCGCGCAAAGCAGCACGGGTCAATCCGGTGATCGCCTTGCGGAGCGAATGAAAATTTTACGGCGAACAATGGAGCCAACACCATGCTAGACGATCTTCGTTATGCTCTGCGCCGACTGCGCCAGGCGCCCGGCTTCAGTTCTGTCGCGGTCCTGACCCTGGCTCTCGCGATCGGAGCCAACAGTTCGATCTTCAGCGCGGTTAATGGGCTGCTCTTGCGGCAACTGCATTATCAGAACCCGGATCGGATAGTCTGGGTGCAGGCGACACGGCAGGGGGTAAGTCGCGCCTTCTTCTCTGTCCTCAATTTTGCCGATACCCGCGAACAATGTCAGACGCTGGAGCACTGGATTGCCTTCACGACCTGGGGGGTAAACCTGCGCGGCGCGGCCGAGACCGAACGAGTGCAGGGAATTCGAATTTCCGCGGACGTTTTTCAAAATCTTAGTTTGCCGGCGGCCGCCGGACGGACGTTAGGGCCTAACGACGAGAAAACGGATGCCGCACCGGTCGTAATGCTCGGCTACGGATTGTGGCAGCGTCGTTTCGGAGGCGATCCGAATGTGATCGGGAGCAGCCAGGTGCTGAATGGCGAATCGTTCACCGTCGTCGGCATCCTGCCGCGCGATTTCGTGATCCCAAACGCGGAGCTGGATATAGTCGCACCGTTGCGCCTCGCCAGCGAACCGCGCCGGACTAATCGGGGGACGAACTTCCTCCGTTTGATGGCGCGGTTAAAACCCGGCGTCGCGCCGGCGCAGGCCGAGCAGGAGCTGGGCACGATCACCGATCGGTTGCGCCAACAATATCCTGAAGACAACGGCAACCTGACGACAGCGCGCGTCGTCCCGCTGCAGGACGAAGTGGTCGGCAGCTATCGGCAAAGTCTGCTCGTTCTCCTCGGCGCGGTGGCCGTCGTGTTGCTCATCGCCTGCTCCAATCTGGCCAATCTCCAGATCGCGCGGGCGGCGGCGCGGCAGAAGGAAATGGCAATTCGGACCGCGCTGGGGGCGAGCGGCTGGCATCTTCTGCGACAGCTCCTGGCCGAAGGAATGGTGCTGGCGCTGGCTGGCGGCGTGCTCGGGCTCATGCTCGCGACCTGGGGGAAGGATCTGCTCGTTGCGCTTAGCCCGGGTGATTTCCCGCTCGCGCAATCGATCGCAATCGATAGCCGGGTGCTCGCATTTTGCGCGGGCGTTTCCCTTTTTGCTGGCCTGGTCCTGAGTCTGGCTCCGGCGCTGCGGGCCGCACGCAGAGATCTCAATCTCGAATTGAAAACGGGCGGCCGGGTCGACGACAACATTCGCAATCGCGCGCGCAACCTTCTCATTATTGCGGAAATCGCTCTCTCCCTCGTCCTCTTGGTTTGCGCCGGGCTGCTGATTCAGAGCTTCGAGCATTTGCAGAAGGTGAATCCGGGCTTTGGACTCCAGAAAACTCTGGCGGTCCGTCTCTCGCTCCCGCCGGCGAAATACAGCACCGGCGAGGCGGTGAAACGCTTCTATGATCGGGTTGCCCCGCGCCTGCGCACTTTGCCGGGAGTGGAATCGTTAGGCGCGGCTAGCGCCTTACCGATGAGCGCGCTCAACGCCCGGACCGAATTCCTCATCTCGGGCCGGCCGGCGGTAAAACCAAACGACGTTCCGGGCGCACAGCATCGCTGGGTCAGTCCCGGTTATTTCCACGCCATGAATATTCCGCTCCTGCGCGGGCGAGAGTTCAGCGAAACTGATAACGAGCGGGGCGCCCGGGTGTTGGTGATCGATCGCGCGCTGGGGAAGCGTTTTTTCCCTGACGAAAATCCGATCGGTCAGCACATTCTGATCACGCTCGGTGGCGGCGACACGCCGCCGGAATACGAGATCATCGGGCTGGCCGAGAGCGTGAAGCACGTCGCTTTGACCGAAGAGCCGACCCCGACCTTCTACGGCCCGATCCCGCAAACTCCCAAGGGCGTGGTCCCATTTCTCGCGACCAATTTCAGCCTCGTCGTGCGGACTGGTATCGAACCCGAGGCGCTGGCTGGCGCCGTCCGTCGCGCATTGCGCGCGGTCGACCCTGACGTCGCGGTTTCGAGCGTCAAACCGATGCGCGATTTTCTCGTCGCCTCGATCGCGCCCCGGAAGTTCAATCTCGTTCTCCTCCTCGCGCTCGCCGCGACCGCGCTCCTCCTCGCCGCCGGCGGGCTCTACGGCGTGATCACCTATCTGGTCACGCAACGCACGCGTGAGATTGGCGTGCGGCTCGCGCTCGGCGCCCAGCGTTCGGATATTCTTTCGCTGATCCTGGGACACGGTTTCCGGTTGGTAATCGCCGGCGTGGCGGTCGGGCTGGCCGGAGCGATCGCGGCCACGCGTCTCTTGTCCAGCCTGCTCTATGCGACGAGCGCGACCGATCCCTTCGCCTTCGCCGGCGTCACGGCGCTGCTCATTCTTGTTGCCTTGTTCGCCAGTTATTTCCCCGCGCGTCGTGCCATGAAAATCGATCCGATGGAGGCGCTTCGTTATGAATAAATCGTATTTCCTGCCTAACGAATAGAAATCATGCTGACCGATCTCCGCTACGCCCTTCGCATGCTGATCAAGTCGCCGGCCTTCAGCATTATTGCCATCGTTGCGCTGGCCCTCGGCATCGGAGCTAACACCGCCATTTTCAGCGTGGTCGAAGCCGTTCTGCTTCGGCCTTTGCCTTATCCCGAGCCGGACAAGCTCATCCTCCTGCGCGAGAAGATGCAGCTCTTCGACACTGGCGCGGTGGCTTATCCCAACTTTCTCGATTGGCGTGCGACGCAGCGCAGTTTCACCGACATCGCGCTCTATCGGCACGATTCGGTCAACCTGGCGAGCCGGGGCGAAGAGACGCCGCCGGAGCGGGTCGACGCCGCCACCGCGAGCTGGAACCTGCTCTCGATCGTCGGATTAAAACCGATCCTCGGCCGCGACTTCGTGGAAAAGGAGGATGTGCCGGGCGCACGCAAGGTCGTGCTGATCAGCAAAGGTCTTTGGCAGCGACGCTTCGGAGGCTCGCCCAAAGTCATCGGCCAACAACTGAAGGTGGATGCGGTGCCGCGCGAAATCATCGGAGTTGTGCCTAACGAGATGCAACTGGTCCGCAAGACCCAGGTTTATCTTCCGTTAGGCGATTTACGCGCGGCCAGAAACGTCCTGCAGCGCGACAATCACCCCGGCTTTTCCGCGCTCGCCCGCCTGCGGCCGGGCGTGACGCTGCGCCGGGCGCAAGCCGATCTCGACCACATCGCGGCCGATCTCGCCCGGCGTTACCCGGCGTCGAATACCGGCCGGACCGTCAATGCGCGCGAGCTGCTCGAGACTGTGGTTGGCGATTACCGCCAGAATCTCCATCTCCTTCTCGTCGCCGTCGGCTGTGTGCTCCTCATCGCCTGCGCCAACGTGACCAACCTCCAGCTCGCCCGCGCGCTCGCTCGCGGCAAGGAGTTGGCGGTGCGGGCGGCAATGGGCGCGAGCCGTTGGCGTTTGATGCGATTGCTATTGATTGAAAGCGCCCTCCTCGGCCTGATCGGCGGCGTGGCCGGGCTGCTCATTGCGGTTTGGAGCCTCGATGCGATTCACGTCCTGAGTCCGCCTAACGTTGCCCGTTTCCAGGAGACACGGCTCGATTTTCTCACGCTCGGTTTCACGGCGGCGATCGCGGTGATCTGTGGAATTCTGGTCGGCGTCTGGCCGGCCTGGCGGGTTTCGCGGCTCGCTTCGATCAGCGGAGTGTTGCATGAAGCCGGCTCGCGTGGCGGGAGCGACGGCGGCGACCGGCAGCGCGCTCGCGGCCTGCTCGTTGTCACCCAAGTCGCGCTCGCGCTCGTGCTGCTCGCGGGCGCCGGTCTGACCCTGCGGAGTTTCTGGAACTCGGAGAACGCGCCGCTCGGCTTCGAGCCGCAGGGCATCCTCACGATGCGCCTCGCGTTGCCCGAAGCGCGCTACGATTCGAACGAAAAGATGATCAACTTCTACACCCATCTGATCCAGCGGGTCGAAGCATTACCCGGGGTAGAAGCAGCGGCTATCGGGCAGAACGTCCCTTTCGATAATTCGGAATGGGACAGCTCTCTCCACATCACGGGCAGACCGCCGAACAAGCCCGGGGAAGAACCCTCGGCGGAGATCAACATGATCTCGCCGGATTATTTCAAGGTGCTCAAGACACCGCTCCTGCGGGGCCGAAATTTTGGACCGGAGGATGAGTTCAACGGCCCGCGCACGGTCATGATCGACGACTACCTGGCGAATCGGTTTTTCCCGGGGCGCGACCCGATCGGGCTGCACATCGACAACAACCAGACTAACGAGGAGAACCCACCGCCGCTTACGATCGTAGGTGTGGTGCCGCACATCCGCTCGGATGCGCCGGGTGAGGATTTCGATCGGCTCAAGATGCCGCAGATGTATTTCTCTGCCAGGCAATTCGCCGAGCCGGGAAACAACCTGCTCGTCCGGGTGAAAAGCGGCGATCCGCGGGCGCTTGCGCCAGCGGTGGTGCGCGAGGTGCAGAGCATCGATCCAGAGCAGCCGGTGGCAGAGATCTCAACGATGGAGACGAATGTTTCCGACAGTCTGGCGACGCGTCGCCTGACAATGAGTTTGCTCGGCGCCTTCGCCGCACTCGCCCTCGTGCTGGCCAGCGTCGGGCTCTATGGCGTGATGGCACTGAGCGTGACGCAGCGGACCCGGGAGTTTGGCATTCGTCTCGCGCTCGGCGCGCCGCGCCGCGATGTGTTTCGGCTCGCCCTCGGGCGCGGACTGTTCCTCGTCGGAATCGGGCTGGCCCTGGGTTTGTTAGGCGCGCTCGGCGCCGGACGCGCCCTGCAGACTTTGCTCTATAACGTCGGAAGCCTCGACCCGGCGGCATTGCTGACTGCGATCCTCGCGCTCGCCGGAGTTGCTCTACTCGCCTGCTGGTTCCCCGCCCGCCGGGCCACCCGCGTCGATCCCATTGTTGCGCTTCGTTATGAATGACCGCTGCGCGTTCCGTCACATCGTGAATCGTTACATCGGGCGCAGTCTCCGATTCACGGTTCTCGAATCTCGATTCACGACCCATGACTGATCTCCGCTACGCCTTGCGGCAACTGTTCAAGTCTCCCGCGTTTACCGCGGTTGCCCTCCTTGCCCTCGCGCTCGGGATCGGCGCGAACAGCGCGATCTTTACTCTCATCGACAGTCTCTTCCTCCGCAGTCTCCCCTTCAAAGAGCCGAATCGAATCGTTCGCCTCTACGGCGAGGCGAAGGAGCGCGAGATGCAGCAGCTGCCGTTTTCCGTTCCGCGCTACTGGCATTATCGCGACGGCCAGACGGTCTTCTCCAGCGTGGCGGCGGACAGCGGAATGGGTTTCATCCTCACCGGGATGGGCGATCCGGTGCAGCTCAACGGCGGGATCGTCACGTCCAACTATTTCGACCTGATCGGGGTGCGCCCGTTACACGGCCGGCTCTTTTTGCCTAACGAAGAAGAAGGCGCGGATGTCGCGCTGGTCAGCGAGCACTTTTGGAAGAAACAACTCGCGTCGGATCCGGGGGTGCTCGGCCGCAGTCTCACCCTCAACGGCGTTGCCACGACGATCGTCGGCGTCATCCCGACGATGCCGCTCGCCTGGTTCGGGACCGATTGCGAAGTCTGGACGACAAAACCTTTCCAGCTCCCGGGAGTGACGCGCGCGATGCTGATGCGCGGGGTCGGTTATCTGCGCGTCATCGGCCGGTTGAAAGCGGGCGTGACTAACGAACAAGCCGAGGCGGCCCTCGCCGTCACTCAGGCGAGCTACGCCGCCCAATACCCGGGCATCTTCGATGGCAGCTGGGCCGCGTCCCTGGTCAGCGCGCCGGAAGATGTGAGCGGAAATCTCCGTCCCGCGTTTCTCACTCTGCTCACGGCGGTCGCGGCGGTTTTGCTCATTGCCTGCAGCAACGTGGCCAACCTGTTGCTCGTCCGTTTCACCGCCCGGCGGCGTGAGATCGCGCTGCGAGCCGCGCTCGGTGCCTCGCGCGCGGGCCTGGTGCGTCTTTTCATTTTCGAAAGCACTCTTCTCAGCCTCGTGGCCGGCGCGCTCGGTCTGCTCCTCGCCTCCTGGATCATCCAGGCGGCGCCGAAACTAGCCAGCAACAATGTTCCGCTGGAACCGAACCTCACCCTTCACTGGCCGGTCTTTATCTTCACCTTCCTCCTATCGTTAGGCACGGGAGTCGCGATGGGATTATACCCGGCCTGGCAAAGCTCGCGCACCGAGCTGGCGCAGGCCTTGAAAGATGGCGGTCGCGTCATGAGCGGCAGTCGCGGCCAGCAACGGGTGCGGCGCGGATTGGTGGCGGCCCAGGTCGCGCTCTCCGTCCTCCTCCTCGCGGGGGCGGCGCTTTTGCTCGCCAGCTTCAACCGATTGCGCCACGAGAAAATTGGTATTCGTCCGGAAGGAATCTGGGTCGCGGGAATTGGGCTGCCCGCCGCGCGTTATGGCGACGAGCGCTCGCAGGCGCGATTTGTCGAACGGCTGCGGAGCGAGCTGCAAGCTACGCCGGGTGTCGAGTCGGCGGCGATCACCGATCTGGTGCCACTGAGCGGAGGCGTCTCGCACACCCCCTACGCGCGACCGGATGTGGCGCCGCCGCCACTGGCACAGCGTCCGATTGCCGTCACGCACGCCATCTCGGCCGGCTACCTCCGAACCTTTGGCATCCCGCTGCTGTCGGGTCGCGACCTCGCGCCGAGCGATGACCTCGACCATCCGCAGGTGGTGTTGATCAGCCAATCCGGGGCCCGTGCTATTTTTCCCGGTCTAAACCCGATCGGGCGGCAACTGCTCCTCGGCGGAAAGGACGGCACCGGGACTTTGACCGAAGTGGTCGGGGTGGTAGACGACGTGCGCTCCGAGCAGGTGGCGAAGAAAAACGAAATTGAATTTTATCGGCCCTTCGCCCAGCGCCCGAACTCGTTTCTGACCGTCGCGCTGCGCGGGCCGGGCCGGCCGGAACTGCTCCTCGGCACCGCGCGAGCCGCGCTCGACCAGGTCGACCGGCAACTGCCTTTCATCCAGCCGCAAACGATGGAACAGGTGATCCGTGATTCGTTAGGCCAGCAGCGTCTGACGATGACTTTGCTCGGCGCTTTCGCCCTCCTCGCGCTTCTCCTTGCTGTCGTTGGCATCTACGGCGGGGTCGCTTACACCGTCGAGCAGCGGACGGGCGAGATCGGCCTGCGGATGGCGTTAGGCGCGCAGGCCCGGGATGTTTTGCGACTGATTATTTCCCAGGGCATGCAACCGGTCGTGATCGGGTTGCTGGCTGGTCTCGGGACAACGCTGGCGCTCGGCGGGCTGCTCGCCTCACAGCTCTACGAAGTTTCCGCGCGCAACCCCGCCCTGCTCGCGAGCACCACTTTTCTCCTCGGCGCCGTCGCGCTGGCAGCCTGCCTCATCCCGGCACGCCGGGCCACCCGGGTCGATCCGATTATTGCTTTGCGTTACGAATAGCCGCTGCGCGGAATGACGAAATCCGAAATCCGAAACTCGAAACAATCAGCAATCCCATGAACGATCTTCGCTACGCCTTTCGCCACTTGCTCAAATCGCCCGCCTTCAGTCTGATCGCGATCCTGACGCTCGCGCTCGGGATCGGTGCCAATAGCGCCATCTTCAGCGTGATCGACGCCGTCCTCCTGCGTCCGCTTCCGTTCTCCGAGCCGGACCGCATCGTTATGGTCTGGGCGCGCTACACCAACGACGGCGGGAGCTACCGCACGGGCGTTCATTCCTATCTCGACTTCGTCGATCTGAAGGAGCAAAGCGGGAGCTTCGAGGCGACAGCAGCCTACACCCGCACCGAGGGCGCGCTCTCCGGGGCCGCGGATGCGCAGTTGTTGGAGGGCGTGGCCGTGACTTCGGGAATCTTCGACGTGCTGGGCGTTCCGCCGCTCCTCGGTCGTGGATTTACCGAGGAGGAAGCGAAGGCCGGCGGCGACGGAGTGGTCCTGACCTATCCGGCGTGGCAACGGATTTTCGGCGGCGATCGCAGCGTGCTCGGGCGCAAGGTCAACATCTCCGGGCGACCTTGGACCGTGATCGGGGTGATGCCGCCAAACTGGAAGTTCCCGGTTGAAGACGAAAAGATCGATTACGTCGCGCCCTTGCAAACCATCGCTGCCTCTGCGTTGGCGAATCGCGGTTCGCATTTCCTTTCCCTCGTTGGCCGTCTCAAGCCTGGCGTCGAGCTCGCCGCAGCCGAAGCGGAAACCAGTGCGATCGCCGCCCGTCTGGCGCGTGAATATCCCGACACGAACGCCAAGTTCTATGCCACCAAAGTCCTGACGCTGCACCGCGACGTGGTCGGCGATGTGCGCCCGGCTCTGATCATTTTGTTTGGCGCGGTCGGCTTCGTTCTCCTGATCGCCTGCGCCAATGTGACCAACCTCCTTCTCGTGCGCGCGGCGGCGCGCGAACGCGAGATAGCCATTCGCACCGCGCTGGGGGCGAGCCGGCAGCGCATCATACGGCAGTTGCTCCTCGAAAGCCTCGTGCTCGCGGCGCTGGGTGGCTTGGGCAGCTTGCTCCTCGCCAGTTGGAGCGTGGTCTGGTTAGGCGCGGCGGGACTGCAGGGCCTGCCTCATCTCGGCCCGGTGCAGATCAATCTTCCGGTCGCGCTTTTCGCTTTCACTCTCGCGCTCGGCAGCACCATGCTCTTCGGACTCGTCCCGGCGCTTCAGCTTTCGCGGCCCAATGTCAACGAAATGTTGCGGCAGGGCGCGAGAGGTTCCTCCGCCGGGGCACACGCCGGCCGGCTGCGCGCGTTTTTTGTCGTTTCGCAGGTCTCGCTTTCCCTCCTTCTGCTCGTTAGTGCCGGCCTTCTCATAAAGAGCTTCTTCAATCTGCGCGCCACCTCGCCCGGCTTTAATGCTGAGAGCACGGTCACCACCTCGATCACTCTGCCACGGGTGCGTTATGCCGAGCCCGACGCGCAGATTCGGGTCCATCAGGCCATCATGGAAAAAATCGCGGCCCTGCCTGGAGTGCGCGCGGCCGGCGCGGCCGATCCGTTGCCTTTCAGCAACAACTCGGCCAGCCTGAGTTTCGCCGTAAGCGGGATGGCGTCGACACCGCGCGGCGATCATCCCGCCGCGAGCTACCTCGTCGTGCAGCCGGATTACTTCCAGGCGATGCAGATTCCGGTCCGGCGCGGCCGTGTCTTTGGTCGTGAGGTGACGAGGGATTCGCCGCTCGTCATCGCGATCAACGAAGCCTTTGCCCGGCAGTTTTTTCCGGGACGCCATCCGATCGGTCAGCACGTTATGATCGATCGTCCGGAAAATCAGGCACCGCCCTGCCAGGTCGTGGCCGTGGTGGGTGATTCGCGTCATGACTCGCTCGCAAATGAGACCGGGCCGGAAATGTACGTTCCTTTCGTCCAGGACCCCTCGCGCACACTCGATTACATTTTGCGCATCAATCGCGCCGAGTTGCTCGGCCTGCAGGGGAGCGTAAAAAGGGCAGTCCAAAGCGTGGACAAGGATTTCTTTGTGCGACCGCTGCGACCGATGGGTGAGCTCGTCGCCACGCAGCTCGCCCAGCCGCGTTTCAACATGCTCCTGCTCGGAGTCTTCGCCGGCGTGGCCATGTTCCTGGCGGCGATCGGCATCTATGGCGTGATCGCCTATGGTGTGGCCCAACGCACCCGCGAAATCGGGATTCGGATGACGCTCGGTGCGCAGCGAAGCCAGATGCTCGGAATGATCATGCGCCAGAGCGGGATGCTTGTTGCCATCGGTCTGGCCATCGGCTTGCTCGCCACTCTCCTGGCGACACGAGTGATCGTGTCGCTGCTCTACGGCGTGGCGGCGGCTGACCCGCGGATTTACCTCCTGGCCGTCGCGCTCCTTGGCGGCACCGCGCTCCTGGCCAGCTATTTCCCGGCCCGACGAGCCATGAAAGTCGATCCCATAAACGCTCTCCGTCATGAATGAAACTCTGCGCCTAACGATATGATATTCGATCTCTGCTTCGCTTTTCGCCAACTTTTCAAATCGCCTGCGTTCACTCTCGTCGCGATTGTCACGCTCGGACTCGGGATTGCGGCCAACACCGCCATCTTCAGCGTGGTCGATGCGGTCCTGCTCCATCCGCTGCCTTATCCGGAGTCGGATCGGATCGTGAGCGTGTCGCAGACCGTGCGCAGCACCGGAGTCTCGGCCGAGGATGCTTCGCCGGCCAACTTCATCGATTGGCAGGCGCAGAATTCCATCTTCTCCGTGATGGCGGCGAGCCGCGGCTGGAACACCAATCTCGCCGGCGCGGAACAGCCGGAGCGGATCTACGCCCGGATGGCTTCGGCGAGTTTCTTTCGGCTCTTCGAAGTGCCCGCTTTTCTCGGGCGGGTTTTCGACGCGGAAGATGCGAAGCCAGGAAAAGCTCATGTCGCGGTCCTGAGCTACGGCCTTTGGAACCGGCGCTACGGCGCCGATCGCAATCTGATCGGTCACGACATCCTGCTCGACGGCGAGAAATACAGCGTGATCGGCGTGATGCCGCCGAATTTTGCGCCGGACGACGAGGGCGCGCTTTGGGTGCCGTCGCCCTTTGGGGTCCCAACCCATCCACTCGCACCTAACGACGACCCGCGAAGTTTCCGCGATCGCAGTTATCTCGACGCCTGGGGCCGCCTCAAGCCCGGCGTCAGCCTGCAACAGGCGCAGGCGGAGATGAGCGCCATCGCGCGCCGGCTCGAGCAGCAGTATCCCGACTCGAACAAGGACGAGGGGGTCACGCTCGTTCCGATGCATGAACAATGGGTCGCCGGACTGCGGCCGATGATCCTGATGTTATCAGGCGCGGTCTCGCTCGTCCTCCTGATCGCCTGCGCCAACGTCGCCAATCTCCTCCTCGCGCGGGCCGCCGCGCGTTCGCGCGAGATGGCGATCCGCACCGCGCTCGGCGCCTCCCGCCGGCGCCTGATTCGGCAACTCCTGACCGAGAGCACGGTGCTCGCATTGCTCGGGATGGCGCTGGGAGTTCTCCTCGCCACCTGGGCGCTGCCGATCCTGCTTTCGTTCGCGCCTCCGCAGCTGACGGATTTCGCCGGGATCGGTCTCAACCGCGAAGTCCTCGCTTTCAGTCTCCTCGCTTCCATTCTCACCGGCACGCTTTTCGGCCTGGCCCCGGCGCTCTTTGCTTCCCGGGTTAATCCGAACGAATCGCTCCGCGAAGGTGAGCGCGGCAGTTCGTTAGGCCAAACCCGCGGCCGCGCGCTTCTGATCAGCGGCGAGATCGCGCTCTCGCTCGTTCTGCTCGTAAGCGCGGGTTTGATGTTGAAGAGTTTCGTCAGGCTGATGCAGGTCGATCCCGGCTTCAATCCGGATCGCCTCTTGATTTTCAACACCGGTCTGCCCGCCTCGACCGAGGGCTCGAAGCAGGTGCGTTTTTTCGATCAGATGATCCGACAGGTGGCGGCAGTTCCCGGGGTCCAATCGGTTGGTGCCGTCAGCCGCCTGCCGCTCGCCGGCGGAAACAGCTCGCGCTCCTTCAACGTGCCGGGCCGGACGCAGGATTACGAAGCAGATGTCCGAGTCTGCACCCCGGATTACTTCGGGACAATGGCGATCCCGTTATTGCGCGGCCGGAATTTCTCCGAGCATGACACGGCGGCGTCGCCTCCGGTCGCGCTCATCAACGCCGCGACGGCCGAAAACGCATTTCCAGGTGAAGATCCGATCGGTAAACACGTGACCAACTTCGGACCGCAAAGTTTGAAGCTTCAGATTATCGGCGTGATCGGGAACGTCCGGCACGTCACGCTCGAAAAAGGCCCACGACCTGAGATCTACGTCCCGCTCGCCCAGATGCAGTGGCCATCGATGTTCGTCGCGGTGCGAAGCGGCGTGTCGAATCCGCTCAGTCTGCTGCCGGCAATGCAGAGCGCTGTCTGGAGCGTCGATCGCGACGTGCCGCTTGCGCATCCGCGCACCATGCAGGACGTGCTCGCCCATTCCGTCCTGCGGCGAAAATTCGCGATGCTGTTGCTCTCGATTTTCGCCGCGCTCGCGACCCTGCTCGCGGCGATCGGTCTTTACGGTGTGATCTCCTATTCCGTCGCCCAACGAACCAAGGAAATCGGAATCCGGATGGCGCTCGGTGGTCAGCGTTCGGACATGCTGCGGATGATATTGCGACAAAGCGGGATCCTCGTTCTGGCGGGAATGCTGATCGGCGTGCCGATCGCCTTTGGCGCCACCCATTTGTTAGGCACAATGCTCTACGGCGTCGGCCCAATCGATTTTATGACCTATCTCCTGGTCGTGACGCTGCTCGGCGCAGCCGCTTTTCTCGCCAGCATCCTGCCCGCTCTGCGAGCCACGAAAGTCGATCCCATGACTGCCCTCCGATATGAATAGCCGCTGCGCGGAATGACGAAATCCGAAATCCGAAGCTCGAAACAGCCAGCACTCAACAATCATAAATCAGCAATCCTATGAATGACCTCCGCTACGCCATTCGGCAACTCATCAAATCTCCCGGCTTCACTCTTGTCGCCGTCATCACGCTCGCTCTCGGGATCGGCGCGAACAGCGCCATCTTCAGCGTCATCGATACCGTCCTGTTGCGCTCCCTGCCGTTTCCCAATCCCGATCGCCTAACGATGCTCTGGGCGACCTCGCCGCAGCATCCGGGCGAGGACAAGCAGGTCGCTTCCTATCCCGATTATCTCGATCTGCGTGCGCAGAACCACACCTTCGCCGCCATCGCCGCTTACACCGGCGCCTCCACAATCTGGGGTATGGGTGAAAACGCCGAGGACGTGCCGGGGATCGCGGCCAGCTCCGACCTGTTTGCGGTGCTCGGCACTCCACCGCTCCTCGGCCGCGGTTTTTCGCGCGAGGACGACAAGGCAGAGGCCGCAAGAGTGGTCGTCATTGGCTATTCCTTCTGGCAACGGCGGTTCGCCGGCGATCCGAAAATCATCGGCAAACAGGTCACGATCGCGGGCAAGCCCTACACCGTCACCGGGGTGATGCCGCGCGGATGGAAGTTTCCGATCCGGAGCGAAAACGTGGATTACATCGCGCCGCTCCTGCCGATGTTTTCCGGCTCGACCCCGAACTACATCATGCGGCGTGGGGCGCATTTTCTCCCGGTGGTCGGACGCCTGAAACGCGGCGTCGATCTGAGGAGCGCGACCGCCGACCTGCAAACGATCGCAGCGCAATTGGCAAAGCAGTACCCCGATACTAACGCCGGGCGAACTGCGCGCGCGGTTCCGCTGCAATCGGATCTGGTGGGCGACGTTAGGCCAGCACTGCTCGTGCTGGTCGCGGCGGTTGCACTCGTGCTCCTCATCGCCTGCGCCAACGTCGCGAATCTGTTTCTCGCCCGGGCCGCAGCCCGCGAGCGCGAGATCGCGATCCGCACCGCGCTCGGGGCAAGTCGTTTTCAGATCGTGCGCCAGCTCCTGATCGAGACTTCTCTGCTCGCGCTTTTGGGTGGTGTCGCGGGATTGTTGCTCGCCTGGTGGAGCACTGACGTGCTGGTCGCAATGGGACCCTCTGACATTCCACGCCTGAATGAGATTCAAGTCAGCGGTGCGGTGATCGCATTTACCTTCGGCATCGCATTCCTGACGAGCCTGATTTTTGGGCTCGTTCCCGCCTTGCAAGCCTCCCGCCCTCAGGTCGAGCAATCGCTCCGGGAAGCTTCGCGCGGTTCGACCGGCGGCGTGCGCAGCCATCGTTTGCGCTTCGCCTTTGTCGTCTCGCAATTTGCTCTTTCGTTGGTCTTGCTCGTCGGGGCGGGCCTCCTCATCCGCAGCTTCGCGCAATTGCGCGCGGTGAAGCCCGGCTTCGAGCCGCGTGGTGTCATCACTTTCTGGCAAGCCTTGCCCAAGGCGCGTTACGGTGAAGTCGATCAGCAGACCCAGTTCTTTGACAAATTGCTCGCCAAACTGACTGCGCTTCCGGGAATTGAAGACGCCGGCATCGCCTCGCCGCTGCCATTCAGCGGCAACGATCAGGGCCGCACTTTCACGATCGTCGGACAACCCGCGCCCCAGCAGGGGATGGAACCTTCCGCCTCGCTCCTGACAACCAACGGCTCCTATTTCCGCACCATGCGCATTCCGCTGAAAAGGGGCCGCCTTTTCGAGGCGCGCGATAACAAGGAGGCGAAGCCGGTTGTCTTGATCAACGATACCTTTGCCCGAAAATATTTCCCTAACGAGAACCCGCTGGGACGGCTCCTGAAGATCGGGGGAGACGAAGAGGCGCCGCCGCGCGAGATCATCGGTGTGGTCGGGACCGCAAAACACGGCAATCTGGCGGAAGCCGACGAAGCCGAATTTTATCTTCCCTTCGCGCAGGTGCCCGATCGCTACAGCGACATCGTGGTGCGGACGAGCCCGTCCGCGTCGGCCGGGCTGGAGACGACGATTCGCCGGACAGTGCTGGCGATCGATGCTCAACAGTTCGTGCCCACGATCACTCCGCTCACCCAGCTCGTGAGCCAGACTCTTTCGCAATCGCGCTTCAACACCGGCTTGCTCGGCGTTTTCGCTTCGATCGCAATCATCCTTGCCGCGGTCGGAATTTATGGGGTGATCGCCTACAACGTGGCGCAGCGGACGCGCGAAATCGGCATCCGCATGGCGCTCGGTGCGCAACGCCAGCAGATGCTGAGGATGATCTTGCGGCAGAGCCTGACCATGGCTGCGATCGGAATCGCAGTCGGACTCGCCGGCGCGTTCGCCGCGACCCGCCTGTTGCGCGCGTTGCTCTTTGGGATTGGCACAATGGATTTGCTCACCTACGGCGCGGTTGTTCTGCTGCTCGGCCTGGCGGCATTCGTGGCGGGCCTGCTGCCCGCGCGGCGGGCCATGAAAGTCGATCCGGTGATCGCGCTCCGATATGAATAGCCGCTACGCGGAATGACGAAATCCGAAATCCGAAACTCGAGAGACAATCAGCACTCAGCGATCATAAATCAGCAATCCCCATGAATGACCTTCGCTACGCCTTCCGCATGTTGCTCAAGTCGCCCGGCTTCAGCCTGATCGCCATCCTCACCCTCGCCCTCGGGATCGGGGCGAACAGCGCCATCTTTAGTGTCATCGAGACGGTGCTTCTCCGGCCGTTGCCCTTTCCTCAGCCTAACGAACTGGCGATGCTCTGGAGCGCGCCGGAGAACGGCGCGGGACGCGAGACGCAATCCTTTCCCGATTACGAGGATTTCCGCGCCCACGAAAAATCGTTTCAAACGCTCACCTGCTACGTCGGGGCCAGCACGGTCCTGAACACGAACGGCGATCCGATCGAATTAGAGGGGCTGGCTGCGACCTCGGAGATTTTTTCGGTGTTGAAGGTTTCGCCCATGCTCGGCCGGGCTTTCAACCACGCGGACGACAATTCCGCGGCGCGGGTCGTCATCTTCACTTACGAAGCCTGGCAGCGCTATTTTAACGGCGATCGGAATATCCTCGGCCGGCAGGTGCGGCTCGCGCTCACGCCCTACACCGTGATCGGCATCATGCCGCGCGGTTTCCAGTTTCCAATCGGCGCGCGGAGCGAATATCTGACGCCGATCCAGCCGCTCGTGGCCAGCGCGTTGAAAAGCCGCGGCTCGCATTTCCTTCGCGTCCTCGGGCGCTTGCAACCGGGCGTCTCGATCGGCGCGGCCCGGGCCGAGGCGATGGCGATCGCGGGACGACTCGCACAACAATATCCTGACACCAACACCGATCGCAGCGCGAACGTCGTTTCGCTTCACCAGGATCTGACGGGCGAGGTGCGGCCGGCGCTGTTCATCCTCCTGGCGGCGGTGGTTTTCGTGCTCCTCATCGGCTGCGCCAACGTGGCCAATCTCCTCCTGGCCCGGGCGACCGCCCGCCAGCGGGAGATCGCGATTCGCACCGCTCTCGGCGCAAGCCGGGTCCGCCTCGTTAGGCAATTGCTCGCCGAAGGGTTGCTCGTGGCGTTGTCAGGCGCGGGCGGCGGTCTCTTTCTCGCCGGGTGGAGCGTCGATCTCCTGCGCAGTTTCGGCCCGCAGGATGTGCCGCGTTTGGATGAAGTGCAGATTAATGCCGTGGTTGTGATTTTCACCTTCCTGGTCGCGGTCGCGAGTACGCTTCTGTTTGCACTCGTCCCTGCCTTGCAGGTGACGCGGCCGGATGTGAACGCCGCTTTGCAGGAAGGAAATCGCGCCGGGGCGGGGCCGGAATCGCATCGTCTGCGCGGCCTCCTCGTGGTGACGCAGGTCGCGCTCTCGCTTCTCCTCCTGGCCGGCGCCGGGTTGCTGATCAAGAGCTTCGCCCATCTAAGCGCGACTGATCCGGGTTTCGATCCGACGCGCGTGCTGACGGCGGATTTCGTTTTGCCACGCGGGAAATATCCGGAACCGGAACAGCAGCGACAATTCTACGAGCGTTTCCTTCCGCAGCTGGCGGCTTTACCCGGAGTCGAAGCGATGGGCGGCGCATCGCCCCTGCCCTTTTCCGATAGCGACAGCGCCAACTCATTTTGGATTGCCGGGCGCCCCGATCCTGGCCCGGGCAATCATCCCGACGCCGCCAACATTACGGTGGCGGGCGAATATTTTCGCACCCTGCAAATCCCTCTGCTGGCCGGACGCCTCTTTGGCGAGCGCGACAGCAAGGACGCGCCGCCGGTCGCGATCGTGAATCAGGCTCTGGCCCAGAAGTTTTTCCCGAACACGAATCCGTTAGGCCAACATCTCCTGCTCGATCAGGAGGCTGGACCGGTCTCGGTCGAAATCGTCGGGGTCGTCGGCAACACGCACCACAGCTCGCTCGCGGTCGCGCCCCAGCCCACCTATTACCTGCCGCAAACCCAGGACCCGAATCGGGTCATGCCACTCGTCTTTCGGACCTCGGCGGCAAGTCTGTCCGGGCTGCAGGCGTCTATCCGCCGGATCATCCAAGGGATGGACCGCGACGTTTTCGTGCCGGAACTAGTGCCGATGGAACAGATGATTGGCGGCAGCCTGGCGCAACCGCGCTTTAACACGATGTTGCTGGCCAGTTTCGCGTCCGTCGCGCTCGTGTTGGCGGCGATCGGGATTTATGGCGTGATCGCCTATAGCGTGGCGCAACGGACGCGCGAAATCGGGATTCGGATGGCGCTTGGTGCGCAACGCGGGGATGTGCTGCGCATGATTTTGCGCCAGAGCATGCTCATCATCGGGATCGGCCTAACGATTGGGCTTATCGGAGCGTTTGCCCTCACGAGATGGATGGGCAGCCTGCTCTACGGAGTGAGCGCGTATGATCTTTCGATTCACGGGCTCGTGCTCATCGTGCTCGGCGGTGCGGGATTGATTGCGAGCTACATCCCGGCCCGGCGCGCGATGCGGGTCGATCCGATGGTCGCGCTGCGCTACGAGTGAACGAAAGCAGGCGAACGCAGGCCACTCGTCCACATTTGCGGAAGACTCCCGAGCGGTCCGGCCAGGCCGAATCTGAGCGGCCTGGCCGGAAGCGCGCGGGTCAGCGGGCAACTTTGGTCGCAGTTCCCTCGAAGACGGGACCGGCGCCTGACGGGTCGACCGTCTGGATCATCCAGAGCTGGTTAGCAGCGCGACCGATGACGAGGTCAAAGGACGGACCGGGAGCGAAGGAGATGGTGCCGGTGCAATCCGCGTTGACGGTATAGGTGCCGGTTGCA
This sequence comes from Chthoniobacterales bacterium, assembly GCA_036270055.1. Classification (GTDB taxonomy): domain Bacteria; phylum Verrucomicrobiota; class Verrucomicrobiia; order Chthoniobacterales; family UBA10450; genus Palsa-1392. The sequence continues at coordinate 58,175 of DATBDG010000145.1, forward strand.
CCGCTATTGTGAATAACGGTGCCGTTGATACTGACTGTGGCGAAGGGCGCGACCAGCGTGCCGTCGCCGTTGAATTGGATGGTTTCGACAATTGCCTTGGGGACAGGTGCCCCAGAGACGATGTTATAGCCATGAGTGGCGAAGGCGTAGGTGCCACTGAGGGTGCTCAACCCACAGGTGCCGAATGGAGCCTGCGCGCCGGCCGGTCCTGCGCTGCCGAATGTCATCGCCCCGGCCACAAGGCTGGCGAGGGCGGCTTTGGAGAACAAGGTATTGAGTTTGATTTTCATATTTTGATTGCTGCGTTTTTTTGTTGATTTCTGATTGGCCTCCCCTCGCCGTTCCAAGGCGGAAGGGCTTGGCCGCTCATTGAGGTACAGAACGGCAACCGCTTGGAGGTTACGGGAAAAGCTCGGCCGAATCAGTGGAGTGAGGGCGCCGTAACGCCTAACGACCTGACAATGCCTTGCACCAAAGCTGTGACGATCGCGTCCCGGGCTTTCAAACCACCGCTACAACAAGGAATCAGAGGCGCTCTTTCGACGCGAGGGAGGCGACGATCTTTTCGAAGCGCGGATCGCCGCGGAGCGGGTCCCAGAACGGCAGCAACTTCAATCGGCCATAGCTGAGAAACGTTGGTGGCCCGACAAGGGTGGAAAGCTGTTGGCAGGCGAGATCCTTCTCGCCTACCCAGGCTGCGATCATCGCGAAGTATCTCACCATATACCGGCCAACGAGTGCATCTTTTTCTACAGGAAAGAGCTCAATCGCGTGGCGGCCTTCGCGCAGCGCTTCCTCTTTCCGGCCCAGAGCCCCATCGATCATCCCCAGCACGCACCAGGCCGGTCCGAATTCGGGTTGAGCTTCGATTACTTTCTCCTGCTCCGCGCGTGCAGCGGCAAAAGCCAATTGCGCTCGCCGCTCATCACTCTCCATGCGCGCAATTACGCCTTCGACGAAGGCGCGACTAAATTGGACTTGGTCGCCGAGCCCAATCTCATTGTCACGCATCGCACTGAGTGCTTCCCTCGCAGCAGCGGCATCGCGTTCGGCCAAGGCGCACCCCAGCCGGGAATGGACGATTTCTCGCCACCCAGCGGGATTTGTCGCTCGAACTGATTCGATTGCCTGATGCAATGGCCGGGGATCGCCATTCATTTCCAGTTCCCGCTCCGGGAAAGCCAGCTTCATCGAAGCGTCGTCGGGTTCGGCAACAGCTACGGCGCGGGTCAGCCACGTTTTTGCCGCAGCAGTGCGCCCGAACCTCTCATGAGTCCATGAGAGGATCACCAGGGTTTCAGTGTCGCGCGGGTCGAGCTCAGCTGCCCGCTCCAAACTCCGCCGCGACTCTTCCCACTTCCCGTGCCGTCTTTGGATGAAACCAATAATCCGAAATATTTGCGCGTCGTTGGGCAGGCTCTGTCGGGCACCTTCCAGTTCGGCCAGGGCACGGTCGTAATCGCGGTAACCTCGATAAAGATGCACGGCCCTTGCGAGGTGTGCTTCGCCCGAATCCGGTTTCAGCCGAAAAGCGGCATCGATTGCCTGCTGCGCCAGCGCCAGCCGCGCCGGCGTTTGATCAACCCCAGCGAAATAAATCATGTCATGCGCAGAGGCGAGCTGGCAATAGGCTTCGAAAAACGATGGGTCGCGGGCGACGGCCCCGTTCAAAAGCTCGATAGCTTGCACCGGTTCCGCCACGCTGTGGTTCCTCTCAGCAAGGATATCTTTGGCGCGTGAATAGAGATCGAAAGCGACGAGATCGCCTGTCGGTTTGCGCTCGATCGCCAGCTTTTCAGTGGCTGAGATTTTGGCGTGAAGTTTTTCGGCGATCGTTTCCGCAATCTCACTTTGAATGGCGAATAGATCATTCACATCGCGATCGTACTGTTCAGCCCAAAGGTGAGTGTCGGTGCGCGTATCAACTAACTGCGCGTTGATGTGCAGCCGCGTGCCGCTCCGGCGGACGCTGCCTTCCAGCACATGCGATACGCGCAGCGCCAGGCCGATCTCGGGCACGTTGTGCTTGCCGCGATAATCCGTGACGCTGGTTCGGCTGATGACCTTTAAGTCGGCGATCTTCGCCAGCTTGGTCAGGACGTCATCCTGGATGCCATCGACAAATGCCGCGTCCTCCTTCCGCTCGTTCAAGTTTTCGAATGGCAGGACCGCGATGCCGGCCGAGGCCAGCGGTTGGGCATTTTGCCAAAGATTCCAACCCAGCGCACAACTCAGAATGACAAGAGCGGCCGCGAGCACGGAACTGGTCGGGTTGCGCCGCACCAATTTCCGCGCCCGCGTGAGCGACCCCGTGTGCCGAGCCTGAATTGGTTCATGTTTGAGCCACCGCTCCAAATCTTCCGCCAAGGCGAGCGCGGAGGCGTATCGGCGCTGCGGAGTTTTCTCCAGGCACTTGAGGCAGATCGTGGAAAGATCGCGGTCAATCTTGCGGTTCCAGTGACGCGGCGGTCGCGGCTCCGTCTCAAGAACCAGTCGAATCGTTTCATAGGTGGTGCCCCCGGCGAATGGCGGATGCCCGCTGAGCAACTGATAGAGGACCGCGCCGAGTCCGTAGACATCGGTTGCCCGGCTGGCGGCCGCATTGTTTCCCCCCGCCTGCTCCGGCGCCATATAGCTGGGGGTGCCCATCACTTCCATGGTGCGCGTGACCGTGCTCTCGGTTTCAACCAAACGCGCCAGACCAAAATCGGTCAGATGCGGTTCGCCTTTTTGATCCAGCAAAATGTTCCCCGGCTTGATGTCGCGGTGCAGCATCCCGTGCTCGTGCGCGTAATGGACGATGCGGGCGACCTTGGCGATCAGCTCAGCAGACTGGCGGGTCGAGATCGGCGTGCGCCTAACAACTTCGTCGAGCTGTCCGCCTTCGATGAATTTCATGCTGAAGTAGCACGAGCCGTCGCGCTCGCCCACTTCGTAGATCGGGACGATGCCCGGGTGCTCGAGCCTTGCCGCCGCTTCCGCTTCGCGGCGAAAGCGTTTCACATGCGCGGCCGCAGCCCAGCGGCCGAGACCAATTACCTTGAGCGCAACGATGCGATTGAGGCTTTGCTGACGGGCACGAAAGACCACGCCTTGCCCGCCACGGCCGATTTGCTCGAGCAATTCGTAATCGCCGAATCCCATCGAGATGGCTGGGGACGAGCCATCATCTGCCGTGGCTTCCTCCGGGCCGAGACCCATTTCCAACAGACACGCGCCACACGACTGCTGGGGCGCATCGGGTGCAATGGGTGCTCCGCATTTACGACAAAATTTAACGGCCGTGATTCGCATCGCGGACGGGTTGGTCTCACTCGAATACTGCACGGATTTTTGCCTGAGGTTACGAGCGCAAGACGGCAACGAGGTAACGCAGTTCGTCCTCAATCTCGGCAGGTGTCGCCACGGTCTGCGCGATTTCCTCGCGCAACAGTTGCCGATAGCGTTGGCGGAGCCGGTGCAAGGCCTGTTTCACCGCGTTCTCGGTCATGGCGAACTCGCGCGCAATTTCCGCCTGTGACGGCCGGTCAGGATCCTCGGAAAGAAACAGGGTGAGCTTCCCCAGCAGCGGCGCGTTCGCGGCTTCGCGGAAGTCGTCGCGCAGACGCGCGAAGACTTGATCGAGGAGCGTGAGGGCCCAGCGGCGATCGTAAATGAGATCCGCGCTCGGCGCGCCCGGCGCTTCGAACGCCATGTGGTCTTCGGCTTCAAGGTTATCGAGCGGAATCCCAATCTGGCCGCCGCCACGCTTGATGGCCGCGGCATCGCGGCGTGCGTTCGCCATGAAGTGCTTAAGGGAAGCCAGCAGAAAAGACCGCAGGCGCCCCTTTTCCCGGCGGACCGACTGGAAATCCTTGCGTTCCAGGATCAGTGCGAAAAAACCCTGCGTAACGTCTTTCGCCTCCTCAGCCCCGACGCCCTCTCGCAGGGCAAAGGCATAAACCGGCCGCCAATAAATCCGGCAAAGCTTTTCCAGCGCTTCACGCGCCGCGGGCGATTCGCCATGTGACTCCAGCACCAGCGTCCAGCGAGTGGTCGCAAAAACGAGCGGAGTGGATTCACGCTGGGGAAGCACCTCTCTATCCCACTAAAGATCAGGGAAAAAATCAAGTGAACGGTGCGCGATCGAATTTGCTCCCCGCGGGGGCGTGGCGACCACTAGGCTTGGCGACGGTATGGTTAAACCAACTCTCTGTTTGCTTTTCTCGCTCCTCCTCGCCATCCGCAGTTTCGCCCAGACTGAGGCCGACCGGAATGGCGTGCCCGAGTTGCAGAAAGTGGCTCAGGACTTTTGGGAATGGCGGGCACGTTTTGCGCCCTTCACCGGCGACGACGTGAACCGGATCGAGCGTCCGGGTGGAATGCGGGACTGGTCCGCTGCAGCGATCGAGAAGCGGCGCGCAGATCTGGCCGAGTTTGATGCGCGCTGGAAAAAGATCGACGCAAAGAAATGGACGATTCCGCAGCAGGTTGATTATCGATTGATCGGCTCCGCGCTCGCCCGGCTGCACTGGGAGTTGGAGGTGAATCCCCGCTGGAAGCGCGATCCAAATTTTTATCTCGCTCAGACTCTCACCGCGCTGGCGGAAGCGTTGACGGTGCCGGCACCTTACGATGAGAAGCGGAGTCGCGAGATTTTGGCCCGGATCGAAAACATCCCGTCGATTCTGCAAGAGGGGGCCGAGAACCTGGATCAACCGCCGGCTCCGTTCGTAAGCGTCGCGATCCAAGGGTTGGAGGGCGCGGGTGAGAACCTGCGCAAGATGGCGGCTGCGCTTGGCGGCTCAACCACGCTTTCGGAGAAGGAACTAGATGACGCTGTCGCGCACGCCGGCGAGGCGCTGGAGAACTTCCGCACTTATCTGGAGAAAATCCTGCCTTCCTTGCCTAACGAGACCGCGCTCGGTCGCGACGCTTATCTGTTCTTTCTCCGCAAGGTCGCGCTCCTGCCCGACACGCCGGAAGCGCTGCTCGCGATGGGGCGACAGGAATGGAACCGCGCGGTCGCCTTTGAGGCCTACGAGAAGAACCGGAACAAGAACGTTCCGCCGCTCAAGATCGCGGCCAACATGGAGAGCTGGATCGCAGACAACGCGATGAAGGAAGCGCAAATCCGCAAATTTCTTGCCGAGAAAGAAATTCTGACCGTGCCCGATTGGCTGCAGCACTACACGCTGCGGCCAATCCCTCCCTACCTGCGCGCGCTTGGTTTTACGGAAGAGGACGACTTCACCTCACCCGAGCGCCTGCACGAGAATTGCATTCGTTATGTCGATGCGCCCTCGCCGAAGCTCGGTTATTTCATGCGCGCAACGGCCGAGGACCCGCGGCCGCTCATCGTGCATGAAGGAATTCCCGGTCACTACTTCCAGCTTTGTCTTTCCTGGAAACACGAGGACCCGATCCGGCGGCACTATTACGACTCGGGCGCGAATGAAGGGATCGGGTTCTATGCCGAGGAGATGATGTCACAGGCTGGCTTGTTCGACGACAGCCCGCACACGCGCGAGATCATCTACAACTTCATGCGCCTCCGCGCGCTGCGGGTGGAAGTGGATGTGAAACTCGCGCTCGGCCAGTTCACGCTCGAGCAGGCGGCGGAGTATCTGGAAAAGAAAGTGCCGATGGATCGGGAGACGGCGCGGCAGGAAGCGATCGCCTTCTCGACCGCGCCGGGCCAGGCGATCACCTACCAGATCGGAAAACTCCAGATCACGAAGATGCTGGCGGAAGCGCGTCTCGGGCAGGAGGAGAAATTCAATCTGCGCGCCTTCCACGATTTCGTCTGGAAGAACGGGAACGTGCCGATCTCGCTCCAGCGCTGGGAATATCTCGGCAAAGACGACGACGTCCCTAGTCGTTAGCGACATTCTTCTCCGCGAGCCGCGCGAGGAGCCAGCAGAGGTCGGAGAGCCGGTTCAGGTAACGCAGGATTTCCGCGATGGAATGCTGCGCGCTGTCGAGGGCGGCGACGCGGCGCTCGGCCCGGCGGCACACGGTGCGCGCGACATCGAGCGCGGCGGCGAGCGGCGTCTTTCCCGGCATGGCCCAGCCTTTGCCGTAGAGAGTCTTGTCCCTTTCCAAGTCGTCGATTGCCCTCGTCAGGCGATCGACCATCGCGGCGGTCGTGAGGTTGAAGCCGTCCTTTTCGTAACGGGTCCGGTCTTCCGGCGCAGTCGCGAGCTCGCCCATCACCGTCACGAGCTCTTTTTGAATGGAAAGAATCTGCTCCGCGACTAAGGACGCGCCGCTCGTCGCACGCACCACGCCGAGGGCGGAGTTCAACTCATCGACGCAGCCATACGCATCGACGCGCGGGTCGGTCTTAGGCACGCGCCGGCCATACATGAGCGAGGTCTCGCCGGCGTCACCCGTTTTGGTTGCGATCGACATGAGGAAAATGATGAAGGCCGCACTCGCGTGCGGCCCCACCTTTACAGCATTGGATTTAGTTTAGCCAAGCGCGGGTTGCACTTCCGGTTCTTCTATGAGCGGGGCGCCGACCTGCTCGCCGAGCTCGACGAGCTTAATCTCGCGCACCGCTGGGAAACCGGTGCCGGCCGGAATCAAGTGGCCCATGATGACGTTTTCCTTGAAGCCGCGCAGCCGATCGACTTTGCCCAGCGTTGCCGCCTCGGTCAGGACGCGGGTTGTATCCTGGAACGATGCCGCGGAGATGAAGCTATCGGTCTCGAGCGAAGCCTTGGTGATGCCTAACAATACGGGCACCGCCTCGGCTGGCTTGCCGCCCTGTTCGACGACCTTCTTGTTTTCGGCCTCGAAATCGAGCCGGTCGATCTGGTCGCCCCAGAGGAGCGAGGTGTCGCCCGGATCGGTAATCTTCACCTTGCGGAGCATCTGCCGGACGATGATCTCAATGTGCTTGTCGTTGATCTCGACGCCCTGCAGGCGGTAGACCTCCTGCACTTCGTTCACGAGGTGCTCCTGCAAATCCTGCGGTCCGCAGACCTCGAGGATCTCGTGCGGGACAACCGGACCTTCGGTCAGTTGCGAGCCCTTCTTCACGAAATCGCCCTTGAAGACGATCATGTGCTTGTTCATCGGAAGGAGGTGTTCTTCTTCGGCCCCCGTCTCGACGTCCTTCAGAATAATTTTCCGTTTGCCGCGAACCGTTCCGCCGATTTCGACGATACCGTCTATCTTCGCGATCTCGGCCGCGTCTTTCGGACGACGCGCTTCGAACAATTCCGCGACCCGGGGCAGACCACCAGTGATATCCTTCGTCTTGGCAACTTTTCGCGGCGTCTTGGCGAGGAGGGCGCCGGCGCGAATCTTGTGATTGGCCTCGACGATGACGTGCGCGCCCGCCGGGATGGAATAGCTCGCCGCCACTTCGCCGTCGTCGCCCACGACCACGATCTGCGGGTGCAGGTCTTCCTTGTGCTCGATGATGACCGTGCCCATGAGCCCGGTCGCTTCGTCGACTTCGCGCTTGATCGTGACGCCCGCGATCATATCGCGGAATTCGATCTTGCCGCTCTTGTCGGTCAGGATCGGAACGTTGTAGGGATCCCATTGCACAAAGGTTTCGCCCTTCTTCACCTTGCCGCCGTCGGCGACGGAGATGACCGAGCCGATCACGATGTTGTAGCGCTCGATTTCGCGCCCTTCTTCGTTGTGAATACTGATTGAGCCGTTTTTGTTCAGCGCAATCCAGTTGCCGTCGAGCGATTGCACGGTGCGCAGGTCGTTGAACTGCACCCGGCCGTCGTTCTTCGCCTTGATGATCGGCTGTTTGAAGGTCTGGCTCGCGGTGCCGCCGATGTGGAAGGTCCGCATCGTCAACTGCGTGCCGGGTTCGCCGATCGATTGCGCGGCGATGATGCCAACCGCTTCGCCGAGCTTTACGAACTGCCCGGTTGCGAGGTTGCGTCCGTAACAATGGGCGCAGACGCCGCGGCCGCATTCGCAGGTGAGGACGGAACGGATCTTGAGACTTTCGACGCCGACTTTTTCAATCGCGGCCGCAATCGGCTCGTCGATGAGCTGATTGGCTTTCACGACTTTCTTCTTCGTCACGGGATCGACGACCGTTTCACAACTGACCCGGCCGACGATGCGAGTCGCGAGATCGACCACTTCTTCGTCACCCTCGTAAATCGAGCGCACCGTGATGCCGTTGACGGTGCCGCAATCGATCTCGTTGATGATCACGTCCTGCGACGCGTCGACCAGCTTTCTCGTCAGGTAACCGGAGTCCGCCGTCTTGAGCGCGGTGTCGGCCAGACCCTTGCGGGCGCCGTGGGTGGAGATGAAATACTCCAGCACAGTCAGGCCTTCGCGGAAGTTTGAGGTAATGGGCCGCTCGATGATTTCGCCCGAGGGCTTGGCCATCAAACCGCGCATCCCAGCGAGCTGTTTGACCTGCTGCCGGTTACCGCGCGCGCCGGAATCGACCATGAGGTAAACCGGGTTCAGTTCCTTGCGACCCTCGTTATGCTCGAGGGTCCGGAACATGACGTTGGAGATTTCGTCGCCGGCATGGGTCCAGATATCGATGATCTTGTTGTAACGCTCGCCATCGGTGATGATGCCTTTGCGGTACTGCTGCTCGACAAGCTTGATCTGCTTGTAAGCGTTGCTGAGCTGGAGCTCTTTCTCCTTCGGAATAATCATGTCGGAGATGCCGATCGAAACGCCGGCCTTGGTCGCCTCGCGGAAACCGAGTTCCTTCAGCTTGTCGAGCGTCTCGACCGTGCCGTCCTGACCAGCCACCTGATAACAACGCCAGATGATGTCGCTGAGCTGTTTCTTGCCCGCAGCTTTGTTGAAAAAGCCGAGTCCATCCGGCCAGATCTCATTGAAGATGACGCGGCCCGCCGTCGTCTCGATGACGTGTGTTTCCTTGTCGCCGTAAATCGTGTCCTTGCCCAAATCCGGATTTTTGAGCCGGATGCGGTCGTGGGTCTTGACCGAGCCATCGGCCATCGCGAACTCGACCTCGGTCGCGTTCTCGAAGAGCGGGAGGCGCGTTTCGGCCGCGGCCCCGGCGGCACGGCGAGGATTCTGCGTCAGGTAATAACAGCCTAACGTGATGTCCTGCGACGGGGTCGTGATCGGCTTGCCGCTCGAGGGGGAGAAGATGTTGTTCGGCGCGAGCATGAGCATGCGCGCTTCCATCTGCGCTTCGACCGAGAGAGGGACGTGCACTGCCATTTGGTCCCCGTCAAAGTCGGCGTTGTAGGCGGTGCAGACGAGCGGATGAATGCGAATCGCTTCGCCTTCGATGAGGAGCGGCTCGAAAGCCTGGATCGAGAGTCGATGGAGGGTCGGGGCGCGGTTGAGAAGGACCGGGTGACCCTTGGTCACTTCTTCGAGAATGTCCCAGACTTCGGGCGTCTGACGCTCGATCATTTTCTTCGCGCTGCGCACGGTGTGGACGTAGCCGAGGTCCTTCAGGCGCCGAATGATGAAGGGCTCGAAAAGCACGAGGGCCATCTTCTTCGGCAACCCGCATTGATTGAGCTTCAGTTCCGGACCGATGACGATGACGGAACGGCCCGAGTAATCGACGCGTTTGCCTAACAAGTTCTGGCGGAACCGTCCGCCCTTGCCCTTGAGCATGTCGCTGAGCGACTTGAGCGGGCGATTACCGGCGCCCGTGACAGCGCGGCCGTGGCGGCCGTTGTCGAAGAGCGCGTCAACCGCCTCCTGCAACATCCGCTTTTCGTTGCGGATGATGACATCCGGCGTCTTGAGCTGGAGAAGGTTCTTGAGCCGGTTGTTGCGATTGATGACGCGGCGATAGAGATCGTTCAAATCCGAGGTCGCGAAGCGGCCGCCTTCGAGTGGAACGAGCGGGCGCAGATCGGGCGGAATCACCGGCAGCACTTCGAGCACCATCCATTCCGGGCGCGAATGGGAGGAGGCAAAGCCTTGCACGAGTTTCAAACGCTTCGCCAGTTTCTTGCGAATCTGTTTGCTCTTGGTGTTGCCCATCGCTTCCTCGAGCTCCTTGTTCAGCTTCGCGAGCTCGATTTCGCTCAGGAGTTCCTTGACCGCTTCGGCACCCATCCCGGCGCGGAATTCCTCGCCGTACTGGTCCTGCGCTTCGCGATATTCCACCTCGGTGAGGAGCTGGGTTTTCGTCAGGGGCGTATTGCCCGGATCGATCACGATGTAGTCCTCGTAATAGATGACGCGCTCGAGCTGGCGCGCACTCATGTCGAGCATGAGGCCGAGCCGCGAGGGCATGCATTTGTAGAACCAAATGTGGGAAACCGGGACGGCGAGCTCGATGTGGCCCATCCGCTCACGGCGCACCCGGGCGAGCGTCACCTCGACGCCGCAACGGTCGCAGATCACGCCCTTGTGCTTGATCCGCTTGTATTTTCCGCAGGAGCATTCCCAGTCCCGGGTCGGACCGAAAATGCGTTCGCAGAACAAGCCGCCTTTTTCCGGCTTGAAAGTCCGGTAGTTAATCGTCTCCGGATTTTTGACTTCGCCCTTGCTCCAGGAACGCATCGTGTCGCTCGAAGCGACCCCGATCGCGACCTGATCGAAACCTACGGTGCGTTCTTCACCGACCAATTCCCGCCAGGAATGTTCGTTCATAATGAGAGCTGTATTTCTAAGTTTGGTAGATTGTTAGGCAACGTTTTCCAGAAAGCTGGGCGCCTGGCCGCCGACTTTGACGTCGAGGCCTAACGACTGCATTTCCTTGATCAACACGTTGAAAGATTCCGGTGTCCCGGCTTCGAGCGAATTATCACCCTTCACGATCGACTCGTAGATCCGGGTGCGCCCTTGCACGTCGTCAGATTTCACGGTCAGGAGTTCCTGCAACGTGTAGGCGGCGCCGTAGGCTTCGAGTGCCCAGACTTCCATTTCGCCGAAACGCTGACCGCCGTACTGCGCCTTTCCGCCGAGCGGTTGCTGGGTGACGAGCGAGTAAGGACCGACCGCGCGGGCGTGGATCTTGTCCGCGACGAGGTGACCGAGCTTGAGCATGTAAATGTAGCCAACCACGACTTCCTGATCGAAGGCGTCGCCGGTGCGACCGTCGAAGAGACGGGCCTTGCCGTTTTCCTGCACCCAGGTAAAGCCGTCGACTTTCTTCGCGTCGTTCAGATATTCGCGAATCTTGGTTTCGGCGATGCCGTCGAAAACCGGAGTCGCCACCTTGAAGCCAAGCGCCTTGGCCGCGACCCCGAGGTGCGTCTCGAGCACCTGACCGACATTCATGCGGCTAGGCACGCCTAACGGATTGAGGACGATCTCGACCGGCGTTCCGTCGGGCAGGAATGGCATGTCTTCTTCCGGAACGATCCGGGCGACAACGCCCTTGTTGCCGTGACGGCCCGCCATCTTGTCGCCCACGCTCAGCTTGCGTTTGCTCGCGACGAATACTTTGACCTGCTTGATGATGCCGGGGTCGATGTCGTCGCCGCTCTCGACGCGATCCATCGAGCGTTCCCGATCCAGTTCGAGCTCGGCGAACTTGTGTTCGTACTGCGCGATGATCTCGCGGATCTTGTTCCGGATCGGCGAGGGGTCGATCTCGATGTGATCGTAGGCCATCGCCAGCTTGCGGAGGAGCGTCTTGGTGATTTTGCGGTTGGCCGGAATGATGATCTCGCCGGTCTGGGCGTTCACGACGTCGAGCGGGATTTTTTCGCCTAACAAGACATTCGAAAGTGCGTCGGTCAGTTGTTCCGTCAGCTCGTCCTTCTTCTTGCGATTGTCTTCCGAGATCGCCTTGAGCTGGCGCTTGGTTTCCGCCGGCGTCAGTTTTTCCCGCGCCGCTTCGTGGCGGGAGGAGACTTTGACATCCATCACGATGCCGTAGGTGCCCGACGGAACGGTCAGCGACGTGTCTTTCACGTCGGCCGCTTTTTCACCGAAGATGGCGCGGAGAAGGCGCTCTTCCGGCGCCAGTTCCGTTTCGCTCTTCGGGGTAATTTTGCCGACGAGGATGTCGCCCGGTTTGACTTCCGCGCCGACGCGAATGACCCCGTCGGAGCCGAGGTTGCGGAGCGCTTCTTCGCTCACGTTCGGAATGTCACGGGTGATTTCTTCCGGGCCGAGCTTGGTGTCGCGGGCGCCGATTTCGAACTCGTCGATGTGAATGGAAGTGTAGATGTCTTCCTTCACGACCTTCTCCGAGATCATGATCGCGTCCTCGAAGTTGTACCCATTCCACGGCATGAAGGCGACGAGAACGTTGCGGCCGAGGGCCAGCTCGCCGTGTTCGGTGTTCGGCCCGTCGGCGATGACCTGGCCACGTTTTACGTGCTGGCCCTTCTTGACGATCGGCTTCTGGTTCACGCACGTGCCGGCGTTGGAGCGCATGAACTTGCGCAGCTCGTAAACGTGGATACCGGCTTCGAGATCGGTCTTGAGTTTCTTGCGGCTTTCCGGCATCTCGCCGTCTTTCGTCACTACGATCTGATCGGCGGTGACGGAAGCGACGCGGCCGGCTTCGGTCGCGACCACGACGGCGCGGGAGTCGCGCGCCACTTTGCCTTCCAGACCGGTGCCGACGAGGGGGGACTCGGAAACGATCAGCGGCACGCCCTGGCGTTGCATGTTCGAGCCCATCAAGGCACGGTTTGCGTCATCGTGCTCGAGGAACGGGATCAAACCCGCAGCGACCGAAACGAGCTGCTTGGGCGAGACATCCATGTAGTGAACTTTGCTTGGCTCGACTTCGAGGAAGTCGCCACGATAGCGGACGGAAACTTTTTCGCCGGTGAAATGACCTTTCGCGTCCATCGGCGCATTGGCCTGGGCAACGATGAAGTTCTCTTCGCGATCGCCAGTGAGATAATCGACCTGGTCGGTGACGCGACCATTCTCGACTTTTCGATAGGGGGTTTCGATGAAGCCGAATTCATTGATGCGGGCAAAGGTCGACATCGAGCTGATGAGACCGATGTTGGGGCCTTCCGGCGTCTCGATCGGGCAAATGCGACCGTAGTGAGACGGATGAACGTCGCGCACTTCGAAGCCGGCCCGATCGCGTGAGAGACCGCCGGGTCCGAGAGCGGAGAGACGGCGCTTGTGCGTCAGCTCGGCGAGCGGGTTAGTCTGGTCCATGAACTGCGAGAGCTGGGAGCGACCGAAGAAATCGCGCACGACCGCGCTGAGCGCTTTCGGGTTGATGAGCTTCTGCGGCGTCATGCCGTCGATGTTCACGTCGAATAACGTCATGCGCTCTTTGACGAGACGCTCGGTGCGGGCGAGACCGACGCGGCACTGATTGGCGAGCAATTCGCCCACCGTGCGGACGCGGCGGCTGCCGAGATGGTCGATGTCATCGAGCGTGCCTTCGCCGCGGCGGAGATTGATGAGGTATTTGATCGCGGCGATGAAGTCCTTGTCGGTCAGGATGCGCTCGCCGAGATCGACGTCGATCCCGAGCTTCTGGTTGAGCTTGTAGCGGCCGACGCGACCGAGATCATATTTCTTTGGATCGAAAAAGAGCCGCTTGAGGAGGGCACGAGCGTTCGCGACCGTCGGCGGATCGCCGGGACGGAGTTTGCGATAGATGTCCTTGAGCGCTTCCTCCTGGTCGTGCGCCGGATCTTTTTTCAGCGCCTTCACGACCGTGTCGTCGTGGGTGATGTCGATCACTTTGACCGTCTTATGCCCGAGCGCCATGATCTGGCGGACCGCCGCGAGCGTAAGGGGCTCGAAAGCGCGCGCGACCGTCACTTCGCCATCGAGGACATCGGCCGTGAGCACCTTCATGGCGAGGCTCTCCTCGTCGAGTTTTTCGCTCAGCTTGAGATCTTCAATATTGTAAAAAAGCTTGATCACCTCTTCATCCGTTCCATAGCCGAGGGCGCGGAGGAAAGTGGTGGCGAGGAATTTGCGGCGGCGTTTGCGACGATCGAGGTAGATGTAAAGGAGGTCGCTGGTGTCGAATTGCACTTCGATCCAGGAGCCGCGATCAGGAATGATCCGGAAGCTGTAAAGGACCTTGCCGTTAAGGTGGACGCTGGACTCGAAGGCGATCCCGGGAGATCGATGGAGCTGGCTAACGACGACGCGTTCCGCCCCATTGATGACAAACGTGCCCGACGGAGTCATGAGCGGGATTTCGCCCATGTAAACTTTTTCCTCCTTCGTCCCCTTTTCTTCCTTGAGTTGAAAAGTGACATGGAGCGGCGCGCTGTAGGTCTGTCCTTCGCGCTGTGCTTCGAGCGCGCCCAGCTTCGGCTCGCCGATTTCGTATTGGCTGAAATCGAGAGTCGCCTTTTCATCGTAGCTCTCGATCGGAAAAACTTCCTTGAAGACCGTTTGCAGGCCGGTGTTCTTGCGCTTGCTCGGCGGGACGTCTTTCTGCAGGAAATCGACGTAGGAATTGAGCTGAACTTCGATCAGGTTTGGCGGCTCAATCGCCTCTTGAATTTTCCCAAACTGGATACGCTCTGTTGCAGTACGATCTGACATAACTGGTGCCCCAATCTCCAATGGTTAAAAACCTGCAGCGACCCTGGATGGCAGGTCGCGAGGGAATCTGAAGGGTTACGGCTTTTTTCGGAAATAGCGGACGAAAAAAGTGGCAGCAAAACGGCGGTCTGTCAAAGCGACCTCCACCGTTTTGTTGCCAATCTTGAAATTTGCCGTCGAGAGCGAGTTAAAAATACGTCGGGCGATTCCTACCGGAAAAAGGGGGACGTAAATATTCACATCCTGCCGGCGAGCGCAAGGGGCTTTTTTTCCGCGAATCGAGAACCGAGAATCGTGAGCCGAAAAGACGCACCCGGAATGGAGCGCATTTTTCCGATGTAACGATTCTCGATTTACGATTCACCAAACAAAAAGCCCCGCGCCCTGCCAGCGGACGCAAATTACTTGATCTCGACCTTGGCGCCGGCCGCTTCGACCTTTTTCTTGATCTCTTCGGCTTCTTCCTTCGTTACGCCTTCCTTCATCGTCTTGGGAGCGCCCTCGACCAGGGCCTTGGCTTCCGCCAGCCCCAGTCCGGGGACGGCGGCGCGCACTTCCTTGATCACGCCGATTTTGTTCGCGCCCATTTCCTTGAGGATCACGTCGAAAGTGGTCTTCTCTTCCGCTGCCGGAGCCGCCGCGCCGCCACCACCGCCGGCAGGCGCTGCCGCCATCGCCACCGGAGCCGCTGCGCTCACGCCCCACTTTTCTTCGAGTTCCTTCACCAATCCAGCAACCTCGAGAACGGTCAGCCCGCTGAGTTGCTCCACAATTGCGTTCATATCTGCCATTTTATTTTCCTCCAATTGCCGCTCCCGGAAGCCTCCGGGAAATTACAGCCGACAGCCGTCGGCTCGGACAGTGTTTTGTGTTGTTGCTGTAGGGCAACCCCGAACGCTTTCGGGGCCGCCGCGGCAGGCGATGCGCCTGCCCTACAAAATTGTCGTTAGGCTGCGGCCTCCGCTGGGTTGCCTTCTTTCTCGCTCTTCGCTTTCAAGAGGCGGGCAAGCGAAGCGCCCGGTTCATTCAGAACGCGGACCAGTTTGGTCGCCGGGGCCGAGAGCAGTCCGAGGAACTGCGCCAGGAGCACCTCGCGCGAGGGCAGGTCGGCGAGCGATTCCACCTCGGCAGTCGAGAGCACATTCTTGTCGACCACCCCGATCTTAAGCGTCGCGATCTTAAATTCCGCTGCGAAAGCTTTCAGGATCTTGGCCACCGGCGCCACGTCCTGGTCGCCGGTCACGACCGCGGTCTGGCCGCTCAGTTGCTCGGCGATATCGGGCAGATTGCTCGCCGCGATGGCGCGCTTCAGGAAGCTGTTCTTGACCACGTGCACTTCGGCGCCGGTCGGAGCGAGGCGGTTCCGCAGCTCGCCGAACTGGTCGACCTTCATCCGCTGGTAATCGGTCACGAGCAGGAAGGGCGAGCGGTTCAGTTTTTCCGAGAGGTCCGCGACGATGTTGGCTTTTTCGGGTCTCATAAAATTAGATGCTGAGGTAAGGCGACGGATCGACGTGCAAACCGGGCGACATCGTCGCGGCGAGCGTCATTCCTTCGACAAAACGGCCCTTGGCCGTCGCCGGGCGCGCTTTGACAACCGCTTCGATGATTGCGGTTCCGTTTTCCACCAACTGCTGTTCCGCGAACGAAAATTTACCAACCGGCACCGCGACATTCCCGTTCTTATCGAGCTTGAACTCAACCCGTCCCGCCTTCACTTCCTGCACCGCCTTGGCGGTATCTTCGGTCACCGTGCCAGTTTTCGGGTTCGGCATCAGGCCCCGCGGACCGAGCACCTTGCCGAGTTTGCGCACTTCCGCCATCGCGGCGGGCGTGGCAATCGCGACGTCGAAATCCTGGAAACCTTCCTGGCATTTCTTGATCAGATCCTCGTAGCCGACGAACTCCGCGCCGGCATCCTTCGCCGCTTGGGCCGCGGCGCCTTGGGCGAAAACGAGCACGCGCACCTGCTTGCCGCTGCCATGGGGGAGCGGGCAAGTCCCGCGCACCATCTGGTCGGACTGCTTCGGATCGACCCCGAGCCGAAAGGACATCGTAACCGTCTGGTCGAACTTGGTCGGCGGGAGCTTCTTCAGGGTGTTGACCGCTTCCTGGAAGCTGTAAGCCTTGTTACGGTCCACCTGCCCGGCGGCCGCGCGATAACGTTTGCTGCGATTTTTTTGCATGATGTTTTCAGTTCCAACGAGTCCCGCTGCGCGAGGCTCTCCTGATCAAATGGCCCACGTCGAATCAAGCTCGGCGAGGGCGCGTAAACTACACCTGCCGGCCCCGGTGTCAAAGGGACAAAATGCGCCGAAGCTTCTCTCATCATCGTTCGTCGGGGAAGCTCAGCAGGCGCATGTAGGCTTTCCCGCTCTCGGTCAGGTGGACATTGCGGCCGCGCCCGGCGAGATGACCGGTAAGATACCGCGCATCCACGGGACTCGGCTTGACGTAGGAAACCTCGGCCGCGGTCAGCGCACGGTCGCTTGGGCTGAGCCGGAGCGGGAAACCCGAGCGGGTAAATGAAATTTCCCACGCCGCCGGCTTTCCGTTAGGCCGGCGCTCGATCATCCAGGGATAACGCTGCAGGAGTTGGAAATCGGGCGAGTTCGGAATCACCACCTTATAAAAAACTTGCTCCCGGCTGAGAAAGGCCGGGATCGTGAGCGTCGAATCGTTCCGCAGCGCGAGAATGAACCGCGGGAGATCGAGCCCAGCGAGATTGAGCCCGTTATAGATGCCGTGACGATTTGGAGTCCCGCGGAAAACGGCATCGTGCCAGGCCTCGAAGTGATCGTTGAGCAAAAGGTTCAGCTCCACATGGACGTGGGCGCGCTCCCGATTGATTCCGCTTCCCGTGTGGCCCATGATCGCGAGCTTTTCCCCCTGCCGCACGCCTTGCCCGACCTCGACCGCGATCGTGCTAAGGTGCGCGTAGAGACTGTAATAGGGACAGCCGCCCCAGCGATGCTCGACCACGACGTAACGGCCGTAGTTCGACGCGCCGGCCCCTTGATTGGTATAAACCACCTTGCCGTCCGCCATCGCTCGCACTTCATCGAGCGGCTCGCCGCGACCGTCGCGCCGCATCGGCCGGATATCCATTCCTTCATGGAAACGCGTGTAGACCGTCTGCCCGGCGAGCTGCCTCGGGTCGCGGACGAAACCGTATTGCCCGCCCTGCCAAGGATAAGATATTTCGCCGTGCAAGTTGCGCTCGACGACCTGATAAAAGTGCTCGTTATCCCCGCGGAGCAGCGCGGTGTTGTCCGTCGGTAAAGTCAGGCTAAGCGGAACATCCTGGGCCCGGGCAACCATCATCATGGCGAGAAAAAGCAGCGCGCCGCCGCTCCACCAACCCCTCATTTCTTCTTCTTGGCGCGGATTAGTTTCCAATCCTTGTTCATCAACTGGATGTCGGCCGCGGCCAGCCCCGATGCCAGATAGATTGTCCCATCCGAGACGCGGCGATCGATCTGCAACTCGGTCAGCGGCCGGCCATTCAAAAAAACATAGAGATACGCCCCGCGATGTTCCACGCTCAGCGTATCGAGAGCGGTCCGACAGTGATCATCGAGTTTGAGGAGCGCGCCATAGCTGCCATCGGCCGCGCGATAAGGGTAGAACGCCTTCACGTCGCGCTCGCTCAGCCAGGCCATCCTTTCGATAAACACGTTCTTTCCTGTAATGGAACGAATCGGCTGCGCAAAAACCAAACCGTCCCGCGAGTTGGCCTCGAGATGGACGCGAAACGTGCCGTGCCGCGGCGCGCCCTCGGTGCTCGCCACAACGGCAAAAACGAGCGCGGCGCCGAGCAGACTCCTCATGGCCGATTGATAAAGGGTTTGACAGCTTTTGCAACGTTGGGCCTCTTTTGACCCGGATGAGACTAACGTCTGTTTGCGCCGCGCTGCTTTTGCTCGCCAACATCGACCCGGCGCCAGCCGATGAGAAACGCAGCTGGCTGGGCCGCCTCTTTCATCCCTTCGGCTCCTCCGAAAAAATCCCGGAATACAAGAACCCGAAAATTCGCGGGCTCCTTCTCACGGTCGAGCTTCCCTCCGAGCCGGTGAAACTTTCGGAAGTTCGGCAACTCCCGGTCCACATCCTTCTGACCAACCGCGGCGACAAAGCGGTGCAGCTGATTTTTCCGACCGAACAACGGATCGAGATCCTGCTCCACGACTCCACCGGCCGCGTCGTCACCCGCTGGTCCGACAACCGCGCCTTTGAAGAACGACCAAGCACGCTCCTCATCAACCCGGGCGAACACGTCGAGTATTCCGAGACGATCGCGACCCGCGAATTAAGCCCCGGCAAAGTCTTCACCGTCGAAGTGCTCGTGCCGGCATATCCCGAACTCGACGGGCAACGCAAATCGATCGCGGCGCCGTGAAGAGAAACGACGAGTGATGGGTGACGAGTGACGAGTCAATATCTGCTGCCAACTCCACTCGTCAGTCCTCATTCGTGACCATGCATCTCTTCTCCGATTACCACCTGCACCCGCAGGGCCATCGACTTCAATCCTACACGCAGGAATTGCTCCAGCCCTGGGCGGATCACGCGCGCCAGATCGGACTGCGCGATATCGGCCTCACGGATCACGATCGCTACCACGCCGGGGTCGACTTCGATGAGATCGACCGATTGCGCGCGGCGAATCCCGATCTCAAAATCCGCGCCGGCATCGAGCTCGATAACGATCCTGTCCATTCCGTGGCCGGCCGGGCGTGGGTGGAGAAAAATTGGGACCGGCTCGATTTCGTTCTCGGGTCTGTCCATTTTCTGCGTGGCGACTGGGCTTTCGACCACGCCGGCGAGGAAGCCGAGTTTGCCCGCCGCGACATCGACGAAGTCTACGCCGATTATTACGCTCGCATCCGAGCGATTGCGGGGAGCGGGTTGGTCGATTGCATGGCGCACCTCGACCTCGTGAAAATTTTCGGCTTCCGCCCGACTAACGACCTGAGCGATCTGCTCGCAACCGTCCTGAGCGAAATCAAGCGCGCGGACCTGGCGATGGAATTATCGACCGCCGGCTGGCGCAAACCCGTGGGCGAACTCTACCCGAGCGATCAGATCATTCGGGCTGCGTGGGCGAAGAGAATTCCCTTCACGACCGCGTCCGATGGGCATTCCCACGTGCAGCAGGGCGAAAACTTCGAGCGCCTCGCTGAAAAGATGACCGCGTTCGGGATTCACGAAGTCGTCATCTTCGACCGGCACGAACGCTCGGTCGTTAGGCTTTAATCTCCAGCCGGACGCTTCCGCGGCCGGGCGCGATCCGGCCGATCGTTTTGGCGCGAAGCTGTTTCGCGATCGCTCCCGCGTCGTTAGGCGCGACGATCGCCGCCAGCCCGATTCCCATGTTGAAGACCTGATACATCTCCTCGCGCGGGACGCGGCCCTGCTCCTGCATGATCTGGAAAATGCCGGGCACCTTCCAGCTCCCGGTTTCGATCACAGCGTCGCAGTCGTCCGGCAAAACGCGCGGCAGGTTATCGACCAAACCACCGCCGGTGATGTGGGCGAGGCCTTTGAATTTCCCGGCCGGCACCTTCGCGAGAAGCGGCTGATAATTTTTGTGCGTGCGAAGCAGTTCTTCGCCTACCGATTTCGAGAGGCCCTTGATCCGCGCCGAAGGTTTGAGGCGCATCTCTTCGAAGAAAACGTTACGCGCCAGGGAGTAGCCGTTGGTGTGCAGTCCATTCGAGAGCAGGCCGAGAATGATGTCGCCCGGCCTGATGCGCGAGCCGTCGATCATGAGCCCGCGGTCGACCACCCCGACAATGCAGCCCGCGAGATCGTATTCGCCGCGCTGATACATTCCCGGCATCTGGGCGGTCTCCCCGCCGATCAGCGCGCAGCCCCCGGCGCGACAGGCTCGGCTGAACCCGCGCAGGATTTGTGCAAAGACGCGTGGCTCGAGCTTTTCCGCGCCGATGTAGTCGAGAAAAAAAAGCGGCCGCGCGCCGAGAACCGCGATGTCATTGATGCAGTGATTGACCAGATCGGCTCCGACCGTGTCATGCCGGTCCATCGCGAAGGCGATCTTCAGCTTCGTCCCCACCCCATCAATGCTCGAGACCAGCACCGGCTCGCGCATGCCGGAAAAATCCGGAGCAAAAAGGCCGCCGAAGCCTCCGATCGTGCCCAGCACTTCCGGCCCATATGTTTGCCTAACCAGCCGGTGGATGTCCTGCTTCAGTCGATTGCCGAGATCCACGTCAACCCCAGCGCGGGCGTAGGCTTTTTTCTTCTTTGTCATCCTGAACCAAGCGAAGGATCTCGCGAAGTTTGTGAGCTTCCTCGCTTCGCTCGGAATGACAATCGAAAACGGACCCCTTATTTCAGCCCCGCGAAGAGCGTCGGCTGTTTTTCGTCGGCGAGGGCTTTGGCGCGGGCTTCGCGTTTTTCCATGATGAATTTGTCGAGCTCTGGGTTGACCGGGAGCGGGTAGTTGCCGCTGAAGCAGGCAAGACAAAATTCGTTAGGCTCTTTCCCGGTGGCCCGGATCATCCCTTCGAGATCGAGGTAGCCGAGGCTGTCGACTCCGAGATATTCGCAGATCTC
>DATBDG010000146.1:0-25202 GCA_036270055.1 Chthoniobacterales bacterium
CCGAGCACGCCAAGGATGATGGTCGAGTGGCCGAAGATAAAAACTTCCATGAGAACGAAAGCGACGCCGAGCACGAAGAGCGCGACCGCTTCCCATCCCGCCAACCCAGCGAAGTAGTGGCCGAGGAAGAAAAGCGCAAAACAGACGATCGAGATGATGCCGGCAATGCCGAAGCCGGGGATCTTGAATTCGATATAGGCGCCGAGAATTCCGCCTAACAACAAGAGAGGTGCCAGCGTCGTCAGCCAGAAAGCGAGCTGCTCAAACCCGCTCGGCTCGAAGCGCACGACCTCGCCTTTCAGACCCGCCTTCTGCATCAAATCCGGAATCGACTCCGCGATTCCGTCGGCCAGGACCGGTTTGCCGCTGATTTTCTCGGTCGCCTCCTGCGCGTTGAGAGTGAGCAGCTTGCCTTTCGGATGAATCACGCGGTTGCCGATTTTTACTTCCTTCTCCTTATCGATGAAGGCTTCGCCGATATCGGGATTGTGGCCGTTGCGCAGGGCCGTCCCGCGGACGAGGGCCGACCAGTAGGAGATCGTTTTTTCCTTTGCCGTCGGGGGCAAATCTTCGCCCGTCGAAAGAATGGGCGCGGCCGCGCCAATCGCGCTCACCGGCGCCATGTAAATGTGGCGGGTGGCGAGCGCGATCAGGGCCCCGGCGGAGCCGGCATTGGAGTTCACGTAGGTGTAAGTGGGAATCGTAGCGTGATTCAGGATGCCGGTGATCTTTTCCGCCGAATCGAGCTGCCCGCCGTAGGTGTCCATGTCGAAGATGATGGCGGCCGCGCCCTGGCTCTCAGCCGTCTTCTCCGCCCGCCGGAGGAAGATGGTAAGCGAGGGTGAGACTTCGCCTTGGAGCGGAACGACGACCACGTCGCCCTTGCGAATGACCTCGCGCGCCTCGACCGCGCCTAACGAAAAGGACACGGCAAGGAGGAAGAGCAAAAAACGAATCGCGTCGCAGAACATCATCAGTTCATTTGGAGGCCCGAAGGCGCTGGGTTAGTCTGCCATCGCTCCGCCTTCGTCACGAGGAAAAAGCGCACCGCCATGGGAACCATCCCAACAGAAGTGATCGAACAGGTCGCCGCCGCGAACGACATCGTCGAGGTGATCGGGTCTTATTTCCCGCTGAAGCGGGCCGGCTCTACGTGGAAGGCGCTCTGTCCATTCCACCAGGAAAAGTCACCCTCCTTTACGGTCAATCCGCAGCGCCAGATTTTTAAGTGCTTCGGCTGCGGCGTGGGCGGGAGCGTTTTCCGTTTCGTGATGGATTATGAGCACGTCGATTTCCCGACTTCCGTCCGTCGGCTGGCGGCCCGGGCCGGCATCCCGGTGATCGAGGACCGGAGCAGTAGCGTGGAGGAAGATCGCCAGCATGAAGCGCGGCGGACGCTCCTCAAATTACACGCCGCCGCCGCGGAATGGTTTCAGGAAAATCTGCTCAAACGCGAATGGGCCGCGCCGGCGCGCGACTACCTGAAGAAGCGCGGGCTGACGACCGAGGTGGCAAAGTCGTGGCAACTCGGGTTTGCGCCCGAGAGCTGGGACGCCTGCCTGAAGTGGGCCCTGGGCGAAGGCTACAAGCGCGGCACGATTCTGCAGAGCGGGCTGGTGAAACTGCGCGATGAAGAGCGACCGGAGAGCGACATTTACGATCGGTTTCGCGGGCGGTTGATGTTCCCGATCTGCAACGATGTCGGCGAAGTCATCGCCTTTAGCGGGCGCATCCTGACGAGTGACACGGAAAGCGCGAAATACCTCAACTCGCCCGAGACCCCGCTCTTCCGCAAAGGCAGCATCCTCTTTGGTCTGCATAAGACGAAGCGCGGCCTGATCGAGGCCGATTGCGCGATCGTGTGCGAAGGGCAGCTCGATCTCATCACCCTCTTCGAAGCCGGCCTAACGAACGTGGTCGCGCCCCAGGGCACCGCCTTCACCGAGGGGCAGGCGCGGATTCTGAAACGTTACGTCAACGAAGTCGTGCTCTGCTTCGACGCCGACAAAGCCGGCCAAAAAGCCGCCGAACGTTCCCTCGAGCCGCTGCTCGAAAACAACCTTGTCGTCCGCGTGGCCGAGATCCCGCCCGGAGAAGATCCCGATTCGTTAGTCCGGAAGGAAGGCGCGGAGAAATTCAGCGTCCGGATCGCGGCCGCGCGCGATTTCTTCGATTTCTGGATCGAGCACGAGGTTTCCGTGGTCGATCTGACGAACCTGAGCGCCAAGATGCAGGTCGCGCGGCAATTGGCGGAAACGGTCGCGCGGGTGCACGACCCGCTGATGCGCAACGAAGTCGCGAGCAAGGTCGCCGCGCGCCTCGGGGTGGGGGCATCGGATTTCGCTAACCTCCTCCCGAAACCACAGCGACACCGAAGTCCCGGGACCGCGCCCCGCACGGTCGCGCCCGCGCCACGGCACGAGATCGCGATGCTTTGCCTGCTCGCCTTGCGCGACAGCGCGACGCTCGATTTTCTCCGCAGCCAGGAGTGGGAGGCGGTGCTCGAGGAAACTCCGGGCAGCGAAATTCTGGGCCGGATCCTGGGGAGCAATCTCCGTCCGGATGATTCCGCCTCGGTCAACCTCTTCATCTCGGCGTTAGGCGCGGCCGAGGAATCGTTAGTCTCGGGCTGGCTTTTGCAAAAAATTCCGCCCAACGCGGAAGCAGTCACGCGCGATTGGTGGCAGGGTCTGCGCCAGCCCGCTCTGCGCCGCCGCCTCGAGGCCGCGCAGAGCCGTCTCAAGCTTCCCGGTCTGAGCGCGGGCGAAGTCGTTGCACTCCAGAAACAAGTGGTTGACCTCCGCGGGCAACTCGACGACTTTTCACGGTTTTCGCCGTCCCACACGCTGGAGTCCTAACTAGGGGATGAGGGGGCGCGGCTAGCGCAGATCCTGCTATCTCGTTTATCGCTTCACCGAAAATCGCTTTGCCCAAGAAATCGAAAACCTCCCGGCCTTCGAAAAAGCCGGCTAAATCTGCTGCCAAAAGGCCCGGGCGGCGTGGACGCCCGCCCAAGCCCAAAGCACAGAAAGCGGGCCCGGCTAAAGCCAAACGACCGCGCGGTCGTCCGCGCAAGGCCGTTACCGAAAAATCAGCCACGCCGAAAGTCGGCCGCGGGCGCGTCGCCGAAAAGAAGAGGGCGGAGGAGGATTCGGCGCAACAAAGGACGCACCGAAACGGCGATGGCGAACCGGCCGGCACGAACGGCGAGACGCCGAACCTTAACAGCAACACCCAGGCTCGTATCCGGGAGCTGATCAAGCTGGCAAAGGAACAGGGTTACCTCACTTTTGACGACCTCAACGAAGCGCTGCCGCCCGATCTGACCGACGCGGACGAGCTCGACCTCATCCTAATGCGGTTGCGCAAGCTCGAGATCGACATCATCGAGGCTTCGGAGGTCGACCGGTACAAGGACGTCAAAAGGGATTCCGAGGAAGAAGAGGAAAAGCCGGAGCCGAAGTTCGACATCCTCGATGATCCGGTGCGGATGTATCTTAAGCAGATGGGCCAGGTGCCACTGCTCAGCCGCGAGCAGGAAGTGGAAATCTCCAAGCGGATCGAGGAAGCCGAAACCCGCGTCGCGACCCACATCCACCGCTTCGGCTTCGTCGCGCGGGCCCATCTCGAGCTGGCGGCGAAGCTGGTCGAAGGCGGCGAGCGTTTCGACCGGGTCATCCTCGACAAGAAAATCGAAAGCCGCGAGCGCTACATGAAATTGCTCCCCCGGCTCTGCAAAAAAGTGCAGACGATGAGCGTGGAACTGGCGCGCGAATATGAGCATCTCACCCGCGGCAGTCAGCGCGACGCGACCCGGCTGCTGAAGTTTGAAAAGGCGGTCGCAAAACTGCAGAACCTGTATCCGCAATTTTATTTCAAGCAGCGCGTCACGGAAGAATTCGTGCACCTTGCGGACGAACATTACGCGCTTCTGCGCACCACCCAGGAAGAGATGAGGAAGCGCCCAAACAAGCACGGCCGCGCCCTCGATCCGCATGCGCAACGCCTGCGGGAAATCGAACGCGCGCTCTGGCTTTCGCCGGCGGAATTCAACGAACACTACCAGGAATTGCGAGCCTGGCTGCGCAAGGCGCTCCGGGCCAAAACCGAAATGATCGAGGCCAACCTGCGTCTCGTCATTTCAATCGCGAAGAAGTACACCAACCGCGGCCTCTCCTTCCTCGACCTCATCCAGGAAGGCAACATGGGCCTGATGAAGGCGGTCGAGAAATTCGAGTATCGGCGCGGCTACAAATTTTCCACCTACGCGACCTGGTGGATCCGGCAGGCCATCACTCGCTCGATCGCCGACCAGGCCCGCACCATCCGCATTCCGGTGCACATGATCGAGACGATCAACAAACTCATGCGGGTGCAGAAGCAACTCCTGCAGGAGTACGGCCGCGAACCGACTCCGGAGGAAGTGGCGGAGGAAATCCTGCTCCCGGTCGATCGGGTGCGCGCGGTGCTGAAAATGGCGCAGCAGCCAATCTCGCTTCAGGCCCCGGTGGGGGAGAGCGAGGAAACGAATTTTGGCGACTTCATCGAGGATAAGGGTGCGGAAAACCCGAGCGACATGACCGCGATCGCGCTCCTGAAGGAGAAGATCAAGGACGTGCTCGAGACCCTGACTGACCGCGAGCGCCAGGTGCTCGAACAGCGTTTCGGTTTGGTCGACGGCTACAGCCGCACGCTCGAAGAAGTGGGTCGGCAATTCCGGGTCACACGCGAACGCATTCGCCAGATCGAAGCGAAAGCGCTGCGCAAGATGCGGCACCCGACGAGAATTCGGCAGCTTGAGGGTTTCCTCGAAGCTGCCGATCTCCAAACTGCTACAACTGTCCCGAGCCCCGTGGCCTAACGACGAGGGTGATGGTGCCGAACGGAACGATGCCCGTTGCGAAAGACCACCACCGGCCGGGAATAAACGAAGGGCCGGCTGTAAACCACCGGATAATACGGCGCGTAACCGTAGGGATAGCCATACCCGTACGGATAATAAGGATAGGCATAGCCAGGATACGCAATCGGAAACCCGATCCCGATGCCGACGCGGACGCCGGCGTCAGATTTCGGAGCGGAAATGAAAGCAAACGCCCCCACGACGGCTGCGATCAAGAGAAGCTTCTTCCAACTCATAGTCTCACCTCCTTTCCACTAAAAGAACGTCAATTCAGACGCCCGGGCCGGGAATCTATTCAGCCTTTTCTTTCATCCAGACCGGATACCCGGTGACGCAAAGATCGGGGCCGATTTTTTCAAAGGCAATCCCGGCAAGGCGTGCGCCCTCTGCCGTCGCCGCCGCGCCTCTCCCTCCGACGGCAAAAACCGGGCCGCCGGTGAGCAGCGGAGCGAGATAGAATTGAATCTTATCGACGAGCCGGGCGTCGAAGGCCTGGCCGAGGACGTCGCCGCCTCCTTCGATCAAGATACTCGTGATTTCCCGGCGGCCGAGATCGGCCAGGACCGCTTTGAGCGACTTGCCGCAATAAACCAGCGTGCGACCGGCGAACCGGTCGGCAAGCAGATGCGCGGCCGGGGGCAATTTGCCGGAACGGGAGAGAACCACCCGCCAAGGTTGCCGGGCGCCCTGAATGCCACGTGTCGTTAGGCGCGGATTATCCTGCCGGAGCGTTTCCGCGCCGATCAGAATGGCGTCCACCTGCGCCCGGAGCTGCCTCGCATGCCGGCGCGCCGCCGGTCCCGTGAGCCAGCGATCCTCCGCCGCCGGTCTCGTTAGGCGACCGTCCAAGCTCAGGCCGCATTTGGCGATCACGAATGGCTTCCCGGTCTCGATCCATTTGTTGAACGCTTCATTCAGATGGCGGCACTCGGCCTCCAGCACCCCCGCCTTCACTTTCAGCCCCGCCGCCATCAGTTCGCTCATCCCGCGTCCGCCGTGCAATGGATTTGGATCGGTCGCCCCCACCACTACCCGGCCAACTTTCGCCCTCACGATCGCTTCGATGCAGGGAGGCGTGCGCCCCGTGGTCGAGCAGGGCTCGAGCGTAACATAAAGCGTCGCCGAGCGCAGCGAACCGGCGGGCGCAGCGTTCAAGCATTCGATCTCCGCGTGCGGCAGCCCGCTCGCCCGATGATAACCGGAAGCTGTTACCCGCCCGCGCTGCACGAGCACCGCCCCCACTGCTGGGTTCGGACTGACGTTTCCCAAGCCCCGTCGCGCCTCCGCTAATGCCAGCCGCATGAAGGCATCGTCC
This sequence comes from Chthoniobacterales bacterium, assembly GCA_036270055.1. GTDB lineage: Bacteria > Verrucomicrobiota > Verrucomicrobiia > Chthoniobacterales > UBA10450 > Palsa-1392. The sequence goes on from DATBDG010000146.1 coordinate 6,219, forward strand.
GCCGATTCTCCCATCACGGTACCGTAGTCAGGCGTGGCGCGGCCCGCAATTGGACATTCACGCGCACCGGACCGAAGCCCGCATCTCCGAAGTTACATTCTGGCACAGGCAGGGCCTGCGGCAGCGAGGGCTGCATGGGCCGTTCTGGCACGTCTAGTTTGGAAGTCTAAAACGCCGAGTTTAAAATAATCTTCACATTTACAAGCGCTTAAAACATGGCTGCAGATGCATTTGAAGGGCTGGCATGTGACCAGCTTGCGAAACAAGAGCGTCAAAACCATTATCAGAAAGGAACCAATATTTATGAGTTTAATTCGTTATCAATCTCCTGAGATCTCGACGTGGCCTTCGTTTGATCGTTGGGCCAGCCTCCGCGATGAAATGAACAACCTTTTCGAGCTGCCGATGCTGGGCAATTTCACCAGCCAGGGCCAGCTCTTCAGCGGTTGGTCACCCGCCCTCGACCTCTACCAGAACGCCGACAATGTCGTCGCGGTGGTGGAAGTCCCGGGCATGCGTAAAGAGGACATCGACATCTCTCTGCACGACGGGATGCTGACGATCGCGGGCGAACGCCAGACCACTTCGAGCGAGGGCGAAAACGCCGAACGCACCGAGCGTTTCACCGGCAAATTCCGTCGCAGCATCACCCTGCCGACGCGAGTCGAGGCGGGCAAAGTATCGGCCTCTTACAAGGACGGCATCCTCACCATCACCCTGCCGAAGGCCGAGGAAGCCAAGCCGAAAAAAGTCGAAGTCAGCATCGAATAAGGCGCCCGCGCGCTTCATTCGTCAGACCACAGCAATTCAAGAAAGGAAATCAATATGGCAAACCAGTTAACAACCGAAAACAACGGCGGCCGGGCGACGGCCCAGCGTGAGAATGAGCGCTTCATCACCCCGCCGGCCAGCGTCAACGAAACCGCGGACGGTTACCACCTCGAACTCGAGATGCCGGGCGTGAGCAAGGGTGGCCTCGAGATCTCGATCGAGAATAACGAACTCTCGATCATCGGCCGCCGCTCCAACCCGTCGATCCAAGGTACGCTTCTCCATCGTGAGTCCCGGCCGAACAACTTTCGCCGGACCTTCGAGATCGATCCCTCGATCGACCGGGAGAAAATCTCGGCGCGAATGAACCAAGGCGTGGTCACCCTCACGCTCCCGAAAGCTGAGGAAGTCAAACCGCGCAAGATCAAGGTCTCGTAAGTCGGACCGATCTTTGGCGAAGCGAAGCCGCAGACCGCGAGGTCTGCGGCTTCCTTACGTTTGGATTACAATCCTCGAAAGTAACGGCGGCGAAAAGTTTTTCTTCCTCACCAATGCCCGCTCCCGGTAGACAAACCGGAAAAACCGCGCCTCATAATCGGGAACAAGGAACTATAATTCGACCATTATTAATGAAATTATCCAAAACCGTATGCCTGCTTCTCGGCGCCGCCTCATCCACAACCTTTGCCATCAGTCCGTTCGATGTCCCACTCGTCCGGCCTGCCGATCTGAGACCTTCCTCGGGCACGGCCGGATCACGCACCGCGGCATTTTTCCCGAACGAATTCCGCTCGATTGATGGTTCAGGGAACAACCCCATCGACCCGACGCGCGGCGCGACTAATACGCCGCTCCTCCGCCTGACGACAGTCGCCTACGAAGACGGCGTCGGCACCCCGGCGGGCGCGGACGAGCCGGGCGCGCGGGAAATTAGCAATGTGGTTTTCGCTCAGGATCACCTCGTTCCCTGCGCGACCAATGTGTCCGATTACCTCTGGCAATGGGGCCAGTTCATCGATCACGACATCGATCTCACGCCTGCCGTCAGTCCAGTCGAGCTATTTAATATTCCGGTCCCGTTAGGCGATCCGGATTTCGACCCGAACGGCACCGGCACCCAGGTGATCGAACTCGATCGCTCCCTCTACCAGATGATTGCAGGGATTCGTCAGCAGCTGAACACCGACACCGCCTTTCTCGATGCCTCCCAGGTCTATGGCTCCGATGAGGCCCGGGCGCTCGAGCTGCGCGCCCTCGATGGAACCGGAAAACTCAAAACCAGCGAGGGCGACCTCCTGCCCTACAACATCCATGGGTTCCCGAACGCGCCCGACGATAGCCCCAGCTATTTCCTGGCCGGCGATGTGCGCGCCAACGAGCAGGTCGGCCTCACTGCCATGCAGACGCTTTTCATGCGCGAGCACAACTACTGGGCCACTGTCATCAAGCAGCGGCAGCCGAATCTCGATGACGACGGCATTTACTATCAGGCGCGAGCCATTGTCGGAGCCGAGCTTCAGATCATCACCTACCGCGACTTTATTCCTCTGCTTTTGGGCCCGAATGCTTTGCCGCCTTACGTCGGCTACAAACCCGAGCTCGATCCGACGATCGCCAACTCCTTTTCCACCGCCGCCTATCGCGTCGGCCATACGCTCCTCTCACCGACCCTTCTCCGCCTCGACGCGAACAACCAATCGATCGGCGACCTCGACCTTTCGCAGGCTTTCTTTAATCCAACTGAAATCGCCGGACCCGGCATCGAGCCGTATCTGCGCGGCCTGGCCAAACAGGTCCCGCAGGAAGTGGATTGTTACCTCGTGGACGGGGTGCGCAATTTCCTCTTCGGCCCACCGGGCGCGGGCGGATTCGACCTCGCCGCTCTCAACATCCAGCGCGGACGCGACCACGGTTTGCCGCGCTACAACCAGGCCCGAATCGACTTCGGCCTCGCGCCGAAATCGACCTTTGCCGATATCACCTCCGACCCGACCCTGCAGGCCCGACTCGCCGCCGCCTACGCGAGTCCCGACGACCTCGATCTCTGGGTCGGCGCGCTCGCCGAGGACCACGTCAATGGCGGACTCGTGGGCGAGCTGGTTTATACTATCCTGAAAGATCAATTTACCCGGCTGCGCGATGGCGACCGATTCTGGTATCAGAGCTACCTGCCGCGGTCGCTCGTCCGGAAACTGGAGAAGCAGACCCTGGCCAGGATCATCCGGCGCAACACCCCGATCTCCGGCGAGCTCCAGGCCGACGTCTTCCTCGTGCCTAACGAGTAATAATCCGACAGCAGTTGTTTCAGGGCGTGGCGGCGCACTTTTTTGCGCCGCCACGCTTTTCTGCTTGGCGCATCGAGCGGCTCGACGTACCTAAAGGACCCGTCCTATGGCCACCAAAACTGAAGAAAAACCCTCCGAAGACAAAATCTCCGCCGCCCGGAACAAGAATCTCGATCTCGCGATCCAGCAGATCGCCAAAGACTATGGCGAAGGCGCCATCATGCGCCTCGGCGACGAGAAAATTGTCGACATCGATGTCATCCCCACCGGAAACATCCTGATCGACCGGGCCCTCGGGGTTGGCGGTGTCCCGCGCGGACGCGTTGTCGAGGTTTACGGACCCGAATCGTCCGGCAAAACGACCCTCACCTTGACGATCATCGCCCAGGCGCAAAAGCGCGGCGGTCTGGCCGCGTTTGTCGATGTCGAACACGCGCTCGATCCGCAGTATGCGCGCAAGCTGGGCGTCGACCTCGACGACCTCCTCGTCTCCCAGCCCAGCTCGGGCGAAGAAGCGCTGCGGATCGTCGAGACCCTCGTTCGTTCCAACGCGCTCGACGTCATCGTCCTCGATTCCGTCGCCGCCCTCGTCACGAAACAGGAGCTGGAAGGCGAGATCGGCGACTCCACCGTCGGCGCCCAGGCGCGCCTCATGAGCGCGGCATTGCGCAAGCTCACCTCGCTCATTTCAAAGGCACGCACCTGCTGCATTTTCACCAACCAGATCCGCGAAAAAATCGGTGTCATGTTTGGCAACCCCGAGACGACGCCCGGCGGCAAAGCCCTCAAGTTCTACGCCAGCGTCCGGCTCGACATCCGCCGCATCGGCGCGATCAAACAGACCGATGGCGTGGTCACCGGCAATCGCACCCGGGTGAAAGTGGTGAAAAACAAAGTCGCGCCGCCTTTCACCGAAGCGGAGTTTGACATCATGTACAACGAAGGCATTTCCGCGACTGGCTCCCTCCTCGACCTCGCGCTCGAAAAACAGATCATCGAGAAGCGCGGCTCCTGGATGAGCTACAAAGGCGCCCAGCTCGCCCAGGGCCGCGACGCCGCCAAGGAAGCGCTGAAGAACGACCCCGCGCTCTACGAAGAAATCGAGACCGCCGTTAAAGCGAAGCTCGACGAAGAAAAAAAGTAGTTCGTTAGGCACGGCGCTTTTTGTCTGGGGAGCGCGGCGCCCCGCCCGCTGTGTCACGCGCCCCGCGGGACACGTCGCTTCGGAGCGCAGAGTCCTTGGGTGTCGCACGCGCGGCGCGAGCGACAGCGGGCGAGGCGCCCGCGCTCCCCGGCGTGAAAACTCCGCGATCCACGCTAAACTCCACCCGATGACCTCCGCCGAAATTCGCCAATCGTTTCTCGATTTCTTCCGCGATAAAAAGCACACCATCGTGCCGTCATCCTCTCTCCTCCCCGACGCGCCCAATCTTCTCTTTACCAATGCCGGGATGAACCAGTTCGTGCCCATCTTCCTCGGCCAGGAGCGTCCGGCTTTCGATCCGCCCCGCGTCGCCGACACTCAGAAATGCATCCGGGCGGGGGGCAAGCATAACGATCTCGAAGACGTCGGACTCGACACTTATCACCACACCTTCTTCGAGATGCTCGGCAACTGGAGCTTCGGCGATTACTTCAAAAAGGAAGCGATTGAGTGGGCCTGGAAACTGGTGGTGGAACGCTGGAAATTTCCACCCGAGCGTCTCTACGCCACCGTCTATCGCCCGGGCCTGAGCGAGCCGGCCGATTTCGACCAGGAAGCGTACGACCACTGGCATCGCCTCTTCAATGCCGCCGGCCTCGATCCCGCCGTCCACATCGTTGACGGGAACAAGAAAGACAACTTCTGGATGATGGGCGACACCGGGCCGTGCGGACCGTGCAGCGAATTGCACGTCGATCTGACTCCCCGAGGCGACACCCGCGGTTCGCTCGTCAACGCCGGCGATTCGCGCTGCATCGAGATCTGGAACCTCGTCTTCATCCAGTTTAACGCCAATCCTGACGGCACCTTTGTTCCCCTCCCCGCCCGTCACGTCGACACCGGGATGGGCTTCGAACGCGTCACCGCCATCATTCAGGGCACGAAAAACTTCTCCGATTTCAGCGGGGTGATCTCGAACTACGAGACCGATATTTTTCGTCCGATTTTCGACCAGATCGAAAGGCTCAGCGGCAAACCTTACGCCTCAACCCTTCCGAAAACCCGCGGCCCGGCGGCGACCGAGCAGGAAAAAATCGATGTCGCTTTTCGGGTCGTGGCCGATCACATCCGCACTCTCAGTTTCGCGATCGCCGATGGCATCCAGCCGGGCAATGAAGGCCGCGGCTACGTTCTGCGCCGCATTCTGCGCCGGGCGGTCCGCTACGGCCGTTCGTTAGGTTTGCGCGAGCCGTTCTTTTACCGGCTGGTTGACGTCCTGGCCGGGACGATGGGCGATGTCTTCCCCGAACTGCTCGATAACCGGCCCCGGATCGAAGAAACCCTCCAGCGCGAGGAAGAATCTTTCAACCGCACCCTCGATCGAGGCCTCGAACTCTTCGAGCGCGAAGCCGCCCGTCTCTCGGGTAGGGTGGGCGTCTCGCCCGCCGGTGAGGGCATCCTGCCGGAACGAAATCTTGCCGGCACACGAGGCGCGGGTTACACCCGCCGCCGTCGCCTGCCCCACTTCGAGCAGCCCTGGGCGATCTACGCCCTAACCATTTCCACGTCAGACCGCCGGAAATTGAGCCCCGCATCACGCAGTATCGTCCTCGATGCGCTCCGCCATTTCGACAACTCGCGTTACACGCTTATCGCCGCGTGCGTCATGCCCGACCACCTTCACATCCTTCTCCAACCTTGGATAAAGGAGCAGAACGAAGATGGCGAAGCAGTCTTCTGGTCGCTAGCCGAACTGATGCACTCGATCAAATCATTTACGGCGAAGGAAGTTAACAAGGCCGAAGGAACAAAGGGAACCCTTTGGGCACAGGAGCGGTTTGATCGCTACGTGCGTGGAGATCGCGACTTGGCAGAGAAGTTTATTTATATCATCGCCAATCCGGAGCGAGAGGGGCTGGGAGCGGAATACCCGTGGGTCTGGACTCAGGAAGATCGTTCGGGCAAGATGCCCGAACCGGCGGGCGAGACGCCCACCCTACCCGAAACGGGCGCGCCGGCTAATATGATCTCGGGCGCGTTTGCTTTCCGGCTCTATGATGAGCAGGGCTTCCCGCTCGACCTCACCGAGCTGATGGCGCGCGAGCGCGGGCTCACGGTCGATACCGACGAGTTTGAGAAATTGATGGAGGAACAGCGGGAGCGAGCGCGCAAGGCGCAGAAGAAAAGCGTGATCGAAGTAACCGAGGCCGCCGAGCAGCCCGCGACCAATTTCCTCGGTTACGAGCACGACCATACCGGCGCGGATGTGCAGGCGATTCTCCAAGTGGGCGAGAGAAAAGCGGTCGTACTCAACAACTCCGTTCTTTACGCCGAGATGGGCGGCCAGGTCGGGGACCAAGGCGAGATCGTCGGCGCGACCGGTTCGTGGAAAATCGCGGACACACGAAAATCGGGCAACACCTGGATTCACCTCATCGCGGGTCAGGAGACGCCCGAGATCGGCGAGCACGTCACGGTGCGGATCGATCGCACTCGGCGCTCAGCGATCGAGCGCCATCACACCGTCACGCATCTGCTTCATTGGGCGCTGCACGAAATCGTTAGTCGCGACGCCACCCAGAAAGGCAGCTACGTCGGGCCGGAGAAGCTGACCTTCGATTTCTCGAGCGCCGCGCTCACCAAACCCCAGGTGCGCGAAGTGGAGAAACTGGTGAACGAAAAGATCGCAGAGCAGGCGCCGGTTTCGTGGACGGAAATTCCCTACACCGAGGCGAAAGAGCGCTCCGATATCATGCAGTTCTTCGGCGATAAATACGGCGACCGGGTCCGGGTGGTGCAGATCGGCGGCTCCCCTAACGAACTGAACGGCTACTCGATGGAACTCTGCGGCGGCACCCACGTCCGCACCACCGGCGAGATCGGATCGTTCCGCATCCTGAGCGAGGGCGCGATCGCAGCCGGAGTTCGGCGGATCGAAGCGGTCGCGGGCAATGCGGTCCGGGAATGGGTGCGGGCGGAAGCGGGCCGGCAGGAAGAGAGATTCACAGCCCTCGCGAAGAAAAAAAACGATCTCGCGCCGCTTGCGGAGCTGAAATCCGCGGAGACGGCCGACATGATCGAGAGCATCGATGCGCGCGCCGCCCAACTTGAAAAACTCGAAGCGGAGGTGCGCGACTCCGAAAAAGCCAGCGCCAAGGCCGCCGAAGCCTGCGTGCAGAGCCGGGCCGCGACGATCGCGAATGAGCTGGCGGCGAGCGACGGGGCTAGTTTTCGTGTCGCCCGTGTGCCCGACGCGGACGGCAAGATGCTCCAGGCCGTGACCGACGCGCTCAAAACCCGCTTCGACGGGCCGATATTTCTCGCCGGAGAAAAAGGCGGACGGGTCGCGCTCATCGCGTCCGTCCCGACGGCCTTAACGGATCGATTTCAGGCCGGAAAGTTGATTCAGCAAATCGCTCCGCTCGTCGGCGGCAAGGGCGGCGGTCGCCCCGAGCTCGCCCAGGGCGGCGGGACCGACGCGACGAAGATCGACGCCGCGCTCGCGAAGGCGAAAGAGATTCTCGCCTAACGACGTTCAGGGCAGGAGGAGGGTCGCGACCCCCGTCACGGCCAGCGCCAGAACGAGAACGAAAAAGTAGACGAGGCCACCGAAGAAAAACTTGAAGGTCGTCATCGGCCAGCTCTGACCATAGACCTGCCGGATCGAGCGAAAGACCTGGACCACGATTGCCAGCACCAGGATCCAGAGGAGCGGTCCTTCCAGCGCCGGGACCCAGCGTTTTGCCGCCATCCCGCTGAAAACCGTGAGCAAAACCGCGATGTAAAAAAAGGCGTGAATATGGAGGGCGTAGACGAGATGCTCGATGTAGTAACGGCGCTGGCGGAGATAAAGAATTTTCAGCACGAGCGCGAAGAGCGGGATGCAAAAAAGCATCATGGTCGAAATGTTGTCGCGCAGCGTCTTGCTCACGAGTTCCACGTTGCCGCCATGCGGCCCGATCTTCTTCCGGATCCTATCTTTCAGCCAACCGCGTGGAGAAGCATCGCCCGGAGTGCCCGCCAAACTTTCGTTTTTGCCGGGAAGTGGCGGCGGCGACGGAATGGTTGCAGGAGTCGCGAAGAGAGGCGATTTCGCACCCGCTTTTTTCTCCTGCTCGGCAATCTTGCGCAACACCTGCTCGCGCACGGCTTCTGGGATGGCCGGATTCTTCATCGCCTCCGCCACTTCCGCGCGATCCTTGGCCGTCATTTTCGCCGCGTCGGGCGGCTTCACTCCGAGAGGAACGAAACGCGCGCACAAAAAGAAAACGATGCTGACCAGCAGATAGAGTCGGAGCGGGTGAAGATAACGGGTGCGACGGCCGGCCACGAACTGGTTGGTGAGCCAGCCGGGCGAAACCACGAGGAGGCCGAGCGTTTTGGTGAACTTGGAATCCCAGTTGAGGAACGATTCCGCCACATCCGCAATGACATGGCGAAAGGAGCGGTGGTAATCGACCGCCACTTGCCCGCAGCGCGAGCAATACCGGCCATGCAATTCCGTCCCGCAATCTTCACAGTGCGTGAAGGGAGGTTTTTCGTCCGGCGGTTTTTGAAATCCGAAAAGACCGCGCCGCGGGCGGCCCGGTTTTTCGAGCGAGTCCACGACCGCGTCGCCGAAAATCGCCTCCGTGGTCTCGTCCGCCATGGCCCTGCCTAACGAACCGCGGCCCAGACGCGGTGGACGTCGTCGTGATCCTCGAGGAGCTGGAGAAATTCGCCGACCTGGGCCCGGTCTTCTTCGCTCAGCTCCGGGAAACTTTTCGCGACGTAGCCCAGCTCGCTCGTCACGACGGTCCATCCATTTTGGGCCAGCCACTGCGAGACGGCATGGAGATCGGCCGCCGCGGTCGTGAAACGCGCCGCGGTCGCACCTTCCGGGATATCGTCGTTCTGCGCGGAGGTGAGGGGCTCGACCTCCTGCGCGCCGGCCTCGATCGCCGCCGCTTCGATGTCCGCGGCCGCATCGGCATGATGCGCCTCCACCAAGCCAACGTGATCGAAGAGGAATTTGTTGCTTCCCGCCGCACCCAGTTGGCCGCGCTTGAAGAGGACGCGGATCTCGGGCGCGGTCCGGTTCTTATTGTCCGTCTGAACCTCCACGATGACCGGGACTTTGCGCGGGGCGTAGCCTTCGAAAATGACATGCTCGAGCTCGAGTTTTTCGTCGCCGATGCCGGCACCTTTCTTGATCGCGCGTTCGATTACATCGCGGGTCACACTTTGTTTGCGCGCTTTCTCGACCGCGGCAGCGAGACGCGCATTCCCTGCCGGATCGCCGCCGCCCAATTTCGCCGCGACCATGATCTCTTTCACCAGTTTGTTGACAGCCTGGCCTTTTTTCAGACCGGCCACTTCGCGTTTCGCCTGCAACCATTGACGACCCATGCCGCTGATTTAACGCGGATGGCGGTTGCAGGGCAAGCGCTCCGCTGGCCGAAGATGCAACCTCGACAATCGGGCAGACGAAGCCTGTGTTACGGCAGAATGAGGGTCACCACGGCGGTGATCGAAAAGGCGACGACCAGGAGGACAGCATAGATCAGACTGCCGAGACCGAACTTAAAGATAGTGGCCAGCCAGTTCTGCCGATAAACGCGCCGAATCGCGATCAGCAACTGAATCACGACCGCGATCCCAAGAAAGGTGCAGACAATCGGAGTGAAGGGGGCGGGCGCCGTCCAGACGAGCAGAAATCCGATCCCGATGATGATGACCGTGCTAAGAAAAACAAAGGCGTGGGTGTGAAGGGCGAAGATCAGATGCTCGATGTAGAAGCGCCGTTTGAAGACGTAGAGAATTTTTAAAACCAGCGCGAAAAGCGGGATGCAGCAGAGGACCATGGGCGCGATATTTTGGATGACCGCCTTGAGGAAAAGGTCCCCCCGATCGCCCGTCGGCCCAATTTTTTCCCTGGCCCGCTTCTCGAGCCAGCGCCCAAGTTCCGAGTGGCTCTCTTCGCCATCGAACTTTAGGGAAAGTTCGTTCTCTCGCGGTGACGGTGCGGCGCCGGGAGAAGGCAGCGGGGATATACCTAACGAAAAGCCCGGCGAGGGTGTCTGGGCGACGAGCGGCACGGGCGTCGGCATTGAGGGAGCGAGGGAAAGATGGGTCTTCTTCGCGCTCTGGTTGGTCTGCAAATGGGTTCCGCGCGTGAGAAAATTGATGACGAGGAAAAAAATCACGCTCGCGATGAGATAAACGCGCAGGGGATGAACGTGGCGGGCGCGCTTACCCTCGACGAATTCGTTCGTCAGGCGCCACGGCTTCAAGAGGAGGAGGCCGAAGGATTGAAGAAAGCGCGCGTCGAAGTTAAAAAACGCGTCGGCTGCGTCGGCCAAAAGCGAGCCGAAGGAGCGATGATAATCGATCGCCGGCTGGCCGCACTGCGCGCAGTAAGGACCGGTCAAGGGCGCGCCGCAATTTTCACAGTGAGTCAGCGGCGGCCGCGCTTTGCGTTTCCGACCGAACCATTTCCGGCCGGACCGGCGGCCCAGTTCCGCGACGGCAGCATCACCGAAAATGAGTGGCGTCGTTTCCTCCGACATCGGCCGCAGATTATTCAGCGGCCCGATTGAAGTCCAACCTGGAAGCAGTCGTCGCTCAGGCCCGTCGCCAAAAGAGAGCCGCGGTTCCGACGACGCCGATGGCGCAAAGCGTCAGAGTATCTTCGATAAAATAGGGATAGGCCATGAGGACGATGCCGATGAACATCGGTCTCCAGGCGCTCATTCTCTTGCCGTAGATAAAGCCAACGAAGCCGATGCTGCTGAAAAGCAGATTGGCAAATAGGTTCGATCCGGAAAGAGAAGGCATCGCCTCTCCGGAAGCTAAATTCACGCCACCTGTCGCCACGCCCGGCGAGCCCAAACAAAGCATTGACCCGTGCAAGCGGCGGGTGCGACGATGCGCGGGTTTTCGAATAAACCTGCACCAACCGGAGAACATTTCGTGGCATCCAAACTTTTCCAAACCAAGAGCCCTGAGCTGCTGATTCGCGAATCGGAGGCGCCGGAGCGCAAGATGAAGCGCTCCCTCACCGCCTTCGATCTGACCTGTCTTGGAATCGGCGCAATCATTGGCGCGGGCATCTTCGCCCTCGCCGGGACGGCGGCGGCCGGCGAGTCGGCCCGGGTCGGCGAGTCGATCGTAAAGACTCCGGTGCTCAATTTTATCATCGCCTGGATCAACCACAGCGATCTCGTCTTTGGCCGGCCGGCGGCCGGGCCGGCGGTGGCGCTTTCCTTTGTCGTCGCGGCCGTGGCCTGCGGGTTTGCCGCCCTCTGCTACAGCGAGCTCGCTTCCATGATCCCGGTCTCGGGCTCGGCTTACACCTATTCCTACGCAACGTTAGGCGAGATCATCGCCTGGATCATTGGCTGGGATTTGATCCTCGAATACGCGGTCGGCAACATGGCCGTGGCCGTCGGGTGGTCGGGATATTTTGTCCAGTTGCTCGGCAACCTGCCCTTCGGATTGCACCTCAAGTTCCCGCTCTGGCTGGTGGCCGATCACACCACCGCCACCACCATTCTCGCCAAAGGCGGCGCGGCCCTGAACGATTATTCCTCGACCGCGCTGCCCGTCATCATGGGGTATCACATCGCCTTCGATCTGCCGGCCTTGCTCATCGTCATGGCGGTGACCGTGCTCCTCGTCTACGGCATTCGCGAAAGCGCGACGACTAACACAACGATCGTAATCATCAAATTGGCCGTGGTGGTTTTCGTGATCGCGTTTGGCTCTTTCATGGTGAATCCGACGCACTGGCATCCGTTTATGCCGAGCGGTTTTGGCGGGGTGATGGGTGGAGCGGCGATTGTCTTTTTCGCCTTCATCGGGTTCGACGCGGTCTCCACGACAGCCGAGGAAACGAAAAATCCGAAGCGCGATCTGCCGATTGGGATGATCGCCAGCCTCATCATCTGCACCATCCTTTACGTCCTCATGTCATTGGTGCTTACGGGGATGAGAAAATACACCACCTACCTCGGCGACTCGGCCGCGGTCTCGACCGCTTTTGCGGGAAAGCCGTGGGCCCAGGCGCTGATCAGCGCCGGCGCGCTTGCCGGGCTGACCTCCGTCCTGCTCGTCTTTCAACTCGGTCAGCCGCGCATTTTTATGGCGATGGCGCGCGATGGATTGCTCCCGCAATATTTCGCCCGCATCCATCCCCGTTTTCGCACTCCGCACATCACCACGATTTGGACCGGCATTTTCGTCGGCGGCATCGCGATGCTGACCGATATCGGCTCGTTAGCCGACCTCACGAATATCGGGACACTCTTTGCCTTTGCGCTCGTTTGCTCCGGTGTGCTTGTCTTGCGCAAGAAGGATCCGACGCGGCCGCGGCCATTCCGGGTGCCGTTTGTGCCGCTCTTTCCGATTCTCGGGGTCCTTTTCTGCGGCGCCCTCATGCTCAGCCTGCCGATCGAAACCTGGATTCGGTTTTTCATCTGGCTCGCCATCGGTCTGGCGATTTACTTTTTCTACAGCGTGGGCCACAGCCGCCTGCGCCACGGCGTCGATACCGGCGACACGGAACGCGACCTGCCTCCGATCGAGCCGTAGGGCGCGTCGCGAAAGCTTCGACCCAACACGCTGGGAGCCTGTGTTACGCCGCCGGTTTTAGATGTTTCGCGAGGAACTTCTCCATCGCGCCGTAGAAATCGAAGCGGTTTTCTTCGTTGTGGAAACCGTGGCCTTCGTTCTCCTTCACCATGTACTCCACGTCGACCCCACGCTTCTTGAGCGCTGCGACCATCTGGTCGGATTCGTCCTTGTTGACCCGCGGATCATGCGCGCCCTGCGCGACAAAGAGCGGCGTTTTGATCTTGTCGGCATGCATGACTGGCGAGGCGGCTTCCATCATTGCCTTGTCTTTCTCCGGGTCGCCTACCATCTCGTGAAACATGTCGAGGAACGGCTTCCAATAAGGCGGGATCGTTTTCATGAAAGTAAACATGTTCGCCACGCCGACGTAATCGACCGCCGCCGCGTAGAGATCGGGCGTAAAGGTGACGCCGGCGAGGGTCGCGTAGCCGCCGTAGCTGCCACCGTAAATCGCAACCCGTTTCGGATCGGCGATGCCCTGTTTGATAAGCCATTGCACACCGTCGGTGATATCATCCTGCATCTTCTGGCCCCACTGCTTGAAGGACGCCTCCCAGAATTTGCGGCCGTAACCGGTCGACCCGCGGAAGTTCATCTGCAGCACCGCATACCCGCGGTTGGCGAGGAATTGCACTTCGGGATTGAAACCCCAGGTGTCGCGATACCATGGACCGCCGTGCGGGTTGATCACGACCGGCAGATTTTTCGCCTCGCGCCCGAGCGGAAGGGTGAGATAACCGTGAATCGTCAGGCCATCGCGGCTCTGGTATTCGATCGGTTTCATGGGCGCGAGCTGCTTCTCCGGGAGCCAAGGCGCGACCTCGACCAGCTTCGTCAGCTCGCCGGTCTTCGCGTTGTAAAGATTGCGCGTGCCGGGCGAGCGATCGTTGCTCGCCATGACGATGAACTTGTCTTCCGCCTTGTCGTTCGCCACCACCTCCACTTCGTAGCCAGGCAGTTTTTCCTGGAGCGTTTTGTACATTTCCTCGGTCTGCTTATCGTAAAACTTCCGCTCCGTTTTCCAGGTATCGAAAGCCGCGAAGGTCACCATCTTGCGCGCCTTCGAATAGGCGAGGGCCGAGACATCGACCTCGGGATTTTCGTAAATCTTTTCCAGTTCCTTGCCGTTGGTCGGATCAATGGTCACGACCGCCTGTTTGTCGCGGCCGATGTTGGAAACGGCATAGAGATTCTTGTTATCGAAAGTGTAAAACTGCGGGCTGGCTGATTCGCGAAAATCGGTCGTCAGCACCTTCTTGAACGGCGTCTTCTCGTCCGGCCGGGTGAGGAGGCTGGCGTTGACGCCGTCGGTCTCAGTCGCGGCCCGGATGACTCCGGCGTGGTCGGTAATCCAGCGATCCACTTTGCCGGGATTCTGCGCCACCATCTTCATCTCGCCGGTCGCGACATTGAGCCGAAAAGCATCGAACACTTCCGGGTTGCGCTTGTTGAGCGTGATCAACATGTCGGCCTCGGAGACGTCGGCCAAGTCGTCGATGATGTCGCTCCGCACCTTCGGGAATGGTGTCAGGTCCTTCACGTCGCCGCTCTTCAGGTCGACCCGTTTGATGTGGAAATTCTCGTCGCCTTTGTCGTCCATCGCGTAGACGAGAAACTTGTTGCCCTTCCAGGCGTAGCTGCGGATGTCGCGATCCTTCTCGCTCGTGACCCGCTTCGCTTCGCCGCCGGCGGTCGGGCGAATCCAGATGTTCATGCGCGATTCCCAAGGCTGGAGAAAGGAGAGCGTTTCGCCATCGGGCGAAAGATCGTAGCCGCGGCTAACCGGATTTTTGAAAAAATCGCGAAGCGGAATTTTGGGCGGTATCGCCGAATCCATCTTCCTGGTATCGGACTTCGCCGGCGGCGGAGCCGCAGCGGCAGGCGAAGAAGATTGGCCGAGCACGGGGCCGGCGAGAAAAGCAGTCAGGATAGGCAGGAGAAGGTATTTCATGTCGTTGTGAGTGAGATGCAGCCCGGGCCGCGGTTAGATTCAACAATCGAGCGCGGCCCTACGCAAGCGAAGTCGGGGAGAGCGGTCTCGTTCCGAGCCGGGGCGGTTGCTCGGCCCATATCTGCGCGACAATACTTTCTTCGTTTACTATGTTTTCCGCGATGGCTTCTTTAGGCGACGTTCTCAGGTCTGGATTGATTTTGCTTTTCCTGTCGGGTTTGTGCCCGGCGGATGACGCGGCGACGAACCCGGCGTCATCTTTCTGCAAGGGCATGACCGTTTCCTGCCAGACCTCGGGCTGGGAATGGGCCACGCCGGAAATGGCGCGGACCCTCGACGAGCTCAAATCGTTAGGCGTAAACAGTGTCGCGATTCATCCCTACGCCCAAATTCAAAACGACGGTCACGTGCGTTTTCGAAGCGACGACAGTTTCCGGCACATCACCGTGCCGCTCGATTGGGCGCGGCAACGCGGGATGTCGGTCATGCTCATCCCGCACATCGCCTATTGGGGGACGAAGTTCCTCTGGCGCGGCGAGATCAACTTCGGGACGAACGAGGAATGGGACCGCTTCTTCGGCGATTACGAGCGCTGGATTGTGCAGATGGCGCAGCTCGCCGAAGCGCACGGCGCCGGGACGTTTTGCATCGGCCTCGAATTCACCTACGCGCAGAAGTTCGACGCCCGCTGGCGCCAGATCATCGCCGCCATCCGCCAGGTCTATCACGGCAAGCTGACCTACGGTGGCAACTGGGACAGCTTTCAGGAGGTGCCGTTCTGGGACGCGCTCGATTACATTGGCGTCCTGGCCTATTTTCCACTAACGAAAAGTCCGGACCCGAGCAAGGCCGAGATCGCTGCCGGCTGGGAAAAGAAATGCGCCGAGCTGAGCGCTTTTTCGAAGGCGCATCGGAACAAGAAATTCCTCTTCGTCGAGATCGGTTATAACGTGAGCGCGCGCGCCGCGGCCGAGCCCTGGGCCTTCAAAATGGGCGGGCCAAACGCTGCTGAAATTCAGCAGCGCTGCATCGACGTGGCGCTCGACCTGCCGCGGCGCTGCCCGGCAATCGCGGGCATGTACTGGTGGAAATGGTTCCCGGAATTACCGAGCCACGAGGAGGAAAATTACCGCCTGCAAACGGCCGCGATCAAAGCGCTGATCGCGAAGCACTGGAAAGAAGCACCGCCCTCTGCCGGCACGCAATGATGTGGACGCTTCGCTCCGCGAAGCGCGGGGGAAACCGCCAGCCCACGAAGCGATCATCACAACCGGCATGACGAGATGTTGCCTTCCGTTCCACTGCCCTGGCCTTATCATTCTGCCGATGACCGTCGAGCAAATCAAGAGGCTGCGAGATGCGACGCCGTTCCGGGCCTTCCGAATACACATGGCCAAGGGCAAATCCGCTGATATCCCGCACCCAGATTTCATCAACCTGTCGCTGACTGAACGCATCCTCATCATCTCGCGCACGGATGACTCATTCGAGCTGGTTGATACGTTGCTCGTGACGAGTCACGAGACCTTGCCCAAAAACGGCACACGCGCCCGTCGCCGCCGGCGCTAGACCTTGCGTCCGAATTTCTTCTCCAGCTCGCCTAACGAAATCTGGATCATGGTCGGGCGGCCGTGTGGGCAGCAGTAGGGCAGCTCGCACTCGAGCAGATCGCGGATCAACTTTTCCACTTCCGGATGGCGGAGGAAATCGTTCGCCTTCACCGCATGGCGACAGACGGTCTTGGCGATCATCTCTTCCCCGAGCCGGAGGGGCGAGCTGTGGTGGCTGGCCGATTTCAGACTATCGATCACATCCTGCAAGAGCCGGGCCGGTTCTGCTCCGCTCAGAAACGGCGGCAAACTCTCGAGCTTAAAAGCGTGGCGACCGAATCCCTCCACCCCGAGACCCATCTTCCGCAGGGTCGCGAGGTTGCGCTCGATCCATTCTGCATCGCGCGGGGCCAGCTCGACGACCTGCGGGAGAAGGAGGCGCTGCGAGGGGACGCCTTGCTCTTCCATCCGGCGGCGCAGTTCCTCGAACAGAATCCGCTCATGGGCCGCATGCTGATCGACGAGCACCAGGCCTTCCGCGTTTTCCATCAAAACGTAAAGCTTGTTCAGAATCCCGAGGATCCGGAACTGATGCCGCCCGACCGGGCGACGCTCCTCGTCAGCCGAAAACGGCGCCTCGGTCGTGATCTCCGGCGGACGCGCCGGGCCGGGCAGGATTGGCTGCACCTCCTCCGGTGGAGGAAGCGGCGGCACCGGCCTAACGAACGGAGTTTCAGTCGGCTCGGGGGCGCGGAATTGTTCCTGCCAGCTCTCCCGGTCGCCCTCCAGGGTCCGCCGGACCGCCGCCACGACAGCCTCGCGCACTCCGGCCGGATCGCGAAAACGCACTTCACGTTTCGCCGGATGCACGTTCACATCCACCTCAGCCGGATCGAGCGCGACGAACAAAAACGTGACTGGGAACTGACCTTTCATGAGCGCGGTGTGGTAGCCCTCTTTGAGCGCCGCGCCGATGACCGGGCTCTCGACCGCACGGCCATTGACGAAAACAAACTGCTGTCCCCGGCTCGCCCGGCTCACCCCGGCCTGGCCGATGAACCCGCTCACCCGCACTTTCCCGCGCGCCGCCGGTTCCACCTCGAGCAAACGGGCGAGCAATTCGCTCCCGAGCAGATCGCGAATCCGATCGCGTAGCGTCCTGGTCGCAGGCAACTGGAAGACGAGGCGCTCGTCGCGCACGAGCGAAAAGGCGACTTCGGGGTGGCCGATCGCCTGGAGATTGAGCTGGTGCTCGATGTGGCGCGTCTCGGTGTTTTCGGAGCGGAGAAATTTTCGCCGGGCGGGCAGATTATAGAAAAGGGAGCGCACCTCGATTTGCGTCCCAGGCGCTTCCCCGCCGTCGCGCACCGTTTCGACCTTGCCGCCGGCCACGAGCACTTCCGTTCCCGCGACCGCCCCTTTTTCCCGAGTCGTGAGCCGAAAGCGCGCCACGCTCGCGATGCTGGGGAGCGCTTCTCCACGAAACCCGAGCGTCCCAACGGTCGCGAGATCAGCCGCCGTGCGAATTTTGCTCGTGGCATGCCGTTCCAGGCAAAGGAGGGCATCGTCACGATCCATTCCGATCCCGTCGTCCGTCACCCGAATGAGCGAGATGCCGCCGCGCCGGATCATGATCTCGATCGAGCGCGCTTCGGCATCAAGGCTGTTCTCGACCAACTCTTTCACGACCGAGGCCGGGCGCTCAATCACCTCGCCTGCCGCCACCTGGCTGGCGAGCGTGTCGGAAAGAAGGCGAACCCGGCTCATGCGCGCCTGAATTTTAGAATCGCACCCTCCGATTGCGAATGAAAAGCGCCCAAGCGGCCTTCGCGCCGTCGGTCTCTTTCCCCGTGAGGCAGAAAAGCCTTGCTTCGGTGGAACCTTGTCGTGTTAATGCACGCCAAGGCCGGCCTGGAGGAAAGACCGCCGTGTCGTCCGAGTTTTTGGCAGACACGGGCGGGACTGCGCCCATTCCTCCAGAGCGAGCACGATCATCCCCTCCCAAAAACTCAATCAATCGCCAGCTAACATGATGTCCTTCAGACAAGCCCTCCTCGTGAGCGTTCTCTGCGCAGCGGCCGCTAGCGTCAGCGCCGACAAGAAAGACAAGTTCATCGTCGGGACCCGTTTCAACGGCGATGCCACCGTCCATCTCAACCGCGGCGGCGCGCTTCTCGAGAAAGGCGACACGCCGGGCGCGCGGCAAAGCTTCGAAGCGGCGATCCGTGCTGATCCTGGTATTTGGCCCGCCTATTTCAACCTCGCTCTTATCCTGGCGAGGGAGGAGAAATGGGAGCTGGCTCTCCAGACCTGCAACGCCGCCATGAGGCTTCGACCGGGTTTTTTCCGCACCTCCATTCTGCGGGCCACGATTAATCAAAAGCTGGGGAATGATCGGGCTAGTCTGGTCGACCTGAACACGGTCATCTCCCTTCATGCCGACGATGAGACCGACGCCGTCGCCCTCAATCAGCGGGCTTGGCTGCGGATCTTGAGTCCGAATGATGCGATCCACAATCCTGCTGAAGCCTTGGCCGATGCGGGCCGCGCCTGCCGCCTCAACTATTGGAAAAAGGCGATCTACATCGACACTTTGGCCGCAGCCTGCGCCGCGACGGGCGATTTCGCGGGCGCGGTGCGTAACGAAGAACAGGCAATCAAAAGCGGAAA
>DATBDG010000147.1:0-10947 GCA_036270055.1 Chthoniobacterales bacterium
GCCGGTCTCGGGCGAACCATGCCTTTTTCCGCGCGGTGCGACTAAAGCTTTGGCCGGCTCCGATTCTGCGTGCATAACGAGCCGTCTCCCCTCACCATCCCGCCATGAACTTCACCAAAAATATTGGCATGCTCCTGCTCGCGGTTTACCTGATCGTCGTCGGCATCATTGGTCTCACCGGGATGGGCGCCGGCATCCTGCTCCCGATTCTGGCCCTGGTCGCCGGCATCTTTATCCTCATCGGAAAATAACTCTCCAAGCCCGGCGCACCGCTTGTCCGGCGGCTGTTTTCTCTTTAAACCGGATTCCTGATTGAATTTCGGTCCGGCTCGGCGCACTCTCGCGACCATGAAGATCGTCACCATCATCGTGCGCGTCCTGCTCGGCCTCATGTTCGTCGTCTTCGGATTAAACGGCTTCCTCCATTTCATCCCGATGCCGCCGCCACCTCCCGACAGCGCCGCGACGCACTTCTTCACCGCCGTCTCCACGACCGGTTTCATGACGGTGATCTTCGCGCTTCAGCTGGTGGGCGGGCTGCTCCTACTGCTAAATTTTCTTCCCGTCCTCGGCCTGACGATTCTCTGCCCGATTGTCTTCAATATCGTGCTGTTCCACGCGACGATGGAGCCGAGCGGGTTGCCGCTCGCCATTGTCGTCGCCGCGCTCTCGCTCTTTCTCGTCTGGGCCTATTGGGAACACTACCGGCATCTCGTGCGGCAGCCCGACAAGTGATCGTTTTTCACGACCCGCGTTGCGTCGAATACGGCGCCGCAGGCCACCCGGAGCGGCCGGCCCGTGTTACGGCGACGGTGGCGCATCTTCGCGCCGTCCATCCGGGTTGGGAATGGCGTCAGGGCGACGAAGCCCCGGATGAAACCCTCCTCCGGGTTCACACCGCCGCGCAGGTCGCACGCGTCCGTGCCGCCCGCCACGACTTCGACGCGGACACGCCGGCCTATGAAAACATCTTCGCCCACGCCGCGCGCGCCGCCGGATCGGCCTGCGCGGTCGCGCAGATGTCGTTAGGCGGAAGGCGCGCCTTCAGCCTCATGCGCCCGCCGGGTCATCACGCGACGCGCGATCAGGCGATGGGGTTTTGTTATTTCAATCACATCGCCGTGGCCGCGTTCGACGCGCTCGACCGGGGCGCGGGACGGGTCGCCCTCTGGGATTTCGATGCCCATCATGGGAACGGCACCGAGTCGATCGTGGCGGGACACCCCCGGATCGCGTTTGCCTCCATCCACCAATTTCCCGGTTACCCCGGGAGCGGCACGAGGTCGTTCGACAATATCCACAATTTCCCGGTCCCGCCTTTCGCGCCGCGCGATCAGCACCGGGAGGCGGTCAGCCGCGCCCTCGCCGTTTTGCTCGAATTCAAGCCGGATCTCGTCCTCGTCTCCGCCGGGTTTGACGCCTATACCGGCGATCCGATCACGCAGATGAGCCTGGAACGCGAAGATTTCGCGCTCTTCGGCCAGTGGTTGCGTGAATCTGCTCTGCCGGCCGGCGCGATTCTGGAAGGCGGCTACAGCGAGGAACTGCCGGAATTAATCGACGCCTTCCTCGGCGGGTGGGAAGGCTGAGCTGGCATGTCGTTAGGCTGAGAGCCTTGCAAAATCACGAGCACGCCGGCCACGCCCGCCACGACACTGGCGGCGAGGATTCCGACCTTGGCGGTTTCCAGCTCGGAGCCCCCGCCAAAAGCGAGGCTGGCGATGAAGAGCGACATCGTGAATCCGATTCCTCCCAGCATTCCCGCTCCGATGATCTGGCGCCAGTTCACCCGCGCGGGCAGAGCCGCCATCCCGCCGCGCACGGCTAGCCAGGCGAAGGAGACAATTCCGAGCGGTTTCCCCAGGGCGAGCCCGCAAATCACCCCGAGGCTGATCGGACTAACGAGCTTATCGAAGGCGCCGCCCCCAAGGTAAACACCGGCGTTGGCGAGGGCGAAGATCGGCATGATGCCATGTTTGATCCAGGGCGCGAGGGCGTGCTCGAACCGGAGCATGGGCGCTTCTGCGTAATGGCAATCCTGCGCGAGCAAACTCAAAGCCGCACTCCGGGTCGCGCTCGCTTCCACTGGACCCTCCGATTGGTCGGCGGAGCGGAATTCCTCCAGAATCGTCTGGCTGCGCTCGAGAAAGGCGGCCCCGTCAAGCCGGCGATGGGCCGGGACGGTGAGGGCCAGAAGGACACCGGCGACGGTGGCGTGGATGCCGGACTGGAGGAACGCGAGCCACAGTCCCATCCCAAGCACAACGTAAACCATCGCATGGCGCACCCCGATCCGGTTCATCACGATCAAGGCGAGGAAGAAACCACCGGCGACCGCGAGGCTAATCCAGGAAATTTCCGCAGTATAAAAAAAAGCGATGACGAGAACCGCGCCGATATCATCCGCGATGGCAAGAGCAGCGAGGAAAACCTTAACGGAAGTGGGCACGCGATCGTCCAGGAGAGCGAGCACGCCCAGTGCGAAAGCGATATCGGTCGCCATTGGCACCCCCCAGCCCGCTGCTCCCGCGCCCTGCCGGTTGAAGAGTAAATAAAAGCCCGCCGGGATGAGCATACCGCCGAGTGCACCGACGAGCGGGAGGGCGGCCTTTTGCAACGAGGCGAGCTCGCCGATCAAGACCTCGCGTTTAATCTCGAGGCCGACGAGAAGGAAAAAGACCGCCATCAGACCATCATTGATCCAAAAATGGATTTCCTTGGAGAGCGCGGCTCGGGCGAAGCCGACCGTGAGCCTGGTGTGCCAGAGGGTGAAGTAGCTGTCGCCCCAGGGCGAGTTCGCCCAAAGGAGCGCGACCACGGTGCAGGCGATGAGAAGAATGCCACCGGAGGATTCGAGCCGGGCGAATTCCTCGAAGGGTTTGGTCAGCCGCTCGATCGACGTCGCCCCTGGCAGTTGAAGGCTGCGCTGCATCCTGTCGGCTCTTTTCCGTGGCTCGTCCATTGTCGTTTGCGTACGGGTGCTTCCTTCCCTCGCGTTCCTAAATTTGTTTGGCAAGAAGAACCGATTGTCGCCGCGGCGATCGGTCGCGCCGCTCGAAACTCGCCAAAATTATTTGGCAAAGATAATTCCAGCGGCGAATAGTTCGCACTTCGGGCCGTAGCACAGCTTGGTAGTGCGCTTGAATGGGGTTCAAGAGGTCGCGAGTTCGAATCTCGCCGGCCCGATATCTCCCTCTTCCTCTGCTTTCTCTCCCATCCTTTGCTCGGATGAAGAGTTGGATTGAGATCAGTTCCGCGGGGCGAGATCGGCAACGATCTTTTCGAAACGCGGATCGCCGCGCAGCGCGTCCCAATACGGATGGAGCTTCAGGTTTCCGTAACTGAGCGTGCTCGGGATTCGCAGCGTCGCGGCGATCTGTTCCAGGGCGAGATCTTTCTCTCCGCACCAGGCATAGATGACACCCAGATATTTCATCACCTCCGCGCCGTCGATCGAGTCCTTCGCGATGGGCATGAGCTCAATCGCGCGCCGGCCTTCGCGGATCGCCTCCTTTTTGCGGCCAAGTCCGGCATCGATCAGGCCGAGGACGGTGTAAACCGGTCCATAATCGCTCTGCTTGCGGGCTGTCTTTTCCACTTCGGCACGCGCGGCCAGGAAAGCCTGCCGAGCCGCCGCTTCGTCACCGAGGGCGCGGGCGACGAGCGCTTCGCAATAGGTTCGGGGGAAATTAACATCGGTCGAAATGCCAGTGGGAGGAATGGCCGCGAGCGCCCGGGCGAGCGCAGCAGGATCGCGCTGGCAAAGACTAGCGTATAGCCAGGGATCGGCCACTTCGCTGGCGGAGCCGGGGTTCGCGGCCAGGAGCGCGCCGACCAACGTTTGCAACGGTCCGGTGTCCGCCCGCCACTCGAGATCGACCAGGGCGCGTGTGATGCGCGTGTCAAGGTCGCGCGGATCGATCGCGAGGGCACGATCGAGCGCGGCCGCCATCGCGCCAAATTGGTGGAATTCCTGGTAACTGGCCGCGACCTGCTGCAGCAGACGAACATTTTGGGGATCGAGCTTGATCGCCCTTTGCAAACTGCGGGCCGATTCCGCCCAGAGACCCTGGCGGCGGTAGATGTAGCCGGCGAGCTCGAAGGCTTCAGGATGGTTTGGAAGCTCACGTTGGATCAGAGCGAGCTCGGCGCGCGCCCGATTGTAGTCGAGATAACAGCGGTAGAGAAAAGTGGCCCGCGCCAGATGCGTCTCGCCCGCTTCCGGTCGCAGCCGAATGGCGGTATCGAGCGCGGCTTTGGCCAGACCGAGGCGGGCGGGAGTGTGATCGAAGCCAAAGAAATAAAGATATTCATGCGCGCTGGCCAGCTCGCACCAAGCCAGATAAAAATTTGGGTCGCTCTCGACCGCCTGACTGAGGAGCGCGACGGCCTCGACCAGTTTCTCCTGGATCTGGGCGCTGGAAACGCTCGCGACGAGAATCTTGCCACGGACGTAAAGGCCGTAGGCCGCGAGGTCTTTGGTCGGTCGTTCCGCAATCGCCGCTTTCTCTTTCGCCGAAACCCTGGCCTGCAACTGCGAGGTAATCCGCTCCACGATGTCGCTCTGCGCTCCGAAAATGTCGCTCGGATCGCGTTCGTAACCCACGCTCCACAGGCGATCGGAGCGGCGGGCGTCGATCAGTTGCACCGTGATCCAGACCTTTTTAGCCGTCCGCCTGACCTTTCCTTCCAGGATGTGGCCGGCGCCGAGACTTTGCGCGATGGCGCGGAGGTGGCGCGGCTGGTGGGGAAGATAGCTGCTGACGGAGTTGCGGCTGATCACCCGCAGGTCCGAGACTTTAGCGAGAGCGGTGAGAATCGCGTCCTGGACGGCTCCAGCGAGCACGCCATCCTGCTTCGCCTCGCTCGCGTCCTCGAAGGGAAGCACCGCGATGCTTCTTTCCGGAAAAGAAGCCACATAAGCCGACTCCGGCGAGGCTGGCGGAATGATTTCCGGGGCGAGCCGATTGGAGAGAATCCACAAGCCGCCGCCGAGGAGAAAGGCGGTCGCGAGGAGGGCGATGACCATGAGGATGCGAGGGCGCCGGGAAAGCACGGGCGAGTGAGCCGCCGGCTCGACAAAGGAGAGATCGGATTTGAGCTGGGTGGGCTTTGGCGACACCACCTCGTCGGCGCGGAAATACATGCGGGTGTTTGCGGGTGCGATTCGAGCCTGAGGAAGCAAGAGATATTCCAGCGGGACATGCGGTTGCTTCGCCAAAGCCATCTTGTTGCGGCGACGCAAAAATTTTTCCGCCCGGCTTAAAATTAGCTTTTAACCGGTCTCGCAACTTCGATGTTCAATCTGCGCGATCGCCCCATCCGGCAAAAGATCATGTTCGTGATCATGTTGATCTCGGGCGCGGTCCTGCTGCTTGCTTTTGCCGCCCTCTTTTACTTTCAGGCCTACACGCTGCGGCAGCAGTCCGCTCACGAGCTGGCCGTCGTCGGTGAAATCACGGCGCATAATTGCGCCGCCGCGGTCATGTTCAAGGACGAGGACGCGGCTGCGGAAATCCTCAGTGGTCTCAAGACGATGCCTCAAATTGTGAGCGCCCGTCTCGAGCTGATGGACCGGCAGCGCCTGGCGTTTTTCGGCGGGACCCGGGACGAGAACGACATCAAGTCGGCCCCGACCGCCGCCGGTTTCCAGATCGATGGCAATCGCATTCTCCTCGGCCAGCCCGTTCTGCTCAACGGCAAGCGTGAAGGGACGCTCTACCTCCTGGCTGATCTGCACGCCATGACCTCGCAGCTCCTCCGGCTTTTCGGCGGCATCTTCGCCCTCGTTCTGGTCGCCTCGCTCCTTTGCGCGTTTGTTCTTTCGAGCCAATTTCAGCATTTCATCACTGAGCCCATTCTGCGGCTGGCAGGCACGGCGCGGACCGTGGCCGACCACCAGGACTATTCCGTCCGGGCCGTGAAAGCGTGTGGCGACGAAGTCGGTGTCCTGACCGACGCGTTTAATCAAATGCTGGCCCAAATCCAGGGGCAGGAAGCAGCGCATGCCCGGCTCACCGCCATTCTGGAAGCGACCCCCGATATCGTGATCAGCGCCTATCCCGACGGGACGGCATTTTATCTGAATCATGCCAGCCGCCAGCTCCTCGGCCTGACTGAAGGCAACGACGTGAGCAATCTGAAAACTCTCGATTTTCATCCCGCCTGGGCGCGCAAGACGATCACCAACGTCGGTTTGCCGGCCGCGCTGGAAAATGGTTCGTGGGCCGGCGAGACCGCCATCCTCGATCGCCACGGACGGGAGATTCACGTCTCACAGGTCCTGATCGCGCACAAGAATGCGGAGGGCGGAGTGGAATATCTCTCCAGTGTAATGCGCGATATGACAGAGCGACGCCAGGCTGAGGCCGCCCTGCACGCTTCACAGCAAAAGTTACTCGACGCTTCCCGGCTCGCCGGCATGGCCGAGGTCGCGACCGGGGTCCTGCACAACGTCGGCAATGTCCTCAACAGCGTGAATGTTTCCGCCAATCTCGTGGTCGAAAAACTGCGCCGGTCCAAGGCGCCCAGGCTTGCCCAGGCTGCTGCCCTTCTCACCGGACGCAACGGCGACCTCGCGAACTACCTCGCAAACGATCCGAGCGGCCAAATGTTGCCAGGCTACCTCGCGAAACTGGGTGAATACTTCGTCACCGAGAACGCCGAGCTGCTCCAGGAAGCCGATCAACTCGGGCGCAACATCGAGCACATCAAAGAGGTGGTCGCGATGCAGCAAAGCTATGCCAAGGTCAGCGGCGTCTTCGAAAATCTACTTCCGGAGCGTCTTGTCGAAGACGCGATTGCGATGAACAGCTCCGCTCTCGAACGCCACGGGATTGTGCTCGACCGCCAGTTTTCGCCCGTGCCGCTGACCCGGGTAGATCGCCACAAAGTGTTGCAGATCCTCATCAACCTTCTCCGCAACGCCAAGTACGCTCTCGATGCGTTGCACCGCACCGACAAGCGGATCACCGTTTCCATCCGGCCGGGTGACAAGCAGACCACTCAGATCGTGGTAGCCGACAACGGCATCGGCATCTCCGCCGAAAATCTTACCCGCATTTTCGCGCACGGGTTCACCACCCGGGAAGACGGCCACGGGTTTGGATTGCATAGCGGCGCCCTCGCCGCGCACGCCATGGGCGGATCCCTTTCCGCCGCCAGCGCTGGCCTTGGCCAGGGCGCGACTTTCACCCTTACGCTTCCGCTCGCCGCCGCCACGTCGCAGACATGAACCAACCCACGACCGCTTCCTTGCAGCCCGAAAACCACCGGATCCTCGTCATCGACGACAACCCATCGATCCACCAGGATTTCCGCAAAATTCTCAGCCCGCCCGAGGCCAATCTGGCCGCCGGACTCGACGCTGATGAAGCGGCCCTCTTTGGCGACACGGCCCATTCTGTCCGTTCCTCGACCTTTCAAATCGACTCCGCTTTTCAAGGCGACGAGGGGCTCGAGAAAGTGCGGGCGGCGAGCGCGTGCGGCGCCCCCTATGCTGTCGCGTTCGTCGATGTCCGGATGCCGCCGGGCTGGGACGGGATCGAGACGATCGCGCGCATTTGGAAAGAATTTCCCGATCTCCAGATGGTTGTCTGCACGGCTTACTCCGATTATTCCTGGGACGAAATTTCCAAGACGATCGGCAACACCGACCAGATGCTCGTGCTTAAGAAACCGTTCGATAACGTCGAGGTCCTGCAAATGGCGCATGCGCTCGCCCGGAAATGGGAGCTCACGCAGATCGCCGCGCGGCAGATGGAAGATCTCGAGGCGCTGGTCAATGAGCGCACCGCGGAACTGCGGGCGGCGAACGAAGAACTGACGAGCGAAGTCGCCGAGCGCGCGATGGCGGAAGCATCGCTGCGCAACTCGGAGGAGCGCTTCTCGCGCGCCTTTCACGGTAACCCGCTGCCGATGGCGATTCGGCGGCTCGACATCAGCGGCTACCTCGATGTCAATGCCAGCTTCGCCGCGCTCCTTGGCACAACCCGCGAATTGGCGCTGGCCGAGAGCACCCAGCTTTGGACCGACCCCGGTATCGACGCGAGAATTTCCGATGGACTCGCCGAGCGGCAGGCGATTCGGGAACTGTCGGCCAGGGTTCGAACCCGCGCCGGCGAGATGCGCGAGGTGCTAGTGACCGCGCAGATTCTCAAGCTCGGCGATGCCCCCTATCAATTGCTTATTCTGCAGGACATCACAGCCCGCCTGCGTTTGGAGAACGAATTGCGCCAGGCGCAGAAGATGGAGGCTGTGGGCCGCCTGGCCGCGGGTGTCGCGCACGATTTTAACAACATCCTCACCGTCATCCTGGGCAACACCGCGCTGCAGCTGCGCGAGCCGCAATTGGATGAAAAGGTCAGCGCCTCTCTTCTCCAAGTGAAGCATGCCGCCGAGCGCGCCACCGCGCTCACTCGTCAGTTGCTGGCTTACAGTCGCAAGCAAATCATCCAACGCCGGCCTCTCGCGCTCAACGGCGTGGTCGAACAGACGGTCGCGATGCTCCGCCGCATCATCGGCGAACATATCACCCTTGAGATGCGGCTCACGGCCGATCTGCCACCGGTTTTTGCCGATCCCGGCAGTGTCGATCAGGTGATCATGAATCTGGCTCTCAATGCCCGCGACGCCATGCCCGATGGCGGCAAACTAACGATTTGGACCTGCGAGGTCGAAATCGACGAGGCGGCGGCCGCGCTTAACCCCGAAGCCGTTTTGGGCCGATACATCTGCCTCGCGGTCCGTGACACCGGCAGCGGGATGGACTCGACCACCGTTGCCCGAATTTTCGAACCGTTTTTTACCACCAAAGATCCCGGCAAAGGCACCGGGATGGGGCTCGCCACCGCCTATGGCGTGCTTAAACAACATGGCGGCTGGATCGAGGTCGAGAGCGCCCCGCAGCGCGGGACCACCATCCGCGTCTATTTTCCCGTTAGCACCGACGCCGTAGCCGCAGAACCCGACCCGCCCGAGCGGACGATGCCGGCAGTCGCGCCGGCGAGCACCGTCACGATCCTGGTCGTGGAAGACGAGGATATTTTGCGCGAGTTCGTGGGCCACGCCCTCAGCGTCCTCGGCTACCGAGTCCTGACCGCGGCCAATGGGCGTGAGGCGCTCAAGGTTTGGCGCGAGCACCGTGGCGAGATCGATCTTCTCCTGACCGATATGGTCATGCCCGATTCGATCTCGGGCCGGCAACTCGCCCAGACTCTCAGCGTCGAACACCCCGGTCTCAAAGTCATCTTCACCAGCGGCTACAGCCCGGAATTGCTCGGGACGGATTTCGAGCAGGAAAAAGAATACGGTTTCCTGGCCAAACCGTATCTGCCCGAGCGGCTCGCCTCGGCGGTCGCGAACCACCTCCAGCGCCAGCCCGCCATGGCGAGTTGAGCTGCGGCTCTCGATTGCGATGCGGCGCCTTCCGCCGTAACCTCCGCGCTTATGCTCAGCGCCGGAATCGTCGGCTTGCCTAACGTTGGCAAGTCGACTCTCTTCAACGCCGTCACCCGCACCCGCAAGGCGCAGGCGGCCAATTATCCTTTCTGCACGATCGACCCGAATCTCGGGATCGTGACCGTGCCCGACGCGCGCCTCGACGTCCTTTCGAAACTTTCCAATTCACAAAAAATCATCCCGGCCGCGATCGAGTTCGTCGATATCGCCGGGCTCGTGAAAGGAGCAAGCGCGGGCGAAGGACTTGGCAACCAGTTCCTCAGCCACATTCGCGAAGTGAACGCGATCGTGCAGGTCGTTAGGTGCTTCGAGAGCGGCGATATCCATCACGTCAGCGGCACGATCGATCCCGTGCGCGACATCGAGGTCATTAACACCGAGTTGATCCTGGCCGATCTCGCTTCCCTGCAAAAACGGCGCGACCGCCTGCAAAAGGAAGTCCGCGCAGGATCGAAAACCGCCAAAGCCGAGACGGCCGTGATCGAAAAACTTCTGCCGCATTTGGATTCCGGAAAACCGGCCATCACCCTCGACCTCGCAGATGAAGAAAAAGCCATCGCGCGCGACTTCTTCCTCCTCACCTCCAAACCGACCCTCTTCGCCTGCAACGTCGCCGAGAGCGATCTCGCCCTTGTCGCCGGGGGCGCCGACCCCGGTGGGCAACGCGCATCTGCCGCGGCCGGGGTCAACGCGGCCGGCTCCAGTGCCGCCGCGCACGTGCGCGCGGTTGAAGAGTACGCGCGCCATCATTTCGCGACCGAGGCGGTCGTGATCAGCGCTCAAATCGAGAGCGAGCTGATCGATCTCCCAGAAACCGAAGCCGCGGAATACCTGCGCGACCTCGGGGTGAAAGAGAGCGGCGTGGGCGCGCTCATCCGCGCCGTCTATCATCTCCTCGGGCTGCGCACTTACCTCACGACCGGCGAAAAGGAAACGCGCGCCTGGACGATCCACGAAGGGGACAAGGCGCCGGCCGCGGCCGGAGTGATCCATAGCGACTTCGAGCGCGGCTTCATCGCCGCCGAGACAGTCCAATTCGACGATCTGGTGTCGTTAGGCTCTTTCGCCAGGGCGCGCGAAGCCGGCAAGCTCCGGATCGAAGGCAAAGATTACGTCGTGAAGGATGGCGACGTGGTGGAGTTCCGCTTCAACGTCTGACCATAAGTCCCATTCGTCCGATGCGGCCCAGGGACAAACCGGCCGAAGAGGACCTATGTCTCCGCGAAGTACAAGATCCGGCCGCACTGTTCGCAGCTCACAATCTCCTTGCCGCCGCGTACCCGCACCGAAGTCGCGGTCGTCACTTTCATGTGGCAACCGGTGCAGACGTCGTGCTCCAGCGCGACGACGGCCGCGTCGCCTTTGCTCACGAAGAGGCGGTTGAAACGATCGAGCAGATCTTCCTCCACTTTTGCCGCCAGATCTTCCCGCTCCTTTTTCAATTCTTCGAGCCGCGTGCCTAACGTCGCCGTCTTCTTCTCCAGGTCA
>DATBDG010000148.1:0-6113 GCA_036270055.1 Chthoniobacterales bacterium
TCATCCTGATGGATTGTGGGACTCAGGAATCCAAAATAACGGCGCCACATTCTCGCAAACCTTCCTGACGGCGGGGGCTTTTCCCTATTTTTGCTCGCCGCATGGGAGCTGCTGCGGGATGATCGGCTCGGTGACGGTGACCGAGCCAACGCCGACCCCGACGCCGTCTCCCACGCCCCCGCTTCCGCTGATCGAAAAGGGGCCAATCAAGCTCAAGTTCCAGACTGTCGCCACCGGACTGACAGCGCCGCTCGAAGTAACTTCGCCGGCGGATGGCTCGGGCAGACTCTTTGTTGTCGAGCAAACCGGGCAGGTTCGAATCCTCCAGGGAGGCATTGTTTTGCCAACGCCCTTTCTGGATGCTGCAGACCGCTTGGTAGAGTTAATGCCCTTCTACGACGAGCGCGGCCTGCTCGGCTTTGCGCTTCATCCTGATTTCAATAATTCGGAAGTGCCGGGCTATCACAAAATCTATACCTACACGAGCGAGCCAGTGGACGGACCGGCGGATTTCACGGTCCCGAATCCCAACCCGTTTGATAACCAGAGCGTCGTCGCCGAATGGCAGGTTTCCGCGAGCGACCCAAACGTGATCGACCCGGCGACGCGTCGCGAGGTGATGCGGATCGACGAGCCGCAGTTCAACCACAATGGCGGCCAGTTAGCCTTCCGCCCGAGCGATCGCTACCTCTACATTTCGTTAGGCGATGGCGGCAATGCCAATGACGTGGGAGACGGCCACAACCCAATCAAGGGGAACGGTCAGGATCGGAGCAACGTTCTCGGTAAGATTCTTCGGATCGACCCGCTCGATCCGGCTTTGACCGGAGGGAGCGCCGACCACGTTAGCCACAACGGGAAATATCGGATACCCGTCACCAACCCCTTTGTCAGTCTCCCGGGAGCGGTCGAGGAAATCTTCCTTTACGGCCTGCGTAATCCGTTCCGTTTCGGCTTCGACGCGCCGCTCGATGCTTTGATCATTGGGGATGTCGGGCAAAACAATGTCGAAGAAGTCGATCTGGGTGTTTCCGGCAAAAACTACGGTTGGAACAAGAAGGAAGGCAGTTTTCTCTTTAACCCGGTCGACGGCACGATTCTGCCGGATCCGAATCCCGATCCCCGGCTGGTCGAACCCCTCGTCGAATACAGTCATTTCGACGGGATCGCGGTCATCGGTGGCTATATCTACCGAGGGAGCCTGGCGCCGGCACTCAGAGGCAGATATTTCTTTGGCGATCTGTTTGGCAGCACCGGTGAAGCGAGACTATTCTTCACTGACCTAACCGAAGGAACGATCTTCGAGTTTCAGTCCAGCGATCCGGACCCGCTCGCGGGAGTGTTTCTCAAGGGCATTGGGCGAGATGACATGGGCGAGCTTTATGTGCTCATTGACACCAATATCGGCCCATCGGGAACCGGTGGGACGGTTTTAAAGGTGGTCGGGGCAGCCAATCGCTAATCGGAGGCGGCGACGCTCGGCCAGCGGGTGGCTGGCCGAGCGCATCATCGATCACCGCCGGGCTCCGGGGGGATAGCCTGGCTCCTTGGCATCGAAAACGACAAGGTCTACGCCACCACGATCCCTCGTTAGGCAATTCCCGGAAGAATCAACCAGACTTTCCAAATCGAAGATCTCGCCATCGCGACGGACGAACGTGGCCTGATAGAGCGACCGACAGCCGTGAGGCTGCGGTAGGTGGCTTCGGGCCAGCGGCGTTCCTGGCCGCCAGCTGCCTTCCGACGCGGTTCGTGGCTTTCGTTCGACCGCTCCGCAACTGTGCGCTAAAAAATGGCAACGGCGCGACAGCGGCTTGTGCTGAGCGCTGGTAGGATCGGCGGATGGAACAACGCCGAACCACTTCGACATCGCTTGTTGCCGCGTGCATTGGCGCCGCTCTGCTTTGGGGCACGAGCTCCGCGGAAGGCGGTGCCCGCCGGTTTACCTACGTCTACGAAGCAACAACAGCCGCACCGGGAAGCTTTGAGTTTGAAACCTGGGGTACATGGAAGACCAGCCCGCGCGAGGAGCGCCGCTTTAACGCGCTGGATTTTCGACATGAGATCGAGTTCGGGATAATGGATCATCTGCAAGCCGCCATTTATCTCGCCGACTGGGGATACCTGGAGGATCCAGGGGCTAACGAGCATGGGTTTAGCTACCAGGATTCGGCGCTCGAATTGATCTACAACCTGACCAACCCCACCACTGACCTCCTCGGCTCGGCTCTTTATGGCGAAATCCGTGGCGGCCCGGAGGAACTGGAGCTGGAATCGAAAATCATTCTGCAGAAAAACATTGGCCGCTTTGTCATTGCCTATAACGGAACCTTGGAAGCAAAATGGGAAGGCGATCGCCTCGAAGAGAGGCGCGGAGAATTGGCCCAGTCGCTCGGGGCGAGCTACGAAATCTCACCTGCTTTTCTTCTTGGCGCGGAACTTTTGCATGAGATCGACATTCCCGACTGGTCGGAGGCGGAGGACTCGGTTCTTTACGCTGGGCCCAATCTCTCCTACCGCCACGGAAATTGGTGGGCCACTCTCACCCCCCTGGCTCAGCTAACGAATGTAGCTTCGGAAGTCGATTTTCAGACCCGGCTCATCTTTGGGTTCAGTTTCTAAGGGATGAACCTCCGAAACGCGCACCACGCCGGTCTCGCTGCGATTTGTCTCTTCACCCTCGGCAGTTGCGGGACCAATCCGAATATGGCTTTTCCGCCCGCGCAGACCGTGCCCACGCGAACTGGCGCTGGGCAAAGTGCAAACATCGCGACGCTGGAGCGCGGCCGGAAGATTTACACCACGAGCTGCACGGAATGCCACGTGGCGCGACCAATCGCGAAGTACTCCGTCAGCCAATGGCATCACTACGTTGGAATCATGGCGCCGCGAGCCGGGCTGACGCCGGACGACCGGGCCGCGGTTGAATCCTACGTCGTGGCCGCACGCGAGTCGCTGCCGGACGGATTGAGCGCAAGCCCTCGTTAGAAACAGATGCCCCCGCCCGCCGAGTGCCGGCTGGCGGGGGCGCTCTGAGTGTCGCAGCTCGTCAGTTGCTGGCAGCTTTCTCGAGCGATCTAAGGTAGGCGATGAGCGCGTCGATATCCTCCGCGCTCAGATGCGAGGTCTTCCCGTGAGTGTCTTTGATCACCTGGATGTGATTCGTGGCGAGCGCGGGATTGATCTGCCCGCCAACGACTAAGGGAGCAACATTGCTCGTGCCTAGTCGGTCGATTTCGAAAGTGCCATCCGAAAGCTTGACGAACGGGCTGTCGAGACTAACGAAGACCGCTCCCATCCCGTCGCCCGCCAGCGTTCCCGAGCTATCCGCCACCGTGATTGGCACCTGTGTCGGGAGTACGACCGCTGGTCCCCCGAGAAAATCGGTCGCAGTGGCTCGATTCTGATCGGTGCGCACCGTGCGGAAGTTAAAGCCGCGTTCACCCGGCTGGAGCAAGGGCGAATCGGGTGTGAGCAGAAGTTCGCGCAACGTATGAGCGAACCCATGGTGCAGGTAGCGTGGGACCGCATCCCAGACCGCGCGGAGGTGTTTGGTGTTGCGGCTGCTAAAGTTTTGCGGTGTGCCCACATCCTGCGGCGGTTCGAATTCGGTGAAGAAGTAATCATTCTCCGGCCGATAGAATGGTCCTTTGCCGTCGACCGTCGTCTCGCTGATCACACCCGGTTCGTGAATGTTGTAATCCTGGAAGGTATCGTTGAGCACGCCGTTGGAAAAGACGTTGCTGTTATGATGGCAATCGGCGCAGCCCGCGCCGCCCGCCGCCACCTTGTTGCTGAAGAGTTCCTTGCCGCGCGCGATTTGGATCGCCTCGGCCTGGGTCGCCGTTTGCGCCTTGGGGTTCGGGAAAAGGCGCGTCTCGTTTTGCGACCACAGAATTTGCAGGTAAGCCATGTCGTAATACCCAACCTTAAAGGCATCCCCGGTCAGGTCGGGTCGCCCGATCGCGGTGGAAATTTCCTCCGTTTTCTCGAGCACATATTCTTCGCGGGCGTGGAAGCGATCCTCCTGATCGGGCTGCGGGAAGAGGGCGATCGGATCGCGCTCGCCGCCGAGGACTTCGCCGTTACAGGCCGAAGCGTAGGCAAGGAAATCATTGTTCAGCCCCTCGTACCATTCCGGCCAGTTATCCGAGATGTCTTTGTTTTGCGGGCAAACTTTCACTCCGCCCACTGCGTTCGAGGCCACATTCCACTGGCAGCCGTCCTGCCGCCCGTCCCAGTGACAGAAGCCGCACGATTTCTGGGCGTCAAAGCCCAGTGTGGTCTTGCCCGGGATGGGCGGATCATCGGCATAGGCGGAGGAAAAGAACCAGCGAAAACCGACTTCTTCGTCGGTCGCGAATAGGTTGGAACCATTGCCACCTTTGGTTGGATCGGGCGTATTACCGGTCACGCCGACCGCGAGGTAGCCTTGTCGGGTTAGCTTCCCATTCGTGTCGACGCCGAGAAACGAAACGTCCTCCGTCTGCAGATTCGCCACATAAACCGTCTTGCCATCGGGTGAGACCTCCACTCCCTCGGGCGTGATGCCTCCAGTAAAGTCGAAGCCGGCCTGGGTCAGCACCTGGGAAACGTCTGTTGGCGCAGGATTAATCTTGAAGACCTCGACTTTGTCGGAGTGCAGCATGGTGACAAAGAGCAGGTTGTTGCGCACAAACATCTGTTCCGGTCCGCTGCCGCGGATCAAGCGCTGAGCTTCGGCATGATCGTGCAAATCGACCACCTCTCCCGGGATGACGAGCTGCGAAAAATCGCGGCCCATGTCGACATAACGATAGACGAACTCATTCGTCGCCGTGTCGAAGATGTTAAACTCACTCCCAATATCGTCGAAGGTCGTGGCTTTGGTAGCGTCGCTCATGACCGGCGTGTAGCCGAGCGGGCTTCCGTCATTTTTGATCGCGACGCCGTTGGCATCGAGGGTCGGGAGGCCGTGCCCGGTCTCTTTTTGATTCAGGTGCGAGTTAGTTTCCTGGCCGCAGACGATGCCCCATTTGCCACTGATCTTAACGTCGGTCGCGAGACCGCCGAGCGGCATGTTTTTCACCAGTTGGTTGACGTCGTTCTCCACGTTGATGACCGCGATGGTGTGACCGAGCGTGTTTGCGACGTAGAGCGTTTTGCCGTCCGTGCTCAGGTCGAGGTCGCGCGGATTAGTCCGCTCCAGCTCAGTGTTGCCGGTCGGGATCTCGGCGATCTGGACAAACTTCGGGCCCGGATCGATCCGAAAAGCCCGCACTTCGTCCTTATAGCGGTCGGTGATGTAGAGGCGCGTTCCAGTGGCGTTAAATCG
Organism: Chthoniobacterales bacterium; assembly: GCA_036270055.1. GTDB lineage: Bacteria > Verrucomicrobiota > Verrucomicrobiia > Chthoniobacterales > UBA10450 > Palsa-1392. The sequence continues at coordinate 5,315 of DATBDG010000148.1, forward strand.
TGCTTTTTCGGCATAGGTCCCGATAAAAAAATCACCGAGCACCGTGTCATTGCTCGTGTTGATGACGGTGGCAAAATTGCCGTACTGGTTCAGCACAACGGCGTAGGGCGCGCGGGAGATCGTGTTGTTGATCGGCGCCATCTTTACGCTGATCGGACGTAAGCCACCGACCATCCCGGGCGGGCGCAGGTCAAGCCATTTCGTGACCTGGCGAGTCTTGGTGCTGACCACGGCGATGCGCCAATCGGGGTAACCTTCGCGTCCCGGCAGGGAGACATACAGCTTCTTGCCGTCGGCCGTGAGCGCGAGCGACCGCGGCTGGCTGCGAAACGGCTGCGGACGGTTGGGCCATTTCTGGTTGCCGCTGCTCACCTGCGGATTGTTCGGATCGATCCGCTTACCGGGATCGGGCCGGCCGTCGATATAACCGGCGCCAAACATGATCTTGGTATAGCGCTCGAGTCCGCCGCGCTCACCGGCGGATTCCGGCCCGACGATGTTCTTCACCGGATCGTCGTTCGGGCCGGTGATGATTTTGCCTTTCGAGTCGGTCTTGACGGCCGTCGTGAAAAATCGCAACGCTTCCGGTGCTTCCGGGCTGGTCGACAGGATCTGATAGCTGAAGGGCGGTCCCAGTTGTTTCCGGCCGCCTCGCCCCGCGAGCAACCGGTCCGCCGGATAAACCAGACTCAAAACGGCGAGGAGACTCGCCGCGCCTAACGAAACCACTGCCACCATTCGCGTTCTCATGTGGGCAAAAGTAAAGAGCGCAAGTTTCCCGGCGAGGTGGAAAAAGTTA
>DATBDG010000149.1:0-4091 GCA_036270055.1 Chthoniobacterales bacterium
ACGCGTTCGGGGATTGGCTTCCGCAGGGACAGGTCAATCAAAAGCGAATCGACGCGATCCTGATGCTAAAGACCATCCGCCAGCGATTGGCAGATGGTCTTAACCCAAAAAAGGTCAGCTTTTCCTTCGCTTATACTGCCATGTGGGAGACTACCTACCGACGACGGGCCAAGCTCTCTGGCCCGATACCCTTCGAATCACTCCTGGATGAGCTCCGGTTATCGGGACTGTCGTACGCGCGAGAGAGTCTTTGCGCGCTGGAACGTTTTTTCGCGCGGGAGGAAGCGGCCAGACAGGGAGTGACCGTCGCGCAACAAGACCCTGCGGAGGCGCGCGCCGCCTTCTGTCGCGCTCACAATCTCACAGGCCCTGAAGCACTCGCAAGCTGGAGCCAAATGAATGATTTGGATGAGGCGGGACTGGATGCTCTCGCAAAAGAGGACGCGCAAATTCGCTGGGTGCACAGTCGCGCTCGCTTTCTCTCGCAGAACTTTCTCCCCGACCACCTAAGGCTCACCGGTCACTACGCAGAATTGCGCGCACGCGCGGAAGCGAAACAGATTTTTCTCGAGTCACGAGGCCTGCAGGAGCCCCGACTGGATGATGCTGCTTTGACCGAAGAGCGTTTACAAGAATGGTACCGTACCGAAGTAAGACATAACTCCGCGCCCCAAGAGTCAGCTGATTCCTGGGAACAGCTCGGCTTCAACGGTCCGGATGCTTTTCGCCGTGCCTTGTTAAAGGAGTATCTGTTTCGACGCGGTCAACAACCTGGCTACTTTACTCCAGCTCCGTGACGGCAATAGGGCTTGAGACGAGCTTTTGAAATCGCGGTTCGCCACGCAGGGAATCGAACATCGGATCGAGCCGCAGGATAGCTGGCGTCACGGGCGCACCAAAAGCAAACGCCCCATCGTAGGGTGCGGACATTAACTTTTCCAAAGCCGTAATTGCGCGCTCTGGCTCGCCCGTCCCAGCGGCCACTCGCGCCAGCAGTTCAATTGGGATTAGACCGTCGAGCGCATCCTTTTCGAGTGAGACGGCCTGCGCGGCGCGATCGATGTAGGAAAAGGCTTTATCCTTTTCTCCCAGTCCCATGCTGATAAGAGCTAGATCCTGTAGCAGGACATAGTTACTTGGTTGCTCATCCAAAAATGGTTGGAGTTCCTCGAGCGCTTTCCGCCAGCTTGCTTTCGCGTCCGCAGCGTCGCCAGCGACCGACTCAGCCCAACCCAGCCAAAAACGCAACTCACCGATGTTATATTCCAAGCCCACGTCTGGCGTTTCCAAAATGTCCTTTAACCGAATGACCATTTTCCGGGGCTTGCGCTCAAGGATTGACTGATAGACTTGCGTCTCCAATGCACTGGCGTCGTCTGCGCCGGGGCGCAACGGAGCTAACAGAGTAGCAGCCCGTTTCAGATCTCCCTCTTCTTGGGCAACGGTCGCCAGCAACACCACGGTGTCGAGATCTCCCGGCACGATCTGTAAGATTTGTTCCAGCTTCTTCCGGGCATCCGCGAAGCGTCTTAGCTCCACGTAAAAGAGGGCGCGCTGGGTCAGCGACTTAACGTTGCGCGGATCACCTTTCTCCGCGTGATCGAAGTATGCTTCACAGGCCTTCCATTGGCCGCGACGACGCGCGACATAAGCCAGGGACTGCGGGATCTGGCTACTATTCGGCATCGCTCTCCGCGCTTCCTCGAAGTAGTGCACCGCGTTATCGTAATCCTTCAGGCACGCATAATAGTAATAGCCTTTTGCGAGCAGCGCTTCTCCGAGGTCTGGTTGTAGACGTAGGGCAGTTTCCGCGGCGACCCGCGCTTCCTCTCTGATGCCTCCGGTAGATTGAAGACTTAGCGAGAGATAACTCAGCGAATCCGTCTTTGAAAGCAGGGCCCAGGCGACGGCAAAGTTTGGATCGAGTCTGACGGCTTCCCGCAGCCACTTTTGCGCGCCGAGGATGTTAGCGGGAGTCGTTGCGCTCTTCTGGGTAAAGGCGAGCCCGCGGAGATAGGCATCGTATGCCTCGGTCTTGCGAGTGGGTTCGGCGGCAATGCTTTCCTGTTCTCGTCCGTTCAAGTGCACGCTCAATTGTTCGGCAATGGTTTTGGCAATCTCGGTCTCGACGGCGAAAATACTCGTGAGTTCACGGTCGAAAGTCTCCGCCCAGACATGGGTATCATCGTCGGCCTTGATCAGTTGGACGTTAACCCTTACTTGGTTCCCGATTTTTTGGACGCTGCCCTCGACAATGTAGCCAACGCGCAGTTGTTCGGCGATTTCGCTTAAATTCGGCGGAGCGCTCTTGTAATGCTCGGTTGAAGTCCGCGAAATGACCTTGAGGTCGAATATTTTCGAAAGTCTTGTCAGAACTTCATCCTGCACACCATCGGCGAAATAAGCGTTCTCCTTTTCGCCGCTGCGGTTTTCAAAAGGAAGCACCGCGATGCTCTTTTCCGGTATCGTGTCGTCCGAATTTTTGGGCCCGCGTTGCAGGGAGATCCAGAATCCAGCGACCGAGGCGATCGCCGCCACAGCCAGCACAGTGATCAGCCAGATTCTCGGCGGACCTGGCGGCGACCCCCTTAGCGACCACCGTTTGCCGTTCCGGAATTTCTCGGGCACGGCGGAGTTGCCGAGACCTTCCTTGTGGAGATTGAAGACTTGCAGCCGCAAACCGTGTTTCACCTCGCATTCGCCGAGATCATGCAAGTGCGGTTGCCAGTGGCGATATTGAGCGAGGTCTTCGGCGATGTGTTTGGAGAGAAGAATATGCCCGGCATCTCCGCAATCCATCACCCGTTGGCCGATGTTAATTCCCGCTCCCGCGAGATTGAGCTGGTCGTTCACATCCGGCACCTGATTGACAGGCCCGCTGTGAATTCCCATGCGCAGCTGAATCTGCGGCCAGTCGCGTAATGCCTCACTGATCTCGAGGGCGCAGCGTACGGGCTGTTCCGGACTACGAAAAAAAATCAGGACCATCCCGTCCCCAGTGGGAAGCCGAATCATCCGCTCGTTCGCCTCCGCATCCCGGAAACATTCGGTCCCGCGGACGATGCGGTTGAGTTGTTGCATCAATTCGATCTGCTCGTTGACCAACAGCTTCGAATAGCCGACGACGTCGATGAACAAGAGATGTGCGATCTCGAGCGCGAGATCGGCCTTTTGCCCTGCTTCTAGACGTTGCTCTGGCATGGGGGCTCCCTGACCAGCGTTAATCTTTCATTCGTTACCCCCTTTGGTCGAGCAAAAATGAGGTTACGCCGCCATGGCAGAAGCGTCGCAGGCTATTTCAATCCAGTCGCGAAGATGGTTTGGAAGTGCGGGCTCTCTTTTTCGCGGGAGACGATCGTTACTTCGATGCCGGTGAAGCCGGCGGCTTCGAGCCATTGATGGAGCTGCACTTCGCTAAAGCCGAGCCAGTGGTCCGCGTAGAGGTCGCGCGCTTTTTCGAAGCGGTGGCTGAGGAGGTCGAGGATGACGATGCGACCGCCTTTCTTCAGGATGCGGTGCGCGGCGGCGATGGCGCGCTCGGGATGGATCGCGTGGTGCAGCGCCTGGCTCAAGATCGCGAGGTCGATCGAGTGGTTGTCGATCGGCGGGTCTTCGATGTCGCCGAGGCGGTACTCGAGATTTTTAAAACCGTGCTTTTTTGCCAACTGCGATCCGAACTCGACCATCTTGGGCGCATTGTCGATCGCGACGACTTTGCGCGCCTTTTTTGCCAGAAGCTGCGAGAGCGTCCCCTCGCCCGCCCCGAGGTCGGCGACGGCGAGCGGCGGGAGAAGCGCGATCATGGTGTGAGCGAGCGCCTGCCAGGAACGGCCGGGGCAATAGCTGCGCCCGAATCGGCCGGCCAGCTGGTCGAAATATTCGCGCGCCTTGTCCTGGCGCTTGCGCAGCGCCACTTTCAGCGCGGTGCGATCCCGCTGCGTCTCAGGCATCTCGCGCGCGAGGAGGCGGGTCAGTTCGCTCACTTTCGCGTGCTGTGGATCGAGTTTGCTGCCGTTCGTTAGGCCGTAATAAACGTTCTTGCCCGCGCGCCGGTCTTCCACCACCCCGGCGCGTTTTAATTGGGCGAGGTG
>DATBDG010000150.1:0-6410 GCA_036270055.1 Chthoniobacterales bacterium
GCAGTTGTTAGGCGAAACCTATGCGCGCTTTCTCGAGGGGGAGATTCGAGAAGCGCAGCCCTTCACCGGGCTGCCGTTGATGCTGAACTTTCGCCCGCGCAGCGAGCGGCTGTAGACGTTTCGCTTTGCGAAACGCGAGGGTTCATGCCCGAACGAAAGCAAGGTCCGCGTTTCGCACAGCGAAACGTCTGCGGCCGGCACCAGCGTCCGGTCCTGGCGCTCTTTTCGATCGCCGCCAGGACGCGTTGATTGGCGAGGCCGTCGGCGAAGCTTGGCGCCACCTTTTTTCGCGCCGCGACGGCTTGCACGAAATCCGCAATGGTGTGAACGAAGCTGTGTTCGTAGCCGATGAGGTGGCCGGGCGGCCACCAATGTTCGATGTAGGGATGCGATTTTTCCGTCACCAGGATGTCGCGAAAACCGCGCTCGCCTGCCGGATCTTCGCTCCGGTAATATTGGAGCCGGTTCATTTGCTCGAGATCGAAAACGAGCGAGCCGCCGCTGCCGTTTATCTCGATCGTTAGGCCATTTTTTCGCCCCGGCGCGAAACGGGTCGCTTCCAAAGTGGCGAGCGCGCCGTTGCGAAAGCGCCCGAGGACGGAAACCGCGTCGTCGACCGTCACTTTTCCGCGGCCGCGCCGGCCGGGCAGGGGGCGCTCTTTCACAAAGGTCTCGCGCGACGCGCAGACCTCGCGGAATTCGCCAACCAAATAGCGCCCCAGATCGATGATGTGCGAGCCAATATCGCCTAACGCCCCGGAGCCCGCGGCCTCCGTCCGCAGCCGCCAAACGAGCGGGAATTTCGGATCGGCGATCCAGTCCTGGGCGTAACGCGCGCGGTAATGATAAATCCGGTCGCCCAGTTCGCCGCGCGCAATCATCTCGCGTGCGAGGGCGAGCGCGGGCACCCGCCGGTAATTGTGGCACACCATGTTCACGACCCGCGCTTTGCGCACCGCGTCCGTCATCCGCGCCGCTTCGGCGACATCGCGGGCGAGCGGCTTCTCGCACAAAATAGCTTTCCCGGCCGCAGCCGCGGCGAGCGCGATCCCGGCGTGCGAGTCGTTAGGCGTGGCGATGTCGATGAGGTCGATGGCCGGATCGTTCACCACCGCGCGCCAATCGGTCGCGCTCTTCTTCCAGCCGAGCGCGGCCGCGGCTTGCTTCACCGCGCGCGCATTGCGGCCACAGATCGTGCTCATCTCCACGTCCGCGGGCAAATCGAAGAAGCGCGGCGCCTGGCGCCAGGCATTGGAATGGGCTTTGCCCATGAAGCCGTAGCCGATCAGGCCAACTCGAAGCGTGCGCCGTGCGTTCATTGCTGATCGTAGCGCGAGCTTCCAGTTTGCGCGATCCCAGCAGGCCGCAGGCTGACTTTTGTTTAGTGCCCGGCGCTCTCGCCGTCCCTGACCAGCCTGCGCTCGACGAGCGGCGGCCGCACCGCCACAAAGAAAATGCGGCGCCCCCGTCCCAAGGAACGCCGCATCAAAAAATCGGACGCCGCCGATTCCTTATTTCACCTTGGCGAGCGCGTCCTCCACCATCTGGAGATGCTCTTTCAGAGTTGGAAGGGTGTCTTTCGCGAACTTCTTCACGTCGGAATCCTCGTTCGTTCCGGTGTCGTTGGCCTCTTTCTCGAACATCGCGATGTCCTTCTCGTGATCCTTCTTCAACATCGTGAGGTATTCCTTGTCGAAGTTGTCCCCCGAAATGTCGGCCCGTTTCACGTTGATCTTCGAAAGGTCGAGGTTTTCTTCCTTCGCGATCTCTTCGAGCCGATCGTTCGCTTTCGAGTGATCGGTCACCATCCGGTCGGCGACGTCCTTGGTCGCTTCGTTCTTCGCTTTCTCCTTCGCCATCTTGCCGTTCTCGACTTCTTCGCGGCCGCCTTTGTAGGCCTTCTTGAGGAATTTCTTGTCGTTTGCGCTGAGCTTCGACTCCATCTTGGCGTCCTTCTTCATCTCGTCGGCCGCCTGTGCGGTCGCGATGAAGCAAATACCAGCCGCTGCGATCGCGACTATCGCCGTCACTGAACTGAATCGGATATACTTTTTCATGATTGGATTATTTCGGTTGGTTGGTCTTTTGCTGATAAACAACAATTAGACTTCGCGACCCCGCCACTTTTTGGACGTGAAAAATCTATAGCCCGGGGGCGCCGACCGCGGCCGGCGCAACTGTCGCCCTGCGCTCGACCGGCCGCGGTCACCGCCCCTGACTACAACGATGCGCTGGTCGCGAATGCGCTGGCGTTAAAGCGCATGCCGCGGGAAGAGCGAGCGCCCAGCGCCCTCAGGAAGCTTCCGGCGCGCGGCTATAGGAACTCTCGACTCGGCGTGCCACGTCGCGATAGCCGTAATCGGCCTCGTAAATCTTCTTCATCGCCTCGATGTATTTCTCCGCGTTGCCCATCTGTTCGTAGACCAACCCGAGGTTGTAGAGGATCTCCTTTTTCATCGCGTCCATCGCCAGCATCTCGCGCGCGGCGTCGTCCAACTGTTTGGCCGCGAGGTCGAGCATGCCCAGCTCGCGGTAGCAGCGCCCCACTAGATTCATCGCCTTCAGACGCGCGTTCGGGTTCTGGCGCGCCCGCTGCAGCTCGGGGAGCGCCTCGCGATATTGGCCGGCATTGGTCAGGTGCTCGCCTAGCTCGTAGCGCAGTTGCAGATCGGTCGGGTTGCGGTCGAGGCGTTTGCGCGCGTCGTCGATCAGGATCTCGGCATGCTGCTTGCGCGCGGTCTCGAGGGCGGCGCTTTTGGCCGCGAATTGCGGGTCGTGCGGTCCGTGTTCCGCCAGATATTTTTCGTCGTCACGAATCTGGTGGTCGAGCTGCCGCATCTTCATGTCCGCCACTTTGCGCACCAGGCCGGGATCGCTCCGGCCGGTCAGATCAACGGCATATTGGTACCAGGCGACCGCACCTTCGAGGTCCTCTTTCTGGTCGTGCAGATGGCCGAGGCGTTTGGCCAGGTCGATGTTTTGCGGCGCGGCTTCGTGTTGCGCGAAGACTTCATTGATCTGCTGCTCGAGCGATTCGTCGCTCAGCTGCATCCGCGTCTGCTGCTCGAGCGAGATGGCGACCTCCTTGTCCTTGATCAGGTCGCGATAACTTTGCGCCTCTGCCCAACCGCCCTTTTGCATCGAAGCGCGAGCGGAAGCGTCCTTACCCAATTTCACGGCATCAAGATCGAGCGGGTTAATCTCCGCGATCCGGTTGTAAACTTCGACCGCCTTGTCGCTCCGGTCGTACTGGTCATAAAGCCGGCCCAGCTCGTGCAGCACCTTGAGGTCGCCGGGCTCGTTCTCGAGCAGAGTTTCCATCGCGAAAATGGCGATCTCCGGGTATTCCGCGGCGACGGCGGCATCTTTCAGGAGCATGTTGGCTTGCGGATTGTAGGGGCCGGACGCGAGCACTTTCTCCGCCAGCTCGATCGTCCTGCGCGGATCTTTTTTCAGCTCCCGCTGCGCTTTCATGATCGCGAGCGGGGCGGTCGAGATATTGAACAATCCTTTCTTCTCGGTTTTGGCCCGGGTCACCTCGGCTCGGCGCAAAATTTGGCGGCCGGTGAGGAATTCCGGCTCCTGCTTGAGCAGATTCTGCAACAGCGCGATCGCATAACCGAAGTTGCGCAACTCGATTGCAGCCACGGCTTTGAGCCAATAACCGCGCAACCGCTCATCGAGGTCTTTCTCCTGTTTTACCGCCATGGATTCACAACTCGTCCGCTATTATAAACCTGCGGAGCAGGTCAGGGAAAACATTTGCAGGGTTAGCCCTGTCCGCTTTCGAGAATGGCACTGCTTGCTCGCCTCTGCAGGGCCTGGGCAAAGCGGTCCGGGACTCCTGGAGCCATCCGCAGATAGCCTGCCCGCGAAGTTGTTTCGCCCATCAGCGGGCGTTGGGCGAGCTCCGCATAAACTCACCGCACTTCGTCCAGCGCGAATTGCCGGTGCTGATCGGTGGCGGAATCGGCCGGTGCTTCATCGCCATAGGCTGGCACAAATTTCTTGACGCCGCTCCACCGTCCAACTACAACCGCGCCCGATGAAAATTAAATGTTCCCTCCTCGGGATCTTCGCGGGCTGCATATCGCTTGCAGCGTTCTTCTTTCCAACTCAATCGTCGATTGCCGGCACCGCCTGTGTCTGGCGCGTGACTAACGCGGCGGCTCCGTGTTACCTGGTTGGCACGATTCACGCCCTCAGCGGGAGCGATTACCCCCTGCCCGCACCTTACTACCAGGCGCTGAAGGAGTCGCGGCAATTCTACTTCGAGGTCGCTCCCGACCTGAAAAGCGAAGCCGATTTCGGAAAGAAGTGGGAGGTCGCTACGACCTATCCGGAAAGGGACGAGATCCGCCGTCACATCCATCCCAAGACCTGGGAGTTTCTGCAGAAGAAGTTCCGGATCTCCAACTACCTCGGGCACGATTTTCATTTCGGCGAGCACTATGTGAAAGACATGATGAATCTGCGGCCGTGGGCGATCACCTTTTACGTCTGGGGAATCCGCGGCTACAATGACGTCTACAGTGAGCATGGGGTTGATCGCTTCATCAGCTATCAGGCGATGCGACAGGGCAAAGCGTGTGACGGTTTGGAAACCGGAGCCGAACATGTCGAGGTCTTGGCTGGGATGGCTGATATCGATGCCGAGTTAATGCTCCTCGACGCGCTCGTGCGGGGAGATCAGCGGCGGGATGATTTCAACCAGCTGCGGGACGCCTGGAAGCACGGGAATGTCGAGAAGCTGGTCGCCCTCCAAAAACGCGAGCGCGACCTGAATCCCGGCGGAGACATTCGTCTGCTCGATTATCGTAACCTGCGTTGGATCCGAAAGATCGACGGCGCTTTCAAGAGCGGCGCGCCCACCGCGATTGTCGTCGGCACCGGGCATTTCTGCGGACCGAACAACGTGCGAGAGCTTCTGGAAAAGAAGGGTTACAAGATCGAGCAACTCTAGTTCGCGTCTACTCCGGGGAGCACGGGCTGTGAGCCCATCGCGGAGGGCAGCCTGCCCTCCGCCTTCGCCGCCGGCGAACCGCTACGCCGCCATGCCGGCGACCGGCGCGGGAGCAACCCCGAAGAGAGCGCCTTTACCGCCGGGCGCACGAGCACGATCAAAGTGAAAACTCCGAGAATGATGCCAAAAGGAAAAACAGGCACTCCACACACGCCATCACGAACGCGAACCAGTAACCGCGGCGCCGCGCGGAAGTGTCGTCTCTTGCGACCGAGTCTAGGAGCCTTCCCGCGCCACCAACACTACCAGGGTGAGGGAGATGCTTCCCAGAAAGAGGAGCGCGGCGTAGCCCCACTTTTTCCAGCGCAAGACACGAAAATTTATCCAGTGCAGCGGCAGCAACGTAAGCGGCCACAACGCACTAACGACCATGGCACTTCCCAAACCCGACCATCCCTCGACGGGCGGATGATAGCCAAACTAGGCGGAGGGGCGGGGCAGCCAAAAGCAAAAGCAGGTCGGTGAAAGGATTGATCATCCACAAAATCACGCTCAGCACAGAGAGGACGAGGCTGAGGAACCCAAAAATCAGATATTCCTTCCAAGTCATCGCGATCCGGCCGTCGATCACTTCGCCGCCGTCACGACGAACGCCTGCATCTTCCCGCTGATGTGTCCCTTCCCGAAGCGCTCGGTGAGCGCTTTGGTCGCGGCGACGGTCGCGTCGCCGAGCAACGATGCGTCCCGCTCCTCGATCTCGCCCCGGAGCGGTGTGCCCTGGCAATAGGCCATCGCTGCCACCCGCGGCGAGCGCGCTTCACTCCGCGCCGTCACCGTTTCGATCTGTGGCTTGGCCGTAAATCCAGCCGCCGCCAGGTCCCGCTCCATCGTCGCAGGATCGTGATAGCCGTGCGGCACCCGGGCATGGAAACGCGGCGGATCGTCGGGAAAAAGGGACTCGAGCGATTTGGTCATGATATCGGAGAATTCGTCGGGAAGAACATCACGCCGAACCCGCAGACTGTGGCATCGAACGACTCGTCAGGGAAGGGGAGTCTCATCGCGTCGGCAAGCTTCCATTCCACCGGCCGCGAAGTGCCGATCGATGCCACGTCTTAGCAAGCGCTGTCGCCGACCGCGAGCAGCCGCACTATCCGGCGTCACATGAGTTCAATCCGTCAATCCGCTGTCGCGCGCGCTTTGATTCGCTCGCGCACTAGCTCAGCCTCCGGCCTTCCCGTCTATGTCAGGGCTTGCCAGTCCCTTCCATTCGGTCGCAGCAGCGCATCTGGTTGTCGTTAGGCACAAAATACAATGCAAAACCGCCTCGCGTGGGTGACCCGCGAGGGCAACAACCAAGTCCGTTACGGATCCGAGCCTGAGGCCAGTCTCTGGAAGCGGATCGACGTCACACTCGTGAGCTCGCTGCCGATCGAGTCTTTGCTCT
>DATBDG010000151.1:0-10524 GCA_036270055.1 Chthoniobacterales bacterium
AATAGCAATGGGTCAGAATCTCGTGCCGTCCCACTTCGCCGCCCGCTTCCAGTTCGCGCCCTGGCGGCACCGCCCAATGGAAAAGCGCATTGAAGCGCGTTACGCGCACCCCGCCGGCCGATGGCTTGACGTGCTCGAGAAAAGTGGAGAACCGCCCAATGATCTTGCGCTTCGTCAGGTCTTCCGCGACCGCCAAAAATTCCTCCAGCGACACGCCCGCTTCCTCCGCCCGCGGCCCCCAGGGCGCCTCGTGAATTTCCTCAGGCGCAAACTCCCGTTTCAGCGCGGTCAAGACCGTCCATTCCTTGTCGGTCAGCTTCGCGGGCTGAACCACGATCATCTTCGCCGGCTCGTCGGCGCGCGTGCCGGGCTCGATGGTTTTTCGCCGGACATGCCCCACGCCCAAGGTGAAAATTCCTTTCGCCGGCATGAGGCGAAAATGGCCCGCGCCGACGATTCCTGAGAGAATCTCGCCGTGCCGTTGCAGAGAAAAGCCCTGCGGCACTTTCAGGGTTGTCCAGAGCTTGTATTCGGAACCCGGCGTCACCGCGTCGGTCGAGCGCAGCACGACGTGCCCAGAAAATGGATCCTGCTGCGACATCCAGTCGAAAGCCGCGTCGATTTTCTCCGGCGGCACTTTCCAGGCGACGAGCGCGCCCTCCGCGAGGTTGGTTGCGAGCAGCGTCTGGCGCACCCGCCGCACCGTTCCGGCGCGCAACATGGCGATGATCCGCTCCTGCACCGTCTCGACCGGAAGCCCGGCGCCTTCTGCGATTGCCTGAAACGGTTCGCGCACGAAGCCCGCAATCTTGTCCTCGGAGATGGCGAGGATGCGGGCGTTGACGGGGTCGTTATGCTCGACCGGCAGCGTTTCGTCAGGCAAAATATTCATACGTCAGTGCAGGCAAGGACAGCGAGAAAATGGCAGGCCGTGCCGAGGAGCACAAACAGGTGCCAGACAAAATGGGTATAGCGGCTCCGTTTACTGACGAAGAAGAAAACACCGCCGGTGTAGGCGACCCCGCCCGCCGCCAGCCAGGCCAGGCTCGGGAACGGCACGTGCAAAATCAGCGGCCGAAACGCGATCAGCACCAGCCAGCCCATCCCGAGGTAAAGCGTCAGCGAAAGCTTCTTCTTTTTCTCGGTGCCGTGAACGCTTTTTAAGATGACCCCGAAAATCGCCAGCGCCCAGACGAGCGCCAGAATCGTCCAGCCCCAGGCGCCCCGGAGCGGTCCGAGCGTGAAAGGCGTGTAGGTGCCCGCGATGAGGAGAAAGATCGCCGAATGATCGATCACCTGGAAGACCGACTTGATCGTCCCGCGCGGCCAGGCGTGGTAAAGGGTCGAGCCAAGATAAACGAGCAACATCGCGGCGCTGAAGACGGCCGCGCCGATGAAAAAGAAGCGGTCGCCACCGCGCCAGGCGGCGAACATGAGAATCGGCGCCCCGATCAGACCGGCGATCAAACCGAGGCCGTGGCTGATGCTGTTGGCCAGCTCTTCGCCGAGGGATTGATCCCACTTTGAGTCGGGTGGTAATTCGCCGGCGTCCATGCTTCCGCGCAAATCGCGCGGAGCTAACTCTTACGTCTGCGCCGCGATCTCGAAAGTGAAAAAGAAGGCGGAGAGGATCGCACCCATGTGCGAATAAATCAGTGCGATGCCGAGAGCGATTTTCTTTGACGCCGCCGGGACCCTTATTCGCCTAACGAAAAGTGTGGGCGCCCATTACGCTCTCGTGGCGGAGCGACAGGGACTTCGGCTCGATCCCGAGCGACTGACCGCAGCCTTTCGCATCGTCTGGCGGGAAATGCCGATGCGACCCGCCACCGGCGAACCCCGGGAGGAAGACGACAAAGGCTGGTGGCGCGACCTGGTCGAGCGCTTGCTCGCGCGCGTCTCGCCGGAAATCGATCCGCTCGATCGCGACACATTTTTCGAGGCGGCCTACGGCCATTTCGCGGAGGCCGGAGTTTGGGAGCTCTATCCGGAAGTGCGCGAGGTGCTGGAGGCGCTCGCGCCGCGTTACGGCTTGGCGGTCATTTCGAATTTCGATGGCCGCCTTCGCGTCATCCTCGAGCACCTGGCGGTGACCAAATATTTTCGGCACATTTTTATTTCCAGCGAACTGGGCGCGGACAAACCCGACCCGCTGATTTATCGGCGCGCGTTGGAAGTGAGCGGCCTGAAGCCGAGCGAAGTCTTGCACGCGGGTGACGACCCGGAGCGTGATTGGGCGGGGGCGGAAGCGGCGGGGCTGGAAGTTTTCCAACTCAGGCGGCCGGAAAACACGTTGCACGACCTGACGAGATTGCTGTTGTAGGGCAAGCGCTCCGCTTGTCGCGACCCCCGCCCGGGCAGGCGAAGCGCCCGCCCTGCAATTTCTGCGCCGGTTTGACGAGCCAGTGAGCAGGCGGACACCTGGAGGGACGTCCGCCGTGGCGTCCGTGTCTCCGGCCGAATCGTGCCCGCCCCGACCTTGCGTCGAGCCGTGAACCATCGTAAAAACTGAAGCTCGCCCCGGGTTGGTAGCTCAATGGTAGAGCAGCGCCCTTTTAAGGCGTTGGTTCTGGGTTCGAGTCCCAGCCAACCCACCCCGCGCTCCCAGAGGGAAGCTTGTCATCCCGAAGCTGGCGCAGCGCGCTGAGGGACCTCTCCAACGGTCTCGGCTCCTCTTCACTCGGATGGCAGACCCAGGAACTTGGCCGAGGTCGCTCGCTCCGAAAACTTTCGGCCTCGGAGTGACAAGCCAAAGAGAGTGCGAGCGGAGAGACGGCGACGACAAAGCGCTCGTCGCAAAAGCGGATACGAGGGACGCCTCTGCTACCGCCCTCTGCGCACAGATTCTGCTTTTCAGAGATTCTGGAATTTCCCGCTCGCTCCGCGTGCTGCCTATGACCGTTCGTTACCCGCATCGCCTTTTGTCGGCCCCGCTTCTCGCGCTTTGCCTGATCGCTTTTTCTTCCTCAGCGCCGGGTTACGCACTCGAGAACAAGACCTGGCTCTCCGGCACCGTGGTCGAGATGCAGATGGAACTCGGTTCCCCAGCTCAAACGCTCCAGGACGGCAGCCAGACTTGGAATGAAGCCGCCGCTCCCGCGATCGATGCCTGGAACGCCGAGATGGGAAATGTGCAGCTGGCCGCCGTGATGAATTCCTCGCTGCCGATCTCCTCCGGCGACGGAATCAACTCGGCCTCGTTCTCCTCGAGCGTCTTTGGACAATCCTTCGGCACGGGGGTGCTCGCGGTGACCTATTACATTTACCAGGGCGGCACGTTTCAGGAAGCCGACGTTCTCTTCAATCAGGCCCAGATTTTCGACTCCTATCGCGGCAACCTGCAGTTCAACAGCCAGGGCAAATGCATCTGCGATATCCAGCGCGTTTTTCTGCACGAGCTGGGCCACGCCCTCGGCCTCAACCACCCAGATAGCGCGGGCCAGCATGTTGACGCGATTATGAACTCCGTCGTGAGCAACGCCAGCCTGCTCACGGGCGACGACCTCGCCGGGATCCAACACCTTTATGGCGCGCCCGCGCCAACCTCGACGCCCACTCCCACTCCGGGACCGACCATTCCCAGCCGCCTCGTCAACCTCTCCACCCGGATGAAAGTGGGAGTGGGCGAGGATGTGCTCATCGGCGGTTTAATTATCCAGGGCGATCAGCTGAAAAAGGTGATCCTGCGCGCGATCGGTCCCTCGCTCAGCGCAATCGGTCTGGCAGGCGCACTCGCCGACCCGCAGATGGAGCTGCGCGACGCGAGCGGCGCCTTCCTCGACGGGAACGACAACTGGCCGGAGAGTCTCGATGCCGGGGAAATTATTTCGAGCGGGCTCGCGCCCTCCGATTCACGCGAAGCGGCCATCGTCGCCCGGCTCGCGCCCGGCAGCTACACCGTCATCGTCTCGGGTGCGAACAACAGCAGCGGGGTCGGATTGGTGGAAAGCTACACCCTCGATACGAGTGCGACCCACGCCGCCAACATTTCCACCCGCGGACGGGTCGGGGCGGACGACGAGGCATTGATCGGCGGATTTATCATTGGCGGCCAGACGGCCAAGACCCTGTTGGTGCGCGCGCTCGGGCCGTCGTTAGCCGCGATCGGGGTGGCGGGCGCGCTCGCCGATCCCTCGGTCGAGCTGCGGAACGGCGACGGGCAGCTCGTAGCCCTGAACGACGATTGGGTGAGCGGTTCGCAGGCGGGCGAGATCAGCTCCGGCGGGTTCGCACCTAACGATGCCCGGGAAGCGGCCGTCCTCGCCACCCTCGCGTCCGGCGCCTATACCGCGATTGTGCGCGGCGCCAATGGCGGGGAAGGCGTCGGCCTGGTCGAGATCTACGACCTCGATCAATAACCCCTTCGGGATTGAAATTGAACATTCTTGCCCTAAACTCGTTGAAGGTCGTCCGGACCCTCCTCCTGTCATGAAAAAACCACTCGGATTTTTTGTCTTCCCGGTTCTCTTCTCGCTTGGCTTCCTCGCCAACGCCACCACCGTTATCCCACCCAGCTTTGACGAACTGGTCAGCCGGGCTGACGTCATTTTCGACGGCGAAGTAAACGGTCTGCAATCGCAATGGATTGGCGAAGGCTCCGAGCATCGCATCGTCACCTACGTCACCTTTAAGGTGAACCAGGCGCTCAAAGGCGACCCAGGCGCCACTTATTCCATGCGAATGCTTGGGGGCACGGTCGATGGTCGCACGATGGAAGTGAGCGATGCGCCGAAGTTCAAGGTGGGCGATCGCGATATCCTTTTCGTCGAAAACAACGGGAGCCAGTTCATCCCCCTCGTCGGCATTGAACACGGCCGTTTCCGGGTGGTAAAGGACGCGGCCGGCCGGGAAACCCTCGCGACCAATCATGGACATCCGGTCACGGATGTGAACCTTCTCGGGACCGACCAAGCTGATGTCCCGCAGAAGGCGCCGGCCTTGTCGCTGAAAGATTTCAAGGCAGTGGTCAAAGATCGGATCGGCCGTCTGCAAGCGAGTGGAAAGATTCAATAGCCTCCTCCGCAGCGGGCTCGTTCTTGCCTTCTGCCTCGGCTCGGCGTTCTCGGCGCGTGGTTTTGCGCTGGAAGGTTATTGGTGGCACACCTCCACCATCCCAATGCGCCTTCAAATGGGTTCGAGCGATGTCGTGCTTGCCGATGGCAGCGTCGATTTCAACAGCTCGATCGAGAACGCACTCTTGCTCTGGAACCAGCAGATCGCCGGGACGCAGTTCACCTGGACCGTCGCGCCCACCGGCACGGCGGCGAGCGCGGGCGACGGCGTCAATTCCATGCAGTTCAGCTCGACCGTTTACGGCGACAAGTTCGGCGCCAACGTCCTTGCCATCACCCTCATCAACAGCAGCGGCGACGCCACCCTGGAGAATGACGTCATTTTCAATACCGCGAACAAATTCAACTCCTATCGCGACACCAGCACCGTCGCCGGGACCGAGGGCTACCTCGATATTCATCGCATCGCCTTGCACGAGCTTGGGCATGTCCTTGGGCTCGATCACCCCGATGATGCCGGACAAAACGTGGTCGCGATCATGAACTCCACTGTCAGCAGGGTCGACAGCCTGCAGGCGGACGATGTAGCGGGTGCGGTCTCGCTCTACGGCGCGCCGGCCAATCCACCCCCGACCACGGGCGATTCCCAAATCCTGGAAATTTCCACCCGCGGCTCGGTCGGGACGGGCGTCAACGTGATGATCGGCGGGTTCATTATTCAGGATACCGGCACGACAAAAAAGGTCCTCATTCGCGCGATCGGACCATCGTTAGGGGCATTCGGCATTTCGGGCGCCCTGGCCGATCCGGTCCTCGAGCTGCATGACAGCACCGGCGCGCTCCTGCAGACGAACGACAACTGGAAAGAGAGCCACGAGCAGGAAATCAACGACACCACTCTCCCGCCGACCGACGACCGCGAATCGGCCATCGTGGCCGATCTCGGATCGGGCGGTTACACCGCGATTGTGAGTGGCGCGGGCAGCACCACCGGCGTTGCCCTGGTCGAGGTTTACGATCTCGCTCCGGACAACGGCAAGATTGGCAACATCTCGACCCGCGCCCGGGTCGACACCGGCGAGAATGTCCTGATCGGCGGCTTCATTCTCGAGTCGCCGCAGTCGCAGCGGGTGGTGGTGCGCGCCCTCGGGCCGTCGCTAGGCGCGGTCGGGGTGAGTGGTGCGCTTTCCAATCCGACGCTCGAGGTTTACAACCCGAACGGCGTTCTGATGATTTCGAACGACAACTATCCAAATGCCGTCAACGTCAGCACGATCGGCAGCTACCATTTGTATCCCCCGAGCACTCTCGAGTCGGCCGCTTATTTTGAGGGCGCGCCGGGCAATTACACCACCATCGTCCGCGGACTCAACGGAGTGACCGGGGTTGGATTGGTCGAAGTCTACGACGTGCAATAACAGAATCGCGCGGCGCCGAGCGAAAACGTCTAGCGGCGCCGGCTCCAGAGGAGGAACGCAGGGAATCCGCTCAGCACGATCGCAAATCCAATCCCGCACGTGGCCGGCGCGAGGACCGCGAGATCGACGATGAGCAGCAGCGCGAGCAGGATCGCCACGATCGGCACGACGGGATAACCCCAGGCGCGATACGGCCGCGGCGTTTCCGGATTTTTCCTTCGCAACACCATCACGGCCGCGACCAGCAGGACATAGAAAACAAGATCGGCCGCCACGATGTATTCGAGCAGTTGGGTGTAGACGTTCCCATAGCGCAGCGCCCCGCTCGCATCCGTGCTCACGGTCCGCGGGAGGGTGAGGAGCGCAGCCCAGATCCCCTGCGCCACGAGCGCGGCCGCCGGGACGTGCCGGGCGTTTGTCCGCCGGATCGCGCCGAAAAACAAACGGTCACGTGCCATCGCATAATAAACCCGGGCCCCGGCGAGGATGAGCCCGTTGTTGCAACCAAAAGTCGAAACCATAATCGCGCCCGCCATCGCGCTCGCGCCCGTGGCGCCGAAGATTGCGCGCAGGGCTGCGACCGCCACCCGATTTTGCGGAGCGTGAGCGATTTCGCCTAACGACAAGGTGGCGACGTAGGCGAGGTTGGCCAGGACGTAGAGCACCACGACAAGTCCGCACCCGATCAGGAGCGCGCGCGGCAATGTTTTGCCCGGGTTACGAATTTCGCTTCCGGTGAAGGTGACATTCGTCCAGGCGGTCTGGGCGAAGAGCGGGCCGACCATCGCCTTTCCGAAAATCACGATCAGGGCCAGCCCGCCCACCATCGTTAGTCCGGGCTGGGCCAGTTGCGGCGACCAGCCGTTGGCCCAGGGATTCCACCAGTCGGAGGCGCGCGCCGCGCAGACTGCTTTCCAGCCTAACGACAGCCCGAGCACAATCAGCCCAATGAGGGCGGCCGTCTTCGCGAAGGTAAAAGTATTCTGGACCAGCTTGCCGATCTCGAGCCCGCGGGTGTTGACCCAGGTGAGGAACAGGATCAAAAGGACCGCAACCAACTGCTCGGTCGAAAGGCTGATCGCATAGGCGCCAAAAAGGTGGATCGGCCTGACGACATATTGCTCCGGCGCGATGGCCGGGAAAAAGACCCCGGCAAATTTCGCAAAGGCGATCGCGACGGCCGCGATCGTGCCGGTTTGAATGACGAGAAAAAGCGTCCAGCCGAAGAGAAAACCGATCGAAGGCCCATAGGCCTGGCGCAGGAAAACGTATTGCCCGCCGGCCCGCGGCATCATCGCGGCCAGCTCCGCGCAACAGAGCGCGCCGGTGATGGTCAGCACCCCGGCCATCGTCCAGGCGAGAAGGAGCCAGCCGGGTGCGGCCACCAGCCGGGTGGACTCGGCCGAGGTGATAAAAATACCTGAGCCGATCATCGAGCCGATCACGATCATGGTGGCGTCGAGCGGCCCGAGCCCGCGCACCAGTTTGTCGTTAGGCGTATTCATTCGTTAGGCCGAAAGGGCGGCCACGCTCACGTCGGCGGCCTCGAGTTGCCTCCGCAGCCTTTCCGCAAAGGCCACCGCCTCCGGCGTGTCGCCGTGAACGCAGATCGTCTCCGCCTGAATAAGAATGTCGCTCCCATCGACCGCCCGGACGATATTCTCGCGCAGCATCCGCAGCACCCGTGCGGCCGCTTGCTCCGGATCATGGAGAAGCGCATCGGGGCGCGTCCGCGGCACGAGCGCGCCGTT
This sequence comes from Chthoniobacterales bacterium, assembly GCA_036270055.1. GTDB lineage: Bacteria > Verrucomicrobiota > Verrucomicrobiia > Chthoniobacterales > UBA10450 > Palsa-1392. Next base: position 8,182 of record DATBDG010000151.1, read on the forward strand.
AGGCAGATAATTGCGATCTGCAAAAACCTCCCGCGCAACCCGCAGCTCGAGCGCCCCGGCGGCGCGGGCCAGCGCGCTTTCACCGGGAGCGAAAAGAATGAGGGAGCGATCGACCGCGAGCAGAGCGCGCGCCACTGCCTCCGCCAGGGCGGGATCGCGCGCCGCCATGTTGTAGAGCGCGCCGTGCGGTTTGACGTGGCTGGGTCTGACGCCTAACGAGCTTGCGACGGCCTGGAATGCGCCGAGCTGATAAACGACGAGCGCGAAGACCTCGTCAGGCGTAACCGGCAGTTCGCGGCGTCCGAAGTTTTCCGGATCGGCCAGGCCGGGGTGCGCGCCGACCGCGACGCCCGCTTTTTTCGCGGCCAGAATCGATCCGCTCATGCTGCCGGGGTCGCCGGCGTGAAAGCCGCAAGCGATGTTGGCCGAGCTGACGAGCGCGAGCAGCTCGTTTTCGCTCGACGCTCCTTCGCCGAGATCGGCGTTGAGATCGATCGTCCGCTTCATCCGGCGCGCAAGGCCAGCCCGGTGCGGAAGCGGCAAAGATCCTGTTCGCGCTCGAGGAAAAGCGCGGTCGCCTCCGCCGGGGACACCTCCCGGAAGCGGACGGTGTCGTTAGGCCGGAGCTGGGCCGCGCGCGGCAGGTCGACCGTGATCACGTGCGCGATCTTGGGGTAGCCGCCGATCGTTTGGCAATCTCCAAGGAGCACAATCGGTTGCCGGTCGTTCGCCACCTGCACCGTCCCTGGCGCCACCGCCTCCGAGGCCAGTTCCCAATCGTTCGTCCGCCGCAACTCCGCGCCCTCCAGTCGCGCCCCCATCCGGTCGGCCTTTTGGCTCACCGCGAATGGTTCCTTGAAAAAAGCCCTCTGCGACTCGGGAATGAACTCGTCCCATTCCGGCCCGCGCAGGACGCGGAGGGGCGGCTCGCCTCGCGCGGTGCAGCTCCACTCCACCGGCGCGCTCCAGGAGGCCACGCGGGCCGCGCCCTCCGCTTTCCGGGGCGGTCCTTCACCTAACGACAGCCGATCCCCCTCCCGCAGAGCGCGCCCTTCGTGACCGCCGAAGCCGGAGCGAAGATCGGTCGAACGGCTGCCGAGAACGAGCGGCACATCGATCCCACCCGCAATCGCGAGCCAGGCGCGACAGCCCGCGGTCGCCATCTCGAATTCCAGTTCCTCGCCTGGCCTGACGACGGCGCGACGGCCGGCGGGAATCTCATCGTCGCCGATCCGCGCCCGGAACGCCCCGCCGCCCCACGCGATTCGGCGTTCGTCGTCGAAGCGCAGACGCAATCCGCCCAGAGTGATTTCGAGAAGGGCGGCATCTTCGGGATTGCCCACCAGCAGGTTGACGACTCGTGCCGCGAAAAGATCGAGCGCTCCGCCTAACGAGACCCCCTCCTGGCGTCGGCCCACGCGACCCAGATCCTGCACCGCTGTCATGGGACCGGCGCGCCGGATGGTCACTTTGCCCATTGTGCAAACTCCTCCCGGGTGATGGCGACGAAACGCACCCGATCGCCCGCCGCCAGGAGCGCGGCCGGATCGCGCGCGAGGTCGAAGAGGCGCAGCGGTGTGCGCCCGATGATGTTCCAGCCGCCGGGCGAAACGAGCGGATAAATCCCGGTTTGTCCGCCCCCGATCGCCACCGAACCGGCGGGGAGGGCCGTGCGCGGCGTGGCCCGGCGCGGCGTGACCAGGGCCGGCGGCAAACCGCTGAGATAAGGGAAACCGGGAGTAAAGCCGATACAGCGCACCTTGTAGCGGGCGGCGGCGTGGCGCTTCACAATTTCGTTAGGCGAGAGGTGGCAATGTTGCGCCACCGTCTCGAGATCGAGCGCAAACTCCGGATCGTAACAAACCGGCACCTCGACGGTGCGCGGTTGCCGGACGGTCGCGCCTCGATGTTTGCGAGCGCGGAGAGCAGCCGGGATAGCGGCCGCGCAGCTCGCGAGAAAGGCGGGCGATGCGAGAAAAACACCCACGCTGGCAAAAGCGGGTGCGATCTCGATCACTCCGGGAATGCGCGCCGCCTCCAATTTGCGCACCGTGGCGAGGACCTCGCCCAACGAATCGCCGACCCGGAGGATCAAGCCCGCGTCGCCCAGTGGAAGGATTTCCAGCGCCATGCCTGCGTCTGCCTTTCGCCGCTCCCCGGGCCGGAAGCAAGCGGTCGCATCATGAGAGGTCCGGCATCGCGCTGCGCCAGCTTCGGGATGACAACGAAGAAAGCGCCGCGAAATGATCGCCCGCCTCAGATCCTTTACACGCCTCACCTGCCGAAGGGCGCCGACCTGGCCAGGTTGTTTGGGCGCCGCTTGCTCAAAAACTAAAGGTGAGG
>DATBDG010000152.1:0-33351 GCA_036270055.1 Chthoniobacterales bacterium
CAAGCGGTTATCCCTACCCCTATTCGGCGGCGTTATTTCGCAAGGAACTCGACGGCGTGAACAAGGCGTTCCCCGGTCACAAGAAGATCGTGTTGATCGGGCATAGCATGGGAGGAATCATCAGCCGCCTGATGATTACTGATGTGGGTGACAAAGTATGGCGAGATTTTTTTGGCAAGGCTCCGGCGGAAACCAGCCTTTCGGGAGAAGCCCGGACGCTGCTCGAAGAGAGTCTTATCTTTAATCATCGGGCGGAGGTCTCACGCGTCGTTTACATTTGTGCGCCTCATCGTGGAGCGCCGATGGGCGCAAATTTTATCGGAAAAATTGGCGCGCGGCTGGTACGGATGCCATTCTTGGTGGCGGCGGTTCCCTTCCGGGCAATCAACGCAGCGATGGTGCATGATCCGTCGGCCGCGCAGCTAAATCGCATTCCGACCAGCATCGACACACTCTCGCCCAAAAACCGGTTCGTTCTGGAAATTGAGAAATACCCGACGGCGCCCGGAATTCCATTTCACACCATTGAAGGCGATCGCGGCCGCGGCGATGCGCCGGATAGTAGCGACGGCGTTGTTCCATATTGGAGCTCGCATTTTCCAGGCGCGACATCGGAGATGATCGTGCCATCGAACCACAGTGCGCCGCGCAATCCGCAGGCGATCGCCGAAGTGCGTCGCATCCTGCACTTACATCATTGACCGGTCAGGCCACGCTCAGCGCTTCGTCGGGAACGCTGAGCCATTTCGCGGCCGCGGCGCGGTCCGTAAAAAGCGAAACGTCGAGCGGCGAATAGTCGGTCAGCAGCGCATGGAGCTTGGCATAGTGGGTGGTCGCCGGGCTCGTGACGTAGAAGGCTGATTTCACGGCGGGCCTGTTTTTCACGGCGAGCCGACGGCCGAGCGCCACGTAAAAAACAAACTTGAAATTGAGATCAACCGCGTCGAGAGCCGAGAGATCGACAAAGCGGTTAAGCGGCAGTGGGTTTCGTCGTTCAACTCCTTCAATGAACGCAACGATTTCGTTGACCGTCCCTTCATCCAGAATCCCACGCGGCTTCCAAAGGATGAGTGATCGATCTTTCCGGAAAAAAACGTGAGCAGGGACTTTCAATCGTTGCGAGCCTCCAACGACTGTCGGGCATCGTCGGTGCGGAACACTACTGGACTTTGGTCTCACTCCGACCTTTCGCCTTCACCGCCGTTCGGTCATACCAATCCCCTCCGTCTTCGCACCCGCAAAGGAGGGATGTCGAAATTATTTCTCGCGTCACGAGACGAAGTTTGTAGGTGCAGGGTCGCGCAGCGTCTGGTTTCCTAGCGACTAAAAGTGGAGCAAAAAGATCACATCGGAGATGCTCCGGCGCCCCGGCATTACATCCGGCGTTGGATGCCAAGCATCGCATCCTAGGCTATCGACTCGCGGGTTCTTCGTTAGACTGCTCCAACGGTCCGCCAGTCAGGCCGGTCTTGCCCCTGAACATTTGATACCAGCCAGAAGCCTTCTCACCCGTTACTTCCTTGTTCACATGATCTACCCGCCCGAGACGCACTTGGTGCATCGTCTCTTCGTAACGACCATAATCGGTCGGGCCGCCGACATAGGCAATGCCCCTGGCCCGGTCCTTGTAGGCATAAAAGGATTCTCCATTGACCACTCCATGGAAGAGCTCGTAGGAGGGCGCCGCATCGTAAAGCTGCTGCTGCATCGGCGTCTCTGGTTTGCGAGCGCGGAATCCAGCCGCATCCAGGAGGGCCTCCTGCTCGCGAGATCCCCACGGAGCGCAGCCGGCAACGCTAACAAGACCATAGAGTACGATGAACCGTACCGCTTTACTCTTTGCGAGAAATGGACGGCCGGACAAGGTGAAGCCCAATGCATTTCCCATTCAGATAAGAAGCCTCGGGGAATTGGAATCAGCGATAGGACCTTGGTCCTATTAGTCCACCTGTCCGAGCTTCTCCTGATGCGCCAGTTCCTTGTAACGCTGGTAGTCGGTCGGGCCGCCGACAAACGCAACGCCCTTCGCTCTATTCTTGTAGGCATAGAAGCTCTGACCATTCACCTGACCGTGCAGAAGCTCATACGAAGGAGCACTCTCGTACGTGTTCTGTTGCATTGGCGTCTGCGGTTTGCGCTCGCGGAACCCGGCCGCATCCAGCATCACTTCCTGCTTTCCAGTACCCCAGGGCGCGCAGCCGGAAACCAGCACGATGGCGAAGGCTGCGAGGGCCAAAGCTGTCTTATGTTTCTGCAGTAAGTGACACACAAGATAAAGATTCTCCTAAGATAAAAATGGCTCAGGCTCTACTCGCCTATCGGACGTTAGTCTTACATCTTGGCTTCACGGCGTTTTCGTTGACTGCTTTTTAGCGAGGCCCCCTTACATGGTGCCGGCAGCGCTGTATCGCTGTTCTCAAAGCTGTCAATCGCGTCCGCCAGAGTGGTCACGCGATCGATGCGTTGCACCTTCTCTTCCACCCCAGGCGCAGCGTTATGCCTTGTTTCTCCAACTCGCGCTCTAGCGTCAGGAACATGCGCGCACCCGCAACGTCAACGTTCGCCGAGGTGGAGAGATCGAAGATGACAAGTCGCGGCGGCGGCGTGAGGGAGCGACGCGAGCGAGAACTGTATCCATGACATGATCGCGTTGAAATAGATGATTCCCGCCTCGACCCGAACGGCCAGAATCTCCGCTACCGGTTCGTTGTCGGCGTGGCGTGAGACATCGGAGTAACGGCGAGTGCCCGGGATGCGTCCGAGAAATGCCACGTGTGGGGAGGAGACACGGCGAATCAGCAGGACCAGGGAGATCACGGCGCCGATCAACACCCCGCGCAGCAGACCCGCCCAAAGCACTCCAAGCAGCGCCGTGAGCGCGACGAAAAACTCACCGCGATGAAGTTTCCAGAGGCGTCTCAATTCCCGCTTTGATCGGGGCGAGCCTCTTCAGCCTGCTGCTCTTTTGCTCGCGGATGTCGGTCGCGACTGTCGGCATTAATCGAAATCGGCTGCTGCTTTGTTTTTCGCATGCTCGCAATCGCCTTTAATTGGAACATTCCGGACCTGACCGGGCAGATCGCGGTGGGATGGTCCGTCCGAGTGTCTCGACGCGGCCCGAGCGCAATCGACAGCCAAAGTGAGCCGCGCTTCGCGCAAAACCTTTCGACCGCCGCGTTCTTGCGCTTAACTTAGGCGAGCATGAGCATCGAAGTAAAAATTCCGCCGGTTGGTGAATCGATCGAAAGCGGCGTGGTCTCGGTCTGGCACAAGAAATCGGGCGAATACGTCGACGCCGGCGAGCCGCTTTTCACACTCGAGACCGACAAGGTTTCGACCGAAATCACGGCGGAAAACGCCGGCCTGCTCGAGACAAAAGTGGATGAAGGCCAGGAAGTAAAGATCGGCGAAGTGGTTGCGATCATCGACGACAAGGCAACCGCGCCGGCCAAGGCCAAAGAGAAAGCGCCCGCCGCCAGGGAACCGGCGCCGCCCGCAAAACGACCGGCCGAAAAACGTTCCCCGAACGCCGAAGTCCTTTCCCCGGCCGTCAAACGGATCACGACCGAAGAAAAACTCGACCCGGCCCAGATCAGCGGCACCGGCAAAGGCGGCCGCCTAACGAAGGGCGACGTCCTTGCCCACCTGCAAGGCGAGCCGCCCGCACCGACCGACGACCAGGAAAAGCCGCGCCGGACAAAAGAGCGCACCCCGGCCGAAGAAGCAGCCGAGAGCGAAGGCCGTTTCACCCGCAAGAAGATGTCGCCACTCCGGCGCAAGATCGCGGCCCAGATGGTCATGTCGCAGCAGACCACCGCCACTCTGACCACTTTCAACGAGTGCGACATGAGCGAAGTGATGGCGCTGCGGAAAAAAGTGCAGGAAAAATTTCAGGCCGACCACGGGGTCAAGCTCGGGTTCATGTCGTTCTTCATCAAAGCGACGGTCGAAGCGCTCAGGACGGTGCCGGCGATCAACAGCCGGATCGAAGGCGACGATTTCATTCTCAATCATTACTTCGACATCGGCATCGCGGTCGGGACCGAGCGCGGCCTCGTCGTCCCGGTGGTGCGCGCGGCGGACGAGAAGAGCTTCGGCGATCTCGAACGCGATATTGCCGACTTTGCGACCAGGGCGCGCGACGGCAAAATCAAGATCGAAGACCTCCAGGGCGGCACCTTCACGATCTCCAACGGTGGCGTCTACGGCTCGCTCATGGGCACGCCGATCCTCAACCCGCCGCAGAGTGGCATCCTCGGCATGCACGCTATCCAGCAGCGGCCGGTGGCGGTAAACGGCGAGGTGGTCGTTAGGCCGATGATGTATCTGGCGCTCAGCTACGATCATCGTGCGGTCGACGGCAAGGAAGCGGTGACCTTTTTGGTCAAAGTGAAGGAAGCGATTGAAAACCCGACCGCGCTCCTCCTCGAGTTGTAGCGCTCGTTAGGCAAGACTTACCTGGGGTGGGGCGAGACTCTGTCGAGCCGCGGGCGTGCCCGCTCCAAATTCCGTTGTCCCTCGAGCTCGACAGAGTCTCGCCCTACCAAGACGGCCGCTCCGGATGACAAGGTCCGGCGGCGCGTCTAGATAAGAAGGCCACATAGTTCCATGGATAAATTCGACGTCATCATCATCGGCTCCGGCCCCGGCGGCTACGTCGCCGCCATCCGCTCGGCCCAGCTCGGACTCAAAACCGCCATCATTGAAAAGGATCCCGAACTCGGCGGCACCTGCCTCAACGTCGGCTGCATCCCAAGCAAAGCGCTCCTGGCCTCAAGCGATCACTTCGTCTTTGCGAAAAAGGAAGCCGCCAAACACGGCATTGTCCTCGATAAAGTGAGCCTCGACCTCGCCACCATGCTCGCGCGCAAAGACAAGGTCGTTAAAACCCTCACGGGCGGTGTTCGCGCCCTTATGAAAGGCAACAAAATCACCACTTTTACCGGCCTCGGAATCATCACCGAGCCCGGCAAGGTGCGGGTCCAGCCTAACGATGGCGACCCGACCGAAATTGCGGCCGACCACATCGTGATCGCCACCGGCAGCGTGCCGATCGATCTCCCGAGCATGCCTTTCGACGGCGTGACCGTCGTCAGCAGCACCGAAGCCCTTTGCTTCGAAAAGCCGCCCGAACAATTCCTCGTCATCGGCGCGGGTGCGATCGGCCTCGAGCTCGGGTCGGTCTGGAGCCGCCTCGGTTCCGAAGTGACAGTGCTCGAATTTCTGCCGCGGATCGCGGTCGGCTTCGATCTGGAAATCTCCAACCTCCTCCAGCGCGCCCTGACCGCGCAGGGGATGAAGTTCCATCTCGAAACCAAGGTCGGCTCGGTCAGGGTCGTCAACGGCCGCGCCGTTGCCACCGCGACGAAAGGCGGTGCAGAGCTCAATTTCGCAGCCGACAAGGTCCTCGTCTCGGTCGGGCGTCGCGCCTTTGCTGAGGGCGTCGGGGCGGACAAACTTGGTCTCGCGATCGACGAGCGCGGCCGGATCAAAGTCGACGAACAATTCCGCACCAACGTCAAAGGCATCTACGCCATCGGCGACGTCATCGCCGGTCCGATGCTGGCTCACAAAGCGGAAGAAGAAGGCATTGCCTGCGTCGAGTTCATCGCGGGCAAAGCCGGCCATGTGAACTACGACGTCATCCCCGGGATCATTTATACCAATCCCGAGCTGGCCGGCGTCGGCCTAACGGAAGACGAGGCCAAAGAAAAGGGCCTCGAAGTGCGGGTGGGCAAATTTCCCTTCCGCGCCAACGGTCGCGCCCTGGCGAACGACGATGTCGAAGGCTTGGTCAAATTCATCGCCGACGCCGCAACCGATCGCATCCTCGGCGCCTCGATCCTCTCCCACGCCGCCTCGGAATTGATCGCCGAAATCGTGGCCGTGATGGAATTCGGCGGGAGCAGCGAAGATCTCGGCCGCACGGTCCATGCGCATCCGACTCTGAGTGAAGCGGTCAAAGAAGCCGCCCTCGCGGTCGAGAAGCACGCCATCCACATCGGCAACCGCTGACACATTCTTCCGTGCTCTTCCTTCCTTTTCCTGTCGTTCGGTCCGAAGCGAAGAGACTGGAAGGGTGGGAAAATGCCATCCCCTTCAGGACAACATCACGAACTTGATCATATGGCAGAGGACGCAAACGATCTTTCCGGCGCGGAGGAATATGTCGCGGCCGAGATCGAACTTGCCGACCCGCTCGGGCCCGAAGAGGAAAAGAGTTTACGCGACGCCCTCGAACGGCTCGATGCTCACGCCTTCGAATCCTGCGATATCGGCGCGAAGAAAATTTCGCTCTGTTACGACCCGACACGGACGAAGAAGGAAGATCTCCTCCGTCTCATCAGGCAGGCCGGCGGCCAAGTCGCGCATGTCGAGAGCGGGGGCTCGCCTTTATTGTAGGACTCGCAGCCTATGTCTGCTTGCGCTCGCGAAGCGCACCCCGGATCAACCTCGGGAACTCACTCATCGGCACCTGATCTCGACTGACCTGGCAATGTGGGATTAGCCCTTGTGCCCGAAAGGAGGTTGGAAAGCCACAGCGGATCGGGGCACAGAGGCCCCTCCCACATTCCTCAGGCCAATCCGAGAACCTTGCGGCTGTCGCGCGCGAACTTGAATCCGCCTAACGACTCGTCAGCCGGAAACTCTTTCGTCAGGCCGAGGAACTGGAATTTCGTTCCGAGCAATTCGGGATGGATCAAAGTCTGCAGGGCCCGGCTCTTTTCTGCGGCGGCGGAGGCCACGCCGGAGTGGGTCGCGAGCAGGCCAGTGAGGAAATGATGTTGATCGGTAAAACCCGCGACGCGCAAGCAATTCGCCTCCGCTTCCTCCGCGAGGCTGGTCCATTCGACGTGCGTGGTCAGGTCGGCCTCTCCAACGTTCTCGAGGAGCGAAGGCAGAACGCGGTGCTCGGCGTAACATTGCAGGGTCCCGCGCCGGCGGCTCGGGGCGTAGAACTCGTCTCGCGATAACCCATAGTCGGCGACCAGCACCACTCCGCGGCGCAGCTTGCGCGCGAGGGTCGCCACCCAGTCGAGCGCCGTGAGGTTGATTTCCGTCTCGTAACCAGGCGCCGGGGCCGGTGGAATTTTCCTCACCCGCTCCTCGAGTCGCGGATCGGCGATCGGCCGCTCCACAAAGGTGAATCCACACGAGGTCCGTTCGACGAAGCGCTCGCACCAGCGGCATTTCTCGCATTCGCCGGCCGCTACGAGGAGATGGACCGGCATCGCGTCGAGCAGCTCGTTGGAAAAATGAACGCCGGAAAATGGCGCCATCTCCGAGAGCGATTCCGCCCATTCCACCCGTCCGCGAAATGGCCGCAGCACGCCCTCCTGGCGTTGCCGCAGGAGGGTGAACGGCTCGACGATTCGGTAGCGCAGGCGCGCAAAAAATTCCGGGTGCTGGGCGCGTAACGCCTCCAGGACATCGCTCGCGAATTCCCCGTGGTGCGCCCCCTGCTCGACGATCACGAAATCGTTAGGCCGCTCCAGTCTTTCCCAGATCTCGGCGAATTGCCCGGCAAGCAATTGCCCGAAGAGCGGTCCCACGCTCACGCTCGTGAAATAATCGCCGCGCCGCCCGATCGCGCAGCGCCCAGAGCTGTAATAGCCGTGCGCGGGATGATAAAGCGCCTGCTCCATGAAGCGGTCGAAGGAGAGTGGACCTTGCCGCCGAATCTGGTCGCGAATCTGCAGGATCAGTGGAGAGGTTGAGGAGTCGAGAGGTTGCGAGGAATTCATCTTCGGCGCTCTTCTTTTATCCGCTCAACCGTTCACCTCCTCAACCCTTCAAGCACTTGGCATTTGCCAAATTTTGCCGCTAAGTTGCGCCCGACTTCGATTTCAGGGGGCCCGCGCCCGCTCCGCCGCATGCCTGTCGACTATTACACACCGACCGAGTTTTCCCGCTCCGAACGCGCCTGGTACGCGCGCCGATGGTTTTACCTGCCGGTCATCGTCGTTCTCGTGCTCCTCCTCGCCGGCTTGCTCGCCTTTATCCCGGTGGCGGTGAGTCTCAAACAGCAGGCCGCCGCGCTCGATCTCAAGCATCTCGAGCAGATGGAATCGGCGAGTGTGATTGTCGATCGCAACAACAAGATCTTTGGCCAGATCTACGTCGAGAATCGCGAGACGGTACCCTACGACCAGCTTCCCTCCAACCTCATCAACGCCATCATCGCGACCGAGGACAACAAGTTCTACCAGCACCACGGCTACGATCTGCTCGGGATTGTGCGCGCCGCGCTCAAAAACCTGGTGGCCGGTCACGTCCGGCAGGGCGCCAGCACCATCACCCAGCAACTGGCCCGGAACAGCTTCGAGCTCAAAGGCAAAACCTTTCGCCGCAAACTGCTCGAGATGTTCGTCGCCCGCCGGATCGAGGAGAATTTTTCGAAGCAGAAGATCATCGAGCTCTACCTGAACCGGATTTATTTCGGGGGCGGCCTCTACGGAGCGGAGGCGGCGGCGCGCGGTTATTTCGATAAACCGGCGCGCGAGATGACGCTCGCCGAATGCGCCACCCTCGCCGGACTGATCAAGAGCCCTAACAAACTCTCCCCCTGGAGCGACCGGCAGGCTTCACGCGAGGCGCGCAATTTCGTCCTCAGCCGGATGGAGGAACTGGGCTTCATCAACGAAAGCGAATCTCGAAATGCCCAGGCCCAGGAGATCGTGGTCGGCAACCGCCAAAACGCCCGCGGTCAGAATTACGCGATCGACTACATCCGGCAGCAGGTCATCGCCGCCGTCGGCTGGGATCGGGCCATGAGCGACGGCTTCCGCATTCACACCACGATCGACGCCCAGTTGCAAAATGTGGCGGAGAAATCGCTCCGCGCCCAGCTCGACGCCGCCGAGCAAACCCCCGGTTACGATCACCAGACCTACGCCCAGTACGTCGCCCTTCTGAAAGAAAAACGGGCTGACGGAAACGCCGGCGCCCCGCCCGCGCCGGATTATTTGCAGGGCGCGGTGATCGCGCTCGACAACAAAACGGGCGGCATCCTCGCTCTGGTCGGCGGGCGCGATTTCGAGCATAACGAATACAATCGAGCCTTGCAGGCCAAGCGTCCGCCCGGCACCGCCATGCTCCCGTTCGTTTACGCGGCTGCTTTCGAGAAAGGTCTTTATCCCGGTTCGCTGGTCGACGATTCGGCGCTCGACAACCGCACCGTCATGATCGGCGGCACGACCGGTATTCTCGGCGAATGGGGCCCGGAGAACGCCGGCAATCGCTACGAAGGACAGATCACCGCCCGCGAAGCGCTCGCCGAATCGAAAAACGGATCCGCCGTGCGGATCGGAACGACGGCCGGCCTGGACACCGTGACCGAGCTCGTGCACAAGGCCGGCGTCGAGACTAAACTACGGCCTTATCCCGCGACCTTTCTCGGGAGCAGCGTGATCAATCTCGGAGAATTGGCGCTCGCCTACACCGTTTTTCCTAACGAAGGGTGGCACCCCGCGCCGCCGCACATTCTCGACCGGATCGAAGACAAATCCGGCCACATCGTCTGGCAGACGGAAAAGGCGCGCGGACATCATCCCGTCATCAAGCCCGCTGTCGCCTACGAGGTGACATCGTGTCTGACGGATGCCCTCCACGAAGGGACCGGGCAATTGGCTTACACGAAATATGGACTGAAAAAATTTCCGGCGGCCGGCAAGACCGGCACCGCCTACGACTTCACCGACGCACTTTTCGCCGGTTATGATTCGCAGCTCACCTGCGTGGTCTGGGCCGGCTTCGACAAGCCGCAGAAGATTTATCGCGGCGCTTTCGGCAGCGTCATCGCACTGCCCGTCTGGGTCGATGTCATGAATGCATCGATTGCGCGCTATCCGCCCCGGGAATTTCCGGTCCCGCCCGAGGTGCACAAAATCGAGATCTGCTCCAGGTCCGGGCTGCTCGCGACTGACAAATGCTACGACGATGTGAAGAGCGCGAGCGGCAATCTCGTGCGACGCCGGACCAGTTATTTTGAATTCGCGAGCGACGAGCAAATGCCGGTCGATAGCTGCGATGTGCACGGCGATTCGGTGCGGACGCAGCTGGTGAAAAAATTCGAGAGCAGCCAGTGGCCTCGGGCCGCGCTCGCCATCAACACCGACGCCGTCTCGCCGGTCATCGTGCAGGGGCAGACTCTGGTTGCCAACCAGGATCCCTACGGCGCGGTGGGCTCGACCTACAAACCGAAAACGCTCGCCAAACAGGAAAACCAACCGCCAAGCGAATTCGATCCGGATAAGCCGATCAAGCGCGCCCTTCCGGTCGCGCCGGCTGCGCTCGACGGTGGGATCCAGGTCCAGCGCGCCGTTCCGGTCGTGCCGACCGCGCCCGATGGGCAGGTCGAGGTCCGGCGCGCGCAACCGGTCCGGCCGATCGACGAGGTCGGGCAGGAACCACTGTTGCAGACCGAGCCACCCGAGCCGCTGGATTTCAGTGACGACCACTGAGCGCGGCACGGCGAAAGATTTTCGGCTCGCCGTCCTCAACCCCGGGGGGCGCGACCCGGAGCAGAACTTCTCGTTAGGCAAAGCCGACCCTCACGACGAGGGGCACGCGCCGGTCAATTTCCACGCCTACGCCGCCTGCACCCGCGGCCTCTTCCTGCGCTCCGTGAAGCGCGCGCTGGCCGAGCGGTTGCCCGTCCTCCTCCTTATCCGGGGCGACTTCAAGGAAACGCAGCGGAGTTTGGACGAGCTGAAACACGCCGGACTGCCGGTCGTCGTTTCCCTCAAGGAAACAGGCCTGCACCAGATTGCGAAACAGTTGAGCGATCCGAAACGCGCGGCGCGCTTTCGCGAGATCACACAAGCGGCAGATGGTTGCCTGGCCGCGACCCCGGAGGCGCTTGCCTTCTATCCGCGCGGCCAATTCATTCCCACACCGTATCCGCTGGCTGATCCGCGCTGGGATTTTTCGCGTCCGTTAGGCGGCCGGCGCGGGATTTTCATCGGCACGCGGGAGTGGGAAGTTCCTTCCCGTCATCATCTGGCCGCATTGATTCTGGCCCTCGGATTGGGCGAGCCCGTTACAGTTTTCGACGACAAGCCGCAGCGCTCCCGAAAGCTCCTCGCCTCGCTCGGGCGGCCGCTGGATTCACTGCGCATTCTGGATCGGCGTTTGCCCTACCGCAATTACCTGGCCGAGATGGCGGCGCACAAGATTGTTCTGCAAGCGGATAAGAGTGCGGTCCCCGGGCAGGTGGCCGGCGACGCCCTCCTTTGCCGGATGCCCTGCGTCGGGGGCGACGGCGCGATCGATCGCATCGCCTTCCCCAAAACGGCGGGATATGGACGCTCGTTAGGCGAACTCTCGGAACTCGCCATGCAATTACTGTGCGACGCGAATTTCTACGGGGCGATCGTCGCGGAATCGCAAAAACTCGGACGCGAACGAATCGGCTTCGAACCGGTCGCGGTTCAATTGGCGAAATATTTCGGCCGGCCAGATGCCGAATTGTAGGGCGGGCGCTCTGCCTGCCTGGGCCGCTTTCGCAGGCCGCACCGTGGCCAGCAAAGCGCTTGCCCTGCAATGATCGACCGATCGCTTCGGAGAAAATCTCCTCCAGCGCGCTAACCTGGTGGGGCGAGACTCCGTCGAGCCGGAGGAAAGCCCCCACCACAAGAGAGCAGCCGCACGCGACAATTTAGCTCGCAATCGCTTCGGCGTAGATCTCCTCCAGCGCCCGCACCTGCGCGCGCGGCTCGAATTTTTGCGCGACAGCCTCTGCGCCGGCTTGAGCGACGCGCGCTAATTCCTCCGGGCGGTTCGTCCAATCGAATAGCGCCTGCGCGAGCGCAGCGTGATCGCGCTCGCCCACCAGCACCCCGCTCACTCCGTCTTCGATCGCTTCCGGAATTCCACCGTGGTCGGTGGCAAAAACCGGCAGCCCACTGGCCATCGCTTCGAGCATCGAGTTGGGAACGCCCTCCTGGTTTCCATCCGCGCCCAGCTCGCTCGGGTGCAGAAAAATGTGGGCGCAATAAAACTCCTCTCGCAGCTGCGCCTGGGTAAGAAAGCCGGCGAAGCAGACCCGTTCCTCAACCCCCAGTTCGCGCGCGCGAGCGCGCAGGGTCGCGCGCATCGGCCCTTCCCCTGCGATCGTGAAAGCAGCGGCCGGGTTTCTTTTCTGGAAAGCGGCGAAAGCGCGCAGGCTCGTCACCAATCCCTTTTTCTCAACCAAACGCCCGGCCTGGAGGAACCTCCAAGCGCCGTCGTTAGGCCAGGTGCGGGCGCGAAACGGAATCTCGGCGAGCGGAATCCCGGTGCGTTGCAGTCGAATCTTCTCGCCCGGGCAACCCAGGGCGACGAGCCCGCGGGCGAGCGAGTCGGAGCGAACCAGAACCAGGCGGGCCGCCGCCAGCATCTCGCGAGTTGCCGCCCGGTAATGCGGCCGATCGAGCTCGACCAGAACGTCGGCGCCGTGGAAGGAGACGACGGTCGGCTGGTGCAAGTGCAGGATGAGCGGCAGCAGATGAACCGCAATGTGTCCGAAATAAACGTGGAGCAACTGCGCCTCGTTTTCCTCGAGCACGCGCCGGATCTGCATCACCTCGCGGTGCGAGATCTGCCAGGGCGCATCCCGCATCTTTCGAAACCAGAAGCGCCGGAGAAAATGGTTCCACGGTTTTCCGATCAGGAAGACCGGCGCGAACGGAAATCTTTCGGCCTCCTCGCGCTTCTGTGCGATGACGATCGGCCGAACACGCTCGAGCGCGGTGATTTGCCGGTAGATGTGCAACATCTCCGGCTTGAGAAAGGTCGCGCAATAAGAAGCGACGACAGGCGAAGACTCAGGCACGCCTAACGTTCAATGCTCGGACGCGCTCTTCAACTCGATCGGCCTGCGCCCGTTTGGAGCGGCGCTCTCTGACCGCCGAACCTGCAATCGAGTCACAAACCTCTCGGCGGTCATAGACCGCCGCTACAGAGCAGAGGCGCGCCCTTAAAACGTCCAGGCGAAAAGGACGATCCCTTTCGGTTTGCCCGGATCCTTCGGATCGTGAGAAGCATGCTCCTGACCGCTCCCGTATTTGGCCGGCGCCGCCGGATTGAGCAACTGAATCGCGTCGCCCGGATGACGGGCGGCCACTTGCACCACGCCTTCCTTCGGGACGAGCGGGGCCGCATAGGGCGGTCTGGGCTTGCCCAACTGCGTCTGGATCTGGCCGGTGGCGTTGGTCGTCGTGCCCGTCGTGGTGCTCAGCTGACCCTGCCCCTGGCCGAAGGCCACGCTCGTGGCGGTCGCGAACAAAATACTGAGAAATGTCTTTTTCATAATTCGTTCTCCTCAGGCGCGGATGCGGCGCAATTGCTTGCCCGCGCTTTGACCGCACCCCACTATTATAGTTCGATGGATTACGTTGAAAAGGCCGCACGTGTGCTGGATTTGGAAATTTCCGAGCTGCAGCGGTTACGGGGCCGGCTGGGTGAAAACTTCGTGCGTGCGGTTGAATTGATTAAAAAGACCGTCGAAGCCCGGGGCAAGGTGATCGTCATCGGGGTCGGAAAATCGGGTCACATCGGGGAAAAAATCGCCGCCACTCTCACCAGCACCGGCTCGCCGGCGGTCGTTCTCGACTCGCTCAACGCGCTCCATGGCGATCTCGGAATGGTGGCGGACGGCGATGTCGTGCTCGCCCTCAGTTACAGCGGCGAGACGGAGGAATTGCTCCGCATCCTGCCGGCGATCGCGCGATTTCAGGTCAGCGTGATCGCGATCTGCGGCGCGGCCGAGTCGACCCTGGCGCAAAATTGCGATGTCTTTCTGGACGTGAACGTCGAGCAGGAAGCCTGTCCCCTGAACCTGGCGCCGACTTCGAGCACAACCGTCATGCTCGCCCTGGGCGACGCGCTCGCCATGGTCCTGCTCGAAGCGCGCGGATTTCAGAAGGAAGATTTCGCCAGGTTTCATCCCGGCGGGATGGTCGGGCGCAGCCTGCTCCTGCGCGTTCACCAGATCATGCGGCCGCGCGCCGCGCTCGCCCTCGTTAGGCCGGAGGCCAACATCCGCGCTGTCCTGGAGGCCATGACCGCGGTCCGGGCCGGCGCGGCGGTGGTGGCGGGGGACGACGAGCAGCTCCTCGGGATCTTTACCCACGGCGATTTCGTCAGGCATTTCCAGACCGACTCGCGGGTCGGGGAGCGACTCGTGGCCGACCTCATGACGATTAACCCGGTCGTTGTCCAGCAGGACAAGCTCGCAGTCGAAGTTCTCAACCTGCTCGAGCGCCACCGGATCGACGACCTCGTGGTGGTGGACGATCGTGGCGTGCCGGTTGGGATCGTCGACTCGCAGGATTTGACCAAGCTGAAGCTGCTCTGAGTTACAGATCCACGCGAGGTTGCTTTAAGGCTGCGCTCCTGCTAAAGCTCTCAACTCTCAACCAACGACTCTCAGCTTCTACTTCATGGCCGCCGCAAACGATCTCCGCAAAGGAATGGCAATTAAATACAACGGCAACACCGCCATTGTGCTAGATGTGCATCATCGCACGCCGGGAAATCTGCGCGCTTTCGTCCAGGCGATCATCCGCTATATCAGTACCGGCAAGAGCGCCGATGTCCGCTTCGGTTCGACCGATAAAGTGGAGCTGGTCGAGATCTCGCGCACCACATTGGAGTTCAGCTACAAGGACAACACCGGATTCCACTTCATGGATCCCAGTACCTACGAAACCATCACCCTTCAGGAGAGCCTGCTCGAGGACGCGAAGGATTATCTGGTTGAGAATTTACCGGTCGAGGTCCTTTTCACCGAGGGTCGCCCCGTGCAGGTGGAATTGCCTTCCTCTGTCCAACTCAAGGTGGTCGAGGCTCCGGAAGGCTTGCGCGGCGACACGGCCAGCAATGTGACCAAGCCCGCAGTGCTCGAGACCGGCAAGACGGTCAATGTCCCGCTCTTCATCAACGAGGGCGAAACCGTGAAAATCGACACCCGAACGGGCGCCTACATGGGCCGCGCCTGACGAATGGCGGCCCGCCGCGTCAAACGGCAGCCAGTCCGGCGCAAGTCGTCGGCCAGGCGACGCGTTACGATTGCGCGGCAACCGCTGGTCCCGACTCGGCGGATGAGTCGCAAGCCGGAATCGCTCATGGTTCCGACGAAATGGGTCAAGTTCATCGTCGCGCTCTTTCTTCTCCCGATCTGCGGGATTCTCAGTCAGACATTTTTCACTTCGTTCGCCCGCGCCGCGGTCGCCGAACGGCTCTGGGCGGGAGCGGAGTTCTGGTTCTTTTCGTTAGGCGCACTCCTTTGGCTGATCGCTTTTTTTGGGTTGCCGCGCCCAATCGTGCTCTATGTCTTCGGACATGAACTAACTCACGCACTTTGGGTTTGGATGATGGGCGGCCGGGTCAGCCGCTTCAAGGTCGGCCGTGACGGCGGGCACATCCTGACGGACAAGAACAATTTCCTCATCGCGCTCGCGCCTTATTTTTTCCCGCTCTACAGCATTCTCGTCATCGGGCTCTATGGTGGCTTGAGCTTTTTCGTTAACCTGCAGCCTTACGGCCGCCTGCTTTACGCGCTGGTCGGGGTGACCTGGGCGTTTCATCTTACGTTTACCTGCTGGATGATTCCGAAAAACCAGACGGACCTGAGCGACAACGGGACGATTTTCTCGCTCGTTATCATCTATCTGATGAACCTGCTGCTCCTCAGCTTGATGCTGGTGACTGCTTCGCCCCACATCACCTTCACGAGCTTCGGCGCCGATATGGTGCGGAACATCGCCAACTTCTCCCACGCCGTCGTGACTTTCGCCGAGCATTCCGCTCGCGGCACCCTGTAGCGGCGGTCACAGACCGTCGCTACAGGATGCGCAACAGCGCGAACGGCAGGCGGGCGAAGGCTGTGGCCAAAGACCATTCACTGCCCGAATCCACAGCTTCGTCCGTGAAAATATTTTGGGCTTCCAGAGCCCAGGGCAACTGCACTGCCGTGTCGCGCCAGATTTCACCGATCGGCGGAAACCCCACCCGCATGGTCAGGCGCGGCGCGAGGACGACAATCCGTTTGCCTTCCCACTCCCGCGCGAAAGCAATACCGCAATCAGCAAATTCTCCCGTCAGAGCGAGTGGGAGATAATTGCCACGCTTGAAAAGTTCCGGGTTATCTCGCCGAAAGGTGAGTATCCTCTCGGTCAGGAACATTTTGACCCGGCCATCCTGCCACTTGCCTAACAAATCTTCCGGGGTCGCGCTCGCCAAGCCCTCCAGCATCTTTTGTCGCTTCGCGTAATCGACCGGTCGCCGGTTGTCCGGATCGACCAGGCTGAAATCCCAGATCTCGTTCCCCTGGTAAATATCCGGGACTCCGGGCGCCGTGAGCTTGAGCAACGTCTGCGCGAGAGAGTTGATCGCTCCGGTCCGGGCCACCTCTTCGGCCCGCGGGATGAAGCTCTCGAGAAAACGATTCTTGGACGACGGATCAAGAATCCTGGCGATGAATTCCGAGACCGCGGCGTCCCATTGCTCGTTAGGCTGGACCCAGCTCGTGTTCAACTTCGCTTCCTTCAGGGCCTTGGCCATGTATTGCTGGATGCGGGAAACAAAGTCGCCCCGCGCGGCCTCGCTCAGCTCGCCGAACGGCTCCAGCGGCCAGCTCCCGAGCAGGGTCTGATAGAGCAAATATTCCTCGTTTCCATCCGGCGCTTCGCTCTCGTCGAGCTGGCGTTTCCAGCGCCGGTTGCGGGTGCGCCATCGCCCTAACGACCGGCGCCATTGCTCCGGCATCTCGGAGATGACCGCCATCCGGGCGCGCACATCCTCGCTCCGTTTCGTGTCATGCGTGGACGTGGAGAGCATGGTCGCGGGCCAGCGCTCCTGCCGCTCGCCGTTGCGGCGATGGAATTCCTCGACCCGCAGCCCGAAGCGCTGCGGCTCGCCGCCGACCTCATTCAGAGCGGCGAGCCGGTTATAGATATAGAAGGCGGTATCCTCGAGCCCCTTCGCCATGATTGGCCCCGTGATCTGCTGGAATTTGAGCACGAAATGCAGGTGCTCCTCGCGCGCCTCCTCGTCCAGGTTCTCCGGGAAACGAAAGAGCAGGATGTCGCGCAGGAAATTAAAGACCGACTCTTCGAGCGCGGGATTGCGCCGTTTCGCGGCCGCCACCGCACGCTCAATCACATTGCGATCGGCCTCGCTGATCGGCCGATCCGGCGCAAGGTAGGTTCGATAAACGGGAAAGCAGGCTATCGTTTCCCGGACCGCGAGGGTGAGGGCATCGAGCGTGTAATCGCGGTACCAACGATTTTTCTCCGACAAGCGGTCGAACATGGCGCCGAGAACGTTGACGTCGTTGGCGAGCGAGAGCCGCATGACGAGGCGCTTCTTGGCGTAGACGAGGTGGCCGAAATGAAGGCTGTGCCCGATGAACTTGTGGAATCCGGTCGTGATCGCGCGCTCGGCCGAGCCATCGACCAGGACCCCGATGACGTCGTTCATGAAATCATAGCCGGTCGTGCCGTGCACCGGCCAGCCGCGGCGCAGCTGCTCGTTCCCGCTGAGAATTTTCTCCACCAGCAAATAGATGGCACGTCCATCGACCGGCAGTTCGCGGCCGAGCGCCTGAGCTGCGCGGCGTTGTAACTTTTCGAAATATTCGTTAGGCAGATAAAGTCCGTCCGGATGATCGATCCGCAAGCCGGTCACGGCGCCGCCTGCAACCAATTCGAGCAGGAGTCGATGCGCTTCGTCGAAAACCTCCGGCACTTCCATCCGGATGGCCGCGAGATCGTTAATATCGAAGAAACGGCGGTAATTGATCTCCTCCGCCGCCACGCGCCAGAAGGCGAGCCGATAGGCTTGGTCGCTGAGCAAGGCGTCGAGCGCGTCGAAGCTGCGCGGATCACCCGCGGTGCCGTTGATGATGGCGAGGGCTTTTTCAATCGCTTGCTGAACGAGCGGCGCTTCCTGGCAGCGGCGCTCGAGACGGCGCTTGATGATTTCTTTTTCCCGGGTCCGTTCCGCGATCCGCTCCGGGTCGGTCTCCGTCCGGCGCGGGAGGTATTCCAGGGCCGTCAGGATGCTCTGCAATTCCGCGTAGAAATCTTCTTCCTTGTGATCGCTCAGTTGCGCGAGTGCGATATCCAGCACATGCCGGTAGGTGCCGGGCGCGATGGGAAATTCGTGCTCGAAATAGCGGAGGAAGAAACGACCGCTGTCGTAGTGGACTCTGAGTTCTCCCCGCTCGAGTACGCGTCCGTATTGGTCGCCGAGGATTGGGATGAGAACCTTGTCGCGCAGGTCGGACTTAAGCGGCTGCCAATCAATGTCGAAATAAGGAGCGTACTGGGAGCTGGGGCCGTTCTCGAGGACGTCGGCCCACCAGAGGTTTTGCGGCTCGCCGATCCCCATGTGGTTCGGGACGAAATCGAGCACCTGGCCCATTCCGCGGGTGTGCAAGTCGGCGATCCAGGCGTCGTAATCCTCGCGTGAGCCGATGGCGGCGTTGAGCTTGTTGTGATCGGTGATGTCGTAGCCGTGCAGGCTCTCGGCCCGCGCCTGAAAATAAGGCGAGGCGTAGCAGTCGCTGATCCCAAGTGCGTGCAGATAGGGCACGAGCGCGCGCGCCTCGGCAAACGTGAAGTTGCGATTGAACTGCAGGCGGTAGGTCGAGCTGGGGATGCGTGGGTGTGGCGTGCTCACGGGATTGCGAATTTAAGCAGGATTTGGGGGATGAACAGGTTTGGGGGTTCGATAGGCTGAGCACTTCCGCCCGCCTCTCGCACCGCGAAAGGTCTACATCTTTTCCGGAACACCGATCCCCAGGAGCTCGAGGCCGCGTCGCAGGATACGGGCGGTTAGTTCGCAGAGAGCCAATCGGGTGCCGCGCGCTGGCTCCTCAGCCTTCAAGACCGGACAGGCCTCATAGAAGGCGTGGAAGGAATTGGCCAGCTCGAAGAGATAGTTCGCAAGCAAATTTGGTCGGAAATCGTTCAGCACCTGCGGGACCGTTTCGCCAAACTGGGCGATTCGTTTTGCCAGGTTCACCTCCGCCGCCTCCGCCAGGACGAGCTCGTTAGGGGGAGAGAACTCTTCCCCCGCCTTGCGGAAGATCGAACGAATCCGGACGTAGGCATTCTGGAGGTAGGGCGCCGTGTTCCCCTGGAATGAGAGCATTCGATCCCAGGAGAAGACGTAGTCTGTCATCCGGTATTGCGAGAGATCGGAATATTTGACCGCGCCGATACCGATGGTTTTTGCAATCTCGTTTTTCTCCGCCTCCTCCAGGTCCGGGTTCTTTTCCTCGACGATTTTTTGCGCGCGCACGATCGCTTCATCGAGCAATTCACGCAGCGGCACGTTCTCGCCCGAGCGGGTCTTCATCAGCTTGCGATCTTCGCCCAGGATGCTGCCGTGCGTGATGTGGCGAAGGTCGGTCGTGTAACCCTCGCGGCGCGCGATCTCGAAAATCTGTTTGAAATGGAGTTGCTGGGGCGCGCCAGTCTCGATCCAGATTGTGTCGGCGCCGAGGTCGCGCACCCGGTAGTCGATCGTCGCGATGTCGGTCGTGGCGTAGTTGTACCCGCCGTCACTTTTCTGAATGATACAGGGCCGATCCGCCAGCTCGGGAATATCGCGGAAGAAAACGCAGACGGCGCCTTCGCTCATCTCCGCGAGGCCGGATTTGCACAGGCGCTCGACCACACCGGGCAGGCGATCGTTGTAAAAGCTTTCCCCGCGCTGGATGTCGTAATCGATGCCCAGGATTTCATAGGCGGCCTCGAATTCCTTCATGGAAAGGGCGACGCATTCATTCCAAATGCGCAAACTCTCCGCCTCGCCAGCCTGGAGCCTGACGAGCTCGTTGCGACAGGCGTCACGCACCGCCTCGTCGCTTTTGCTCATGTCGTTGGCCGCTTTGTATATCCGGACAAGCTCCGCGATCGGGTCGCGCGCCAACGCTTCGCGATCGAGCAGATGTTTCCAGCCGTAAATCACCATCCCAAACTGCGTCCCCCAGTCGCCGATGTGATTATCCCGAATGACGTCGTGCCCGAGAAATTTCGCGATGCGCGCGAGCGCGTCGCCCAGCACGAGGCTGCGGATGTGCCCGACGTGCATCGGTTTGGCGACGTTAGGCGAACCGAAGTCGATCACGATCCGGTGCGGCCGTTCCGCGAGCGGCACGCCTAACCGATTGTCTCGCAAAAGCTGCGCCGCCCGGGCTGCGACGGCTGGCCGTTTAAGAGTAAAATTAATGAAGCCGGCCCCGGCGACGCTCGGAGGCTCGGCCCATTCCGCGACCTCGAGATGTGCGATGATCTTCTGCGCGAGCGCACGGGGGTTTTCGCCTCGCTGCTTGGCGAGAACGAGCGCGGCATTCGTCTGATAATCGCCAAAGCGTGGATCGGTTGCCGGCACCACCTCACCGGCCGCCGGCAGACCGGCAGCCTCGAGGGCCCGCGAGAGCGTGTGGCTGAGGAGATTTTGGAACGTTGGCATGGAGAAGCTGCGACGAAGTTAACCGGCCATCACACCCTGTCACCTCGCAGGCGCGGACCGCGCCCCGCGGCGCGACGAGCCGTCCTACTGCTGGGCCCGTTCCTCGAAGACCGCGAGGATTTCCTCTTTCGTCCCGGCGGCGGCGAGCTTCTCGCGGACGGAGCGGTCGTTCAAAAACTTGGCGATCGAGGCGAGGGTCCGGAGATGGGTTTGGAATTGATTCTTCGGCACGATGAAGAGGACGACGAACTTCACCGGGGCGTTGTCGAGCGCGTCGAATTCAATGCCTTGCGAGGAGCGGCCAAAGGCGGCCACCACGTCGCTCACATCCTCTGACGAAGCATGCGGGATAGCGATACCAAAGCCGATCCCGGTGCTCATGGTTTCCTCCCGCTGCTTGAGGGCGGCGAGGATGCCGTCGCGACTGGCTGGCTCGATTCTTTTCTGGCTAACAAGCAGATCGATCAGCTCGACGATAGCGGGCCATCGTTCCGTCGCCTGCATCTCCGGAATGATCTGCTCGGAAGATAAAAGGCTCGCCAGTGACATGCAGATTCTCCGAGTGGAGCGAAAGCTTAGCGTCAGAGGTGGGGATGACAAGTTCAATGGTATGGCAGCGAAAGGACTCTGGAAAAGCCGACGCTTGCTCAGGGAACCCGGATTCCGCCAGCGGATTCCGAGCGCGTTCCACCAGCCAGTCCGAGCCTTCCGCATGTTCGTCGCCGTCGCTCATTCTCTCATCAACTGCGTCCGACACGCCAAACGCGCAGCACTGGCCGGAAGTCGAGGAACATGAAAAGTTCCACCCCGTCATGAATCACTTCTGGCGCCAAATCTCCGGTCCGAGATCAAATCGATGAGCGCGTCGGATCCCGATGCGATCGTGGTCGGCTCCGGGCCCAATGGATTGGCGGCCGCGATCACCCTCGCCCGCACCGGCTGTTCCGTCCGCGTCCTGGAAGCGAATGCGACCATCGGCGGTGGAGCGCGCTCGGCGGAGCTGACCCGGCCGGGGTTCGTGCACGATCTCTGTTCGGCGATTCATCCGCTCGCTCTCGGTTCGCCTTTTTTTCGCACTCTGTCGCTTGCGCGGCATGGCCTGGAATGGATCCAGCCACCGGTTGCGCTCGCCCATCCGCTCGATCACGGCGGCGTGGTCTGTCTCCACCAGGATTTGCCACAGACCGCCGATTCGTTAGGCAAAGATGGCCTGGCCTGGGAGGCGCAGATGCGGCCCTTCGTCCGCGGCTGGGAAAACTTAAGCGGCGAGTTTCTCCAGCCGATGCTGCATCTGCCGCGGCACCCGGTTGTTCTCGCCCGCTTCGGAGTCCATGCGCTCGCTCCGGCAGCGAAGCTGGCGCGCGCCCGTTTTGAAGAAGAGCCGGCGCGGGCCCTCTTTGCCGGGATTGCGGCCCATTCTTTTCTCCCGCTCGAAGCGCCCGCTTCGGCGGCTTTCGGACTCGTGCTCGGGGCCGCTGGTCACGCGGTCGGCTGGCCGTTGCCGCGGAGCGGCGCGCAATCCATTTCCAACGCGCTCGCCGCCTGTTTGCGCGAGCTCGGCGGAGAAATTGAAACCGGGTGTCGGATCGAAAATATCGGCCAGCTCCCAAAGGCGCGCGCTGTCCTCTTCGACACCACCTGCTGGCAATTCGCCCGTCTCGCCGCCGATCGGCTGCCGGATCGATACCGGCAACGGCTGGAGCGTTACCCGCATGCGCCGGGAGTTTTCAAAATCGATTACGCCCTTTCCGCGTCTGTGCCGTGGCGCAATGAAGAATGTCGCCGCGCCGGCACCCTGCACCTTGGCGGCACGCTCGCGGAAATCGCCGCCGGCGAACGCCAGGTGGCGCGGGGCGAACATCCCGAGCGACCATTCGTTCTCGTCGCACAGCAAAGTCTTTTCGATGCAACGCGGGCGCCGCGAAATCAGCAAACGCTCTGGGCCTACTGCCACGTGCCGCACGGATCGGATCGCGACATGACAGACCCGATCGAGCACGAGATCGAGCGCTTCGCGCCCGGCTTCCGCGATTGCGTGCTGGCGCGCCACTCTTCGAAGGCCGCGGCCCTCGAGCGAACGAATCCCAACCTGATCGGTGGCGACATCAATGGCGGCGCGACCAACCTCTGGCACCTGATCGCGCGGCCGGTCGTTAGTCCGGCGCCCTACCGCACACCGCTCCGCGGAATCTATCTTTGTTCCGCCTCGACTCCGCCCGGCGGCGGCGTGCATGGGATGTGCGGTTATCACGCGGCCCGGACCGCGCTGCGCGATATTTTTGGGAAGCGCCTTCCGGCCGTTCCGGCCTAACGAACTCAACTGTGGTCTTCTCAGGCCGTGGCGGCCCGCCAGGCTGCCTGGGTTTCTTGGATCGGCTCCCCGTTCCGCTGCACCTCGGCGAAATCGCCGCGCAACGCCTTGAGCGCGTATTTCTCGGCATCGATCTCGCGCCGGGTGCGGATGCCTTTGCGGCGGAACAATGGCACCGGCGGGCACCAGCCCTGGATGGCGTGCTGGAGGAGAAAGGGGAGAACGAGGCAGGGGATGGCGAGGAACTTCTTGTTCACGAAGATGCCGAGCAGGGTGCCGCTGAGGGCGAGGAGCGAAGCATTCGTTTCCAGCCAGCGTTCGATGTCCCATTCTTCATCGAGATCGGCGATGAGGCGAGAGATGGCGGCCTGCGGCGCGCCCGAAGCGCGCAGCAAACGGCGCCTCGTCCGTTGATCGATTTGATCGTTAATATGCGACGCCGTCTGCGCCCGGACCCGGTCGTTGGTTTCCATGTTTAACATCCTCCTAGCCAATCGCTGCCGGTCGCCGCGACAGGCGCATGAATTTTCCGTGGAGGTCTGTTTTTCCGTCGCCGAAGCGGGAAATTTTCATGGTGCCAGCAAGACCCGCATTTGGCGGCGTCTCAATGTTAAAAGACCGTGAAAGAGGTCATGGAGAGCACGCGCACCGATGAGGATCGGAAAACCTGTTTTGCCCAGTTTGGGCCGGCCCTGCTCCTTTTTGCGCGGCGCTGGACAGATTGCCGGGCCGACGCCGAAGATGTTGTGCAGGAAGCGTTCGTCCGTTTTTGGAGGCGCGCTCCAGCGGCGCCAAAAATTCAGGTGCAACCGCCCGCGCGCGCGCTAGGATATGCGCCCCACAGAACGGGATGGACGCTGATTTTCCCAAAGGGCGGACTGGTTTTGTTTTTTCCGATCCGGCCGGCCGGCGCTGGCCGCGCTTGCGCCTGACCCTCCTCTTCGGCGGGGTGGTCGCGTTTGTCGCTGCCGTTTTTTTTGTCCAGACGCTCTTCGTCACGCCGCAGTTGCGTCTGCCCTTCAGTCTCCGCCAATTGAAAGGGCAGCTGAAGGCGCTCCAGAAAAAGAACCCGGCCGGGCAGCTCTCGCCTAACGTCCCCCTTTGGCAAAAATTCCTCGTGGCCCGCGCTGCGGCGAAGAAAACGCCGGCCCCCGCCAGCGCAGCACCGCGAAAGTGGAGCGGCGGCGAAGTGCGGATGGGCTTTTACATCAACGGCGATCCCTACAGCTACAAATCGCTCGAGGAACACGCGGGGCAGTTGACTCATGTCTGCCCGGAGTGGTTCGCGCTCGTCGACGGGCTCGGGAATTTGCAGGTCGACGCCGACGTGCGGATTCCGAAACTGGCGGCCCGCAAAGGTCTCGCTCTGCTTCCGCTGCTGACCAATCTGATCGGTGACGACTGGCAGCCCGAGGCGGTCGAGAATCTCGCTCACGGACCGGCGGAGCGGCAGGAGGGTTTTCTCCGCAACCTCCTCACCCACCTCCAGGAAGCGAAAGCCGCCGGGGTGGTGGTCGATTGGGAACAGGTCGATCCCGCCTACCGGGCCGACATCACGAAATTGCTCAGCAAGATGGGGGACGCGCTGCACGCCCGCGGTCTCCAACTTTGGCTCTGCGTGCAGCCGGGGCAGGATTTGGATTACATCGATTTCGACAATCTCTCCGACAATGTCGATCGCTTCGTGGCCATGCTTTTCGACGAGACCTCCGACGTCGATCCGCCCGGGCCGCTCGCTTCCCGGCAATGGTTTGAATCGTGGCTGCACGCTCTGCTGCACGATGCCGACCCGCAGCAATGGGTGATTGCCCTTGGGGGCTACGGTTACGATTGGACAAACGGGCAACACCGGGCCGAGCTCATCAGTTTTCCCGAGGCGATGAGCCGGGCGAGCAATGCCGGCGTTGAAGCCGGGGTCGTCGCACCGCCCGATCACGAGTCGGATTTTTATTTTGAGGACGCGGGTCGGGAACATTCGGTCTGGTTCCTCGACGTCATCAGCTTCCTCAATGAGCTGCGCACGCTGCGCCATGAAGGGGCGGGCGGTTTCGCCCTCTACCGTCTCGGGACCGAAGATCCCGCCATCTGGGATGCGCTCAGTCTCCCTCGGCAACTCCAGCCTAACGACAGTATCCGACGCTTGCTCGGGACGCTCAAGGGAACCGAAACGATCACAGACGTCGGGGAAGGCGAAATCGTCGATGTGGACGAGGCGCGGGCGGACGGTTCGCGCACGATCGCGCGCGACGAGGATGGTTACTTGCACGCGACCTACGACCGTTTCCCGGAATTTCCCACCCTCTATCACCAGGGCGCGGGAGGCGAACATCAGGTTGCGCTCACTTTTGACGACGGCCCCGATCCGAAGTGGACGCCGCGCATTCTCGATATCCTGAAGGAGAACGGGGTGCCGGCAACTTTTTTCATCGTCGGAGTGAACGCCGAGAAATACCCCAGTCTCGTTAGGCGAATCGTGGCCGAGGGCCATGAAATCGGCAACCACACCTATTACCATCCCAACCTCTCGGTCTGCTGGCCCGAGCATGTGCGGCTCGAATTGAACGCCACCCAGTTGCTTCTCGAGGAGATCACCGGGCGTTCGACCACGCTTTTCAGGCCGCCTTACAACGCCGATACGAGCCCTTCGTCGTTAGGCGATCTCGCGCCGCTCCGAATCGCAAACGAGATGAATTATCTCGTCGTGCTTGAGAACATCGATCCTCAGGATTGGGCGCGACCGGGTGCCGATGTCATCCTCCAGCGGATCAAGCAACAGCGCCGCGACGGGAGCATCATTCTGCTCCACGATGCCGGGGGCGACCGCTCGCAGACGGTAGCTGCGCTCCCCCAGATCATCGACTGGCTGCGCACGCGTGGCGACACGATCGTTCCTTTGAGCGCGCTTATCGGCAGCTCGCGCGATGCCGTCATGCCGCCGGTCGGCGACGGGCAACGCCTCCCGCGCCTCGTGAGCAGCGCCGGCTTCCGTGTCTTCCACGCCACCGCAGAATTTCTCTGGGCTTTCATGATCGTGGCCACCGCGCTGATCGTGCTCCGCACATTGGTCGTGGTTTTTCTCGCCGCGCGTTTTCGCCGCACCGCTCCTGCGACCAAGCCCACGGGATTTTCGCCCGCGGTCAGCGTCCTGATCGCCGCCTTCAATGAAGAAAAAGTGATCGCCGCCACCCTTCGAGCCGTGCTGGCAAGCGATTATCCGGGCGCGATCGAGATCATGATAGTGGACGACGGTTCGGGCGACGAGACCGGGGCCGAGGTGGAAAAAATCGCCGAGACGGACGCTCGCGTTCGACTCGTTAGGCAAAGCAATCGCGGGAAAGCGGAAGCGTTGCGACGCGGGCTCGCGCTGCTCCAGCACGAGTTCGTGGTTTTCCTCGATGCCGATACCCATTTGCAGAGCGATACCCTGCGTTTGCTCGTCCAGCCGCTGTGCGACGAACGGGTCGTGGCGGTCTCGGGCCACGCCAAGGTCGGGAACCTGCGCAGCTTCATCGCGCGTTGTCAGTCGCTCGAGTACACCTGCGGGTTCAATCTCGACCGGCGCGCCTATGATCGCTGGAATTGCATTACGGTGGTGCCCGGCGCGATCAGCGCGCTACGCCGCTCGGCGATCACGGCGGCGGGCGGACTCAGCCTCGACACCTTGGCCGAGGATACCGATCTCACCCTTTCCTTGTATGAAGGCGAAAACCGCGTCGTTTACACGCCTGACGCCATCGCCTGGACGGAAGCGCCCGAGACTTTGCGCACCCTCGCCCGGCAACGTTTTCGCTGGGCTTACGGCACCCTGCAATGCCTTTGGAAACACCGCGAGAAAGTCTTCAACTGGCGTTATGGGGCGCTTGGCTGGTTCAGTTTGCCGAGCGTTTGGTTCTTCCAAATCCTGCTCGTCGCGAGCACGCCGCTGGTCGATTTTTTCCTCCTCGCTTCGCTTCCCTTCGGCGTCTGGAGCGCGGTTCTGCCCTTTGTCATCGTTTTTCTGGCGATGGATGTCATCCTCGCCACCCTCGCCTGTATTCTGGAACGCGATCCGATCCGGCATGCCTGGCGCATCCTGCCGATGCGGCTGATTTATCGACCGCTCCTCAGTTACGTGATTTGGAAAGCAATCTTCCGCGCCGTCAAAGGCGCCTGGGTCGGTTGGGGAAAACTGGAGCGGACCGCGTCGGTCCCGGTGCGAGTCTGAAGGCAGGTATTAGAGTGATTGCGCCCGGCGAGTCTGAGCGCGCGGAAGGAAAATGTCATGAATTGACGGTCGCGGGTGAATGTCACACTTTGGACACACGAAAACCGCGACCATTCGCGAGCTGCATAGAAAGTGGTGCGAAGACCCTGTGATGGATTCGAGAAGCTTGACTCAAAAATCTTTCTGCGTGCGGGAGACGCGCTCCACCTCGCCTGCGCGCATGAAAACGGCTTTGCAGAAATCTTTAGCGGCGACCGCATTCTTCTTCGTGCCGCCGAACCCTTCGGGCTGAAAGGCGTCAGCGTCGATTGAGGCGGTCAATCATCTTTGTTTTTGCCTGCTTTTCGTTAGGCTGCCAAAGGCCGGTCGCGGTTGCGCCGCCGCTAAATCGCAATGGCCCGGTTGAAGTGGTCCTCCCGGAGAAAGGCGCTTACACCGGCGCTTTCATCGATTTCGGGGAAGCAGAGGACTCCGTTTCGCTCGAGTCGATCGAGGACTTCGAGCAAATGGTGGGCAAGCACCAGGCGATCATCGCTTCCTCCAGTTACTGGGGAGAGCAAAGTTTTCCCACCGCGAATCTGCAAATGATCTGGCGGCACGGCTCGCTCCCGCTCGTTTTCTGGTCGCCTTGGGACCGACCCTACGAACAGAAAAAAGGGCCCGACCGCTTCTCGCTCCGGGCCATTCTCGCCGGCACCTGGAATCGTTACATCGATGACTGGGCCGACTCCGCGCGGGCCTTTGGTCATCCGCTCATCGTCTCTTTCGGCGACGAGATGAATGGCGACTGGTTCCCGTGGTCGGGGATTTATTACGGGGGCAAAAAACGGGTGGCGGGTCGGCCTAACGAATGGGAAGGACCCGAGCTTTTCAAACGCGCCTATCGTTATGTCGTCGACCGGGCGCGGGCCCGCGGTGCGCACAACATCCAGTGGATGTTTCAGACCAATAATTATTCTTCCCCGGTCGATACCTGGAATTCTGCGCCCGCCTATTATCCCGGGAGCGCTTATGTCGACTGGCTCGGGCTGAGTGTTTACGGTCAGCAATTTTCTGACGAGTCAGCCTGGTCGGCTTTTGCCCCTCTCATCGAATGGCCCTACCGGGAAATGGCCGCGGTCGACCGGACAAAACCGATCATGATCACGGAATGGGGCGTAGGCGAGTTTCCCGGTTCGGGGAACAAGGCGGAGTGGATCCGCGACGCCTTCACGATCATGAGAACGAAGCTGCCGCGCGTCAAAGCGGCCGTTTACTGGCACGAACGCTGGCAGAACGAAGACGAGACCTACAGCAACCTGCGGATCAACTCCTCGCCTGAAGCGCTTGCCGCCTACCGAAAAGGCGTGGCGGATCCCTGGTGGCTCGGCGATCTGATCTTGCGTCCGGCGCCGGCCGCGAAATAAGTCGCCTAACGAGGTTGGATGAGGTCGAGCGCCAGTCTCCAGGTGCCGGTGGGTTATGGCGCCAGATGCCCAGGTAATGCCGCGCGTGATCCCGGGTCGCCGCCCGCCACCGTCGGGCCCGTGGAGAAAACGGCGCGAGCGACCAAGAAAAGGGGCCGCGCCGGTTGCGAAGCAGAAAAGTTTTATTTCCTCAGACAAAACCCGCATTTGGCGGCGTCTCAATCTTAAAAGACCGTGAAGAGGTCATGGAGACAACGCGCACCGATGAGGATTGGAAAACCTGTTTTGCTCAGCTTGGGCCGCCCCTGCTCCTTTTTGCGCGGCGCTGGACAAATTGCCGGGCCGACGCGGAAGATGTCGTGCAGGAAGCGTTCGTCCGTTTTTGGAGGCGCGAGCATTCGATTCAAAATCGCCCCCTGCTCTACGCTGCGGTCCGTTCCGCCGCGCTCGATCGTCTGCGGAGCGAGCGACGGCGCGCCCGGCGCGAAGCCGCGGTCGCGCGCGACGGCGCGGAACACGTCGAACCCGAGTTCATCGATCTGGACGAGGGCCAGCAAATGCTCGCCGCCGCGGTGGCGCGTTTGCCTAACGAACAACGGGAGGTCGTTACTTTGAAAATCTGGGACGAGCTGACCTTCGAGGAAATCGCGACCGTCCTTGAGATTTCCCGCAACACCGCCGCCTCGCGCTATCGCTACGCGCTCGGCACGCTCAAGAAAACCCTGCAAACTCATGAATGATTTTTCCGAACTCGAAGCTGACCTGAAAAAGTTGCGACCCGCGCCCGTCTCGCCCGAGCTGTGGCGGCGAATCGAGCGCGGGCTCGCGCAGCCGGAGGCGACGCCGGCGGCCGGGATCTTGCCCGGCAAATCGAAGAGCCCGGTCGCCTGGTGGACGCTCGGTCTCGGCCTCGCCGCCGCCTGCGTCGCGATCCTCACCGGGCTCGCCTTTTTTGCCGAGCCGCCGGCCTCCCCGCCGACGCTGGCGCAAACAACGATCCCGCGCTCCACCGAGCCGCCGAGGAGCGGGCTGCAACCTTCGGCCCTGACCCGGGTCGTCTATCGCAAGCATGACGACGGTCTCGTTTTCTCGCCTAACCAATCGGAGCGCTTGCTCCGGCGGGTCCGTTACGAAACCCGCGAGACGATGCAATGGCGCAACCCACGGACGGGCGCCTCGCTGCGCGTCTCCTATCCGGCGGAGCAGGTCGTCCTCACGCCGGTCTCCTTTCAATGAGCCTTAACCAACCTATGAAAAAACCCATCATCGCCGCGGCCGCCTTGGCCGCACTTCTCCCGCTCGCGGCCTTCGCGCAGTCACCGGCCCCGACCGCCGCGCAACCGGCGCAGCAACCGGTTCCACCAATCCCACCGGCCCCGCCGGCTCCTCCGGCCCCGCCCGGCGGCCGCCACATTCACGAGCACGACATGGGGCCGAAGGAACCGGTCACCTTTCTCGGGGTCGAGACCTCGAACGTGCCGCGCGTCCTTTCCGAACAGATGAATCTGCCGCGCGGCTTCGGCGTGGTGGTCGACTACGTCGTCCCGGAGAGTGCGGCTGCTGCCGCTGGGATGCAGCGCAGCGATATCATTCGCCTGCTCAACGACCAGCAGATCGTGAACCCGGACCAGCTCGGGACCTTGATCCGCAGTTTTCCCGACGGCGCCAACGTCACGCTCACCCTTCTGCGCAAAGGCCAGGAAGTGAAAGTGAACGTCAAGCTGGTGAAGAAAGAGCGGACCGCGGGCCGCGGACCGGCCGGGTTCGAGCGCGAATGGAAATGGGACGATCTCGGCAAGATGGATTTCGATTTCGATGTCCCCGACATGGCGACGGTGCGCGAAGCCGTCGCGCGCGCGAAAGCAGAGGCGATGCGGGCGGGTGATGAAGCGCGCCGCGCCGCCCAGCGCCTGCGTGTCGTGACGACGACCGATGGCGGGAAGACAAAATCGACCAAGATCGATCTCGGCAAAGCGACCATTACCTTCTCCGATGACCAAGGGGAGTTGAAGATGGAAACGGTAAACGGCAAGAAGATGCTCTCTGCCAAAAACGCGCAGGGAAACGTGCTCTTCAACGGGCCGATCGATACCGAGGAAGAGCGCGCGCAGTTGCCGCCCGAGGTGCGGAAACGTTTCGAGAAACTGGAGAACCAGGAGTTGCCGGAAGTCCCCGAAGCGCCCGAACCGCCCGAGCCGCCGGAACCACCCGACGCCGGCGAATCGGCCCATTTGCAAACTCCGCAAATCGAGCGGGCGGCGCTTTCGCCTAACCATCGGACCGGCTGGCGCCGCAGCACGATGATGTTGTAGACGCTTCGCTCTGCGAAGCGCAGGGAAGACGCCGCCGGTCCTCGGCAATCATTGGGCCGCCAGATCCCCTTGCCTCGGTGGATTCGACGGAATGACTCCTTCCCCGAAAGAGATTGACGAGTTATTCCATTCCGTCTGGAGCGGCGCCGGCAGGAAGGCCGGATGATGATGAGATGTCGTTACTCCTCGAATCGCTAATTCAGCTAAGCCGCCGCTTTCGGAGCGCTCAGGCTTTTGCCGTAGAATCCGGAGCGATCGAAGCAGCACGGGCGGCGCTTGCCGGCCGCCAGCATCGAGCAGGCATTCTTGATGCGGCGCGCCCGCGTCTCTTCCTGCTTGGCGGAAGTGATCCAGTGGATCCAATCCCGGCGGGCCATCGGCGTGATGTCCGACCAGACAGTTCTCGCTTTCGGGGCGGCCGCGGCGAGAGCCTTCTTCAACTCAGGTGGAATGGTTGGTTCGGGCTCGTTGGCCGCGGGCGCGATCTGCAGTGCGACGACGTCGCCAGCGTGTACGCCGGCAGCTTCGCGCAGCTTCGAGTCCACTTTGAGCCAATGGCTTTTCTGGCCGTCGGGCTCGAGCATGGCCTGAAAGGGTGAGCCATTGATCGTGCCTTCGATCGCCGTCATCCCGCGCGAGGGGAGCTTCGCACTGGCTGTCTTCGGCAGGATGAGAAAAATCCACGAACCGCCCTTTTCGGTCTCAATCGGCCGGAGGAGTTTTGCTTTGAAACGGATCTTGGAAGCGGTCTCAGACATTGCTGGGAAAATTGTTCTGGACGGTTCGAGAGCAGTCAATCCCCGAAATCGCGGGGGTTTCCTCTGACCTCCGACTTCAGGTCGAAGCGTAGCCCTCGAAACCCTACAGATTGTAGGCCGGCTTGTGCGTCGGCTGATAAAGCTGCATGTCGTCCGCGCCGGGCACGATCATCATGATAATACGCCCGTAGATTTCTTCCTCGATCGGGCCGCGGAACTGCGCGCCTTTCGCCCGCAACTCCTCCACCGTCGCCTCAATGTCATCGCACATGATCGAGATCGAGTGCTGCCGCGGATGATCATAGGTCTTGCCTTCCCAGACGCTGTGCGTCGGATGCACCCCCATCTCGCTCGGTCCCGATTTGAAGATGAGCCAATCGTTATCCCACTCTTCGGCGACAAATTTCCAGCCAAGTACGTCGCGCAGAAAGGCCCGCGTTGCCGGAGCGTCATCGGAGTAAATCAAGGTATGAATTGAAGTGATCATCAGGTGACAACTATGGCGCTTGTCGTGCGGAGCGACAGCGATTTACAAGATCGACGAGTCGAGATGATCCGGCGAAATTTGGTAGTACAGACACCCTGGCGATGAGTGTTTACCGGTTAGTTGTCAGTTTGTCAGCAACGCTCGATTCACAAATTGACAATGTCCGAACGCTTCCCCTGCGCGGGCATAAGCGATAATTGGATTGACGGAGTGCCGAATCGTTGTTGAAGTCCGAGATGCTCGCCGTTCAAGCTTCAGATACGCGCCTTACCGCCGCCGAATCTGTGCCACAGATTATTGTGAAACAAAATTCTGCCGAAGCCCAATTGCTCGCTCTTCTGAAGGAGAAGTCGGTTTGTCAGGGAAATTTCACGCTCGCCTCCGGCGCCCAGAGCGACTTCTATGTCGATGCCAAGCTCACAACCTTGGATCCACGAGGCGCCAGTTTGGTCGGCCAGGTTGGGTGGAAACATATTCAAGACACCGCCGCAGAACTGGGCGTCCAGATTGATGCGGTTGGAGGCCTCACGATGGGAGCCGACCCGATTGCTCTGAGCATTGGCATCGCCGCCCACGCCGAGAACCCGCAAACAACTCTGCAGACGTTCACCGTGCGAAAGCAGGCGAAAGCTCACGGCCGTCATAAGTTGATCGAAGGGAATTTCTCGGCCGGCAATTGCGTGGTGGTGATCGACGACGTCATCACGACCGGCGGATCAACCCTCCAGGCCATCGATGCGGTAGAAAGTGAAGGGGGCCAGGTGGCATTCGTGCTGGTTCTGGTGGATCGATGGGAAGGCGGCCGCGAAACCATCGAAGAGCGTGGGCACAAAGTCGTCTCGCTTTTCACCCGAGCGGATCTCACCGCAGCGAATGCCGGCCAACAATCCCATCCCGCCTCCTTGACGCCTTAGCCGCCGGTCTCAGCCAGGAAAAGCTGGAATCGGTCGGCAGAAAATTTCGCGCATTGGCGCGGGACCGAGCGGAAACCCTGATCTTTTTCGTCCTCGAGAACGTTTGTCGAGACCTGGCGTCTGCCTTGGAGGCCGAAGCGGTTTCCGTCGACCGCTTCAACGAACTCACTGCAGGAATTGCAGGTCAGATTGGCGATCTTCTTCGCGATATCCAGCAAGGCAGACCAGATCTCTCGAAGCTTGAACTGCTGGTGAGTTCACTCTTTCGAAATCTGGGAATGTATCGCCACTGATCCAGAATTCTTCTGCGTCAACGACCAGCTCGCCTGCCCGATGATTGCGGCCGGCGCGGAGTGACTCGCTGCAGGCGAAAGCTAGCCTTGTGAGCCCGCCGGTTGCTCTGGAGTCTGCCCGGATAGTTCTCCGCGCTTGCCGCGATGGAGTCGCGCGGTATAAAACCGGAGCCATGAGAGCCATTTCTACCGACGCCCGA
>DATBDG010000153.1:0-21137 GCA_036270055.1 Chthoniobacterales bacterium
TTTTCTTGATTGGTCCTTGTTTGCTCTCAATGTCTCCACGAACGATGGGGCGCGCGGCGGACACTCGACCGATGTGTTTTCGAAAGAATGTCCGGAGCAACCCGGTTGGTTCGTCGACCTCTTGACGGCCGAAAAGAGAGCCGCAAGCTGAAAACAAACAATGGAAACAAACGCTACTCCTTACATTCTGTTCTTCCGGAATTCCGGACCGGAAACTCACGCCCATCTCTCGGCCGACGAACGCCAGCAGCTTATGACCCGCTGGAACGCATGGTACGACGATCTCGCGGCTGAAGGCAAAGCGATCGCCGGCACGCCGCTCGAGCTCGAAACTCGCATCGTCTCCGGCGCCCGCGGCGAGCGTGTGGTCGATGGACCTTTTGCGGAAACGAAGGAGGCGATCGGCGGTTATGTCATGCTGATGGTGAACGATCTCGACGAAGCGACCGCCATCGCCCAGGCCCATCCCGGCCTGCCCTACGGCCTTCAGATCGAGGTGAGGCGTCTGGCCGATAGCTGCCATCTCGGGGTCAGCCATCACACCGCGGCTTCCGCCGCTGTCTGACGTGGTCCCACTCCCGCGAGTTGCGCCTAACGAGCGCGAGGCGGAAGGGCCCGCGCCTTCCGCGCCCGTCGTGCAGCTGGTGGAGCATTTTTTCCGCCACGAGACCGGCCGCCTGCACGGCGCGCTCATCCGCTTGCTCGGCGTGCAAAATCTTGTCCTGGCCGAAGACGTCGCCCAGGAAGCGCTGCTTCGCGCCTTGCGCACATGGTCAATGGGCGGTGTGCCCGCCAATCCCTCTGCCTGGATCACGCGCGTGGCGATGAATTTGGCAAAAGATGAGCTCCGCCATCAACGGATGTCGGCCTCGAAAGAGCCGGCCATCATTACCTACCTCGATCAGACGATGGCCCCGTCGGCCGTTGGCAAAGGCGAGGAGCACGAGATCCGCGACGACGCGCTCCGGCTCATGTTCGTCTGCTGTCATCCGGCGATCGCGACCGATGCGCAGGTCGTGCTTGCGCTCAAGGTCCTCTGCGGATTCAGCACCGGCGAAATTGCCCGCGCCTTTCTCAGCAGCGAGGCGGCGATCGAGAAACAGCTCACCCGAACCCGGCAACGTCTCCAGGAAGAAGCGATCGGTTTTGAGATTCCCGAGGGCGTAGACCTCGCCCCGCGGCTCGATGGCGTTCTCGCGGCGCTCTATCTTTTGTTTAACGAAGGCTACAAAGCCTCGGCTGGCGATTCGCTTTTACGCGAGGAATTGTGCCGGGAAGCAATCCGGCTTGCTTCCCTCCTCGTCATCCATCCGGCCGGCAACACGCCGCGCAGCCATGCCCTCCTCGCCCTCATGCTCCTGAGCAGCGCACGTTTCCCGAGCCGGTTGAATGAGCAGGGAAATATGTTGCTCCTCGATAATCAGGATCGATCGAAGTGGAACCAATCGCTCATCGATCAGGGCCTGATGCATCTCGCCGCCGCCGCCACCGGCGACTCGATCAGCGATTATCATTTGCAGGCCGGCATCGCTGCCTGTCACTGTCTCGCGCCCGATTCCGCGTCGACCGATTGGCGGCGGATTTTGCTCCATTACGATCAACTCCACGCGCGCAATCCGTCGCCGATCATCGGTCTTAATCGGGCCGTCGCCGTCGCCCATGTCGACGGCGCGCAGGCCGGACTCGACGCCATCGCTGCGATCCCGCGCCGCGAACTCATCGAATCGCACCACCTGTTTCATGCCGTCGTCGGGGAACTGGAGCAACAACTGGGACATCATCAGGTCGCCGCCGAGAGTTTCCGTCGCGCGCTCGCCCTGGCTCAGGTCGGGCCAGAACAACACCATCTCACGCGGATGTTGGAAAGATCGAACGGCAGTTCTTGAACCAAAGTCGCCCGCCCTTGGCGCGAGATCAGAAGGCCGCGGCGGCGCGAGCGAGAATGAAACCGATGAGGGCGGTGAGCGGGATGGTCAAAACCCACGCCCAGACGATGCGGCCGACCAGGCCCCACTTCACGGCACTGAATCGCTTGGCCGCGCCGACGCCCATGATCGAGGCGGAGATGACATGCGTAGTCGAAAGCGGAATGCCATAGGAGCTGGCGGCCTGGATGATGACGGCCGCGGTCGTCTCCGCCGCGAAGCCATGCACCGGCTGCAGCTTCACCATTTTGTGGCCGAGGGTGCGGATGATCCGCCAGCCACCGGCTGCGGTCCCAGCAGCCATCGTCGCGGCGCACAAAACGATCACCCAGCTCGGGATTCGAAACTCGGGTGCCCGCAGGAAATGGAAAGCGGGCGGTAGCGTAGCGAAGGCGCCGCTCGTCGTGGCGGTGAAAAGCGCGAGCGAAATAATTCCCATCGTCTTCTGGGCGTCGTTCGTCCCGTGGCTATGCGCCATCCAGGCCGCGCTCAGCAACTGCAGTTTGCCAAAGATCGAATGGATCACATGCGGCGTGTAGCGGTGGAAAAGGACGAGGAGGAGAAACATGAGAAAAGCCCCGATCAGAAAACCAACCACCGGCGAGGTAATCATCGGGACAATCACCTTGGGCAGGAGACCGATCTTCCATTTCAAGACCGACCAATCGCCCCGTGCCGTGGCGAGCGCGGCACCACACAGCCCGCCGATTAAGGCGTGACTCGAGCTCGAAGGCAACCCCAGCAGCCAGGTGATGAGATTCCAAACGATGGCGCCAATCAACGCGCAGAGGATCGTCGGCATGGTCACGACTTTGAGGTCGACAATTCCTTTCCCGATCGTGGAAGCGACCGCCGTCCCCATGAGGGCGCCGGTGAGATTGAAGAAGGCGGCCATCGCGATCGCCTGGCGCGGAGTCAACACCTTGGTCGAGACGACGGTGGCGATGGCGTTGGCCGCATCGTGGAAGCCGTTGATATATTCGAAAAACAGCGCCGCCAGGATGACGATGAGAAAGAGGAGCATGCCGCGACTCGTTAGGGCGAGCTTCAGGAATACTTGAGCACGATCTGGAGAATGATGTTCCCGGCGTCGCGACAGCGGTCGATCACTTTCTCGAGCAGCTCAAAGAGATCGCGCAGGAAAATGATCTGCTTTGCGTCATAGTCGCCGTGATACAGATCGCGCAGGAGATCGAGCTCCAGCTGGTCGGCGCTGCCTTCGATCGTTTGCAACCGCGAATTCATCTCGCGCGCGGTCGCCGCATCGGTCCCTTTGCGGAGCGCTTTCACCATCGCGAGGACCGCTTCCGCCGCCTGATCGAGCAGCTCCAGATGTTTCTCGAAATTGCGCCCCTGCAGGTCCTCCGGGCAGATCAAGATCCGTTCGCCAATTTTCTCCACCGTCTTCGGAATCTTGTAGAGCGAAGCGGCCAGGGCCTGAATGTCTTCGCGTTCGAGCGGAGTGACGAAGGTCTTGCAAAGCTGCTCGGTTAATTCCTGCGTGATCTGCTTGTCCTTGCGGCGGCTATGCACGAACTCGTCGAGACTTTGCGGAGAATCGTGCCGTTCGAGCCGGGCGAGGAGCGCGACCAGATGATGCACGCTGCTGTCGGCCTGTTGCGCGCTCGCCTCCAGCAAATCGAAAAACTTCTGGTCGTGTCCGAGCAATTTTGTAATCGAGAACATGATTTCCTTTCGCCGCCAGATTCTCCTCGGGAACTCCTATCCGCCAAGCCCAAAATCGGACTGCCGCGCCGCGCGCTACTCCGGAACGTAGGGCTGATGCCGAATGTCTTCCGCTACCGCGGAGTAGACCGCATCCTCGCCGATGTTGGTCGCGTGATCGCCGATGCGTTCGAGATGCCCAGCGATGAACATGAGATTGAGATAGCCGCGCAGCTGCTCCGGATCGTGCGCAATCCGCCCCAGGCAAGCCCGCGCCGCCTCCGCATTCATCTGATCGAGGCGCTTGTCGCGTTCTTTTAATGCCCGGCCCAGCTCCACGTCTTCACGCAGGTAGGCGTCGACGCCGTCGCGAAACATCTCCATCGCGTGCCTTCCGAGCGGCATAATCACTTCCACCTCGGCGAGGGCAGGATGCTGGTTTAGTTTGCGCGCCTTGCGCGCGATGCTGACGGATTCATCGGCGATTCGTTCGAGGTTGGGCGACAATTTCATCGCCGAAACGACCCGCCGCAGGTCGGACGCGACCGGTTGAAATCGGATCAATAAATCGACCCCGTCCTTATCCATCTGCATCTCGAGCTGATCGATTTCCTCGTCGTCTGCGATCGCTTGCAGACAAAGATCTTCGTTCCGCTCGCGCAGACCCTGGAGCGCGTTTTCGAGACTGCGTGTGGCCAGGCTCGCCATCATAATGGCATTGCTTCGGAGAGCCTCCAGCGCCACCTCGAAATCGGTCAAGGTGTGTTTCGGCTGGGTCATAAAGTGTTAGTTCAATCCCAGGAATTCGCGCGCGGTGCCGGCGAGGATGCGTTCCTTTTCCGGGGCGGAGAAATCCGACATCGCCTCGATCAGCTCGCCGGGATGGGCTTCGCCTAACGGGAAGGGATAATCGGAGCCGAGCGCGATCCGTTCCACTCCAAAAAGCTTGCGCAGGAGGCGAAGCGCATCGCGGTCGTGGACTAACGAGTCGACATAAAAGCGCGCCGGCGCCGCTTCGCCGCGCTCATCGACCCGCGCGAGATAATGGCGCGGATTGACCTTGTTCTCGATCGCGACCAGGTCGGGCCGGACATTAAAGCCGTGCTCGATGCGGCCGATCGTGATTGGAAAAGCGCCGCCGCCGTGAGCGAAGGCGACGCGCAAATAAGGAAACCGTTCAAAGACGCCGCCGAAGATCATCGAGCAAATCGCGAGCGAAGTTTCGGCGGGCATCCCGACGAGCCAGGGCAGCCAGAATTTCGACATCCGTTCCTTGCCCATCATGTCCCAGGGATGAACGAAGACGGCCGCGCCGATCTCCTGCGCCGCGCTCCAGACGGGATCGAGCGAACGATCGTCGAGGTTGCGGCAGTTTTTCTGATCGCAATGTTCGTTCGCGTCGACGTGGGAGCCGATCTGCACCCCGCGCAGGCCGAGCTCGCGCACGCAACGCTGCAGTTCGCCCGCTGCCATTTCGGGATCCTGCAACGGAATTGTCCCCAGCCCGGCGAACCGCGCCGGATGCGCCCTAACGACTTCGGCGATATGATCGTTGAGCTGACGCGAAAGGTCGAGCCCGTCGGCCGGTTTCGCCCAGTAGCTGAACATGACCGGCACGGTCGAAAGGACCTGGACCGCGACCCCGGCCCGATCGCATTCCTCGATCCGGCGGGCCGGGTCCCAGGTGTTGTCGCCGACCTCGCGAAAAAAGCGGTCGCCGATCATCATCCGCGCGCAGCACGGACGATGATGTTCCATCCGAACAAATCCGGGATAGCCATATCGGGCGTCCAAGTCCGGCCATTCCCGCGGAAGAATATGGGTATGCAGATCGATCTTCATCGTCGTCGGACTAAAAGCGTCTCTTCGCTCCGAGGCCGGCCATCAACCATCAAAACGGCCGGTCGGCTCGGGCTTCGGCACTTTTGCGCCGCACTTTTTGCAGGTCCGGCGCTCATCGTCGTTCCAGAAGTCGAGCATCGCCTGGCTGAAATGCTCGACGATGTCGCCGCAATCGAAGTCGATGTCCTCGACCAGCGCGCCGCAATTTTCGCAGTAGAAAATGACGTGCTCATGCTCGCCCGGCGGCCGGCGGCGCTCGACCACCACCCCGAGAGTGTCGGGCGGACGAACCGGCGCGTGCGGGACGTTCGGCGGGATGAAAAAGGTTTCGCCCTCGCGCACCGGGTAATCGACGATCTTCTCGCCCTCGCGGATACGCACTTTGATGTCGCCCTTCAGCTGATAAAAATATTCCTCCGAATCGACCTGGTGAAAATCGTTCCGCGCATTCGGGCCCTTGATCACCATGACGAAGAAATCGCGCCCGTCGTAGAGGTATTGATTGCTGACCGGCGGCTTGAACTTGTCTTTGTGTTCTTCGATCCAGTTCGTTAGGTCGACGGCCGGTTGGACTTTGGTTTCCATAGGTCAGGTCTTCCTCTAAACTTCGGCGCCCGTCCGCTCAACCTCCGAATTGTTTGGAGCGGCGCTCTCTGACCGCCGAAGAACGAACATCAGGTGGCGCGGCGCTCGCGTTTCCCGTCATACCAGAGGGCGAGTCTCCCCCGGTTGCGCAGCGCGCGCGGTCCGCCAAAGAGAATGAAGAAGCTTTGCCCGAGAACGAAGTGCGCGGGATGCATCCGTATCTTGCGGGCCGAGGTCACAATCGGTTCGCGCAGGATTTTGAATCGCCCGAGCTTCTTCAACGCGAGCGTGAGATAAACTTCTTCGCCGGCAAAATATTGTTCGTCGAACCCGCCGGCGGCCGCGAAAGATGCGCGACGGGTAAAGATGAACGCGCCCACCCCGAGTCCACAGGCGAAGTAGATCGCGCAAAAGCTGCGAATGAAAACCCGCGCCCAGAGTGGCAAATGCGTATCGACCGCGATCCGGGCGCTGCCCCCGGCATAACCAGCGCGAAGCGTTTCGAGGGCGGAAGCGACATGCGCTGGCCTGATGCGCGTGTCCGCGTCGACAAAGAAAAGAATCTCACCGCGGGCGACGGCCGCCCCGGCGTTGCGCACCGCCGCGATCTGACGCCGGTTCACCGTGACGACGCGCGCGCCAAAGTTCTGCGCAATGGCGGCGGTCGCGTCGGTAGAGGCGTCGTCGGCGACGATGATCTCGCAGGTTTCGCTTGAAGCTTCGACCGCCGCGCGGATGGCGCGCAGGGTTTCCGGCAGTTCGTGCTCTTCGTTATGCGCAGGAATGACAAACGAGAGCCTAGGCGGCGCCGCGTCAAAAAACTTTTCCAGCGTCTGGAAAGCAAATTCGTAGCCCTGCGGCCACTGGCTGGCGCGTGGACCGGCAACATTCAAAATCCCCAGGCGATGCGCCCTAACGAAGCCAGCAAGTTGCTGTGCCGCCTCCGCCGGCAGGAGCGTGCTGGCGTCAAGCAGGCAGCACGGTTTTCCCTGCGCCGCGCAGAAATGGGCGGTCGCTTTGCTCCCACCGACGAGGAGACCGGGATGAAAAATCACGGTGCCGTCGGCGTCGCGGACGTTGCGCTCGGTTCTCTCCGGGTATCGCGCGCCCGGCAATTCGCTCAGCGGATAACGTGGCGGGATGACGCCGTTTTCGTCCAGACGACCCTCCGGACACCAGCCGCCGCAGGGCACGCCTAACGACAGGGCGACGTCGAGCGCGGCCCGATCGACCCCCGTCTGCCCACCGGAAATGATTTTCATTCAGCCGGTGCGGCGCGCTTCGGCATCGAGCGCGAGGTAATCGTCGCGGGGCGGACTGAAAGTGTCGATCACGGTCGTATCCTCGATCGTTTCGACGCTGTGCGGCATGTTGCTCCCGATGTAATAGGCATCGCCCGCCTTCAGCTCGTGCGGCACGCCGGCGACGGTCATGATCATTCGGCCACGGATGACATGCGCGATTTGCTCCTGCGGGTGCATGTGCTCCGGCAAGCGGCTGCCGGCGGTCAGCTCGGCGCGCATCTGATACATCGAGGCGCCAGTCGTGACGGTGCGGCGCCTGATACCGGGGGCGATATCGATCCACGGGTTATCGGCGTTGCTCACGAGAGTAACAATGTCGCAGAATCGCGCACTTTCCAACCTGCGTCCTGGTTGCTCCCCTCAAGCTTTCTTGGAGCCCAATTCGAGCTTGACTTTCCTGAGTCGCCGCCCCTAATGGCGACATGAAGCCCAGAAACTCATACCACCAATGGCAAGCCGTCGTTTTATCGGCGCTCATCATTGCGACGAGCGGAGTTCTTAGCGCGCGGGGAGAGACCCTCTTCGCATCAGTCGCAGCTTACGGTCAAGTAATTCGCTATACTCCGGATGGAAAGCCACACGTATACGCCGCCGTCACTGATGCAGGGGGATTGGCTTTTGACCAGGCGGGAAATCTGTTCGTGGCAGACTATAATGAGAGCATTATCTACAGATTCACGCCGACCGGAGAAGAAAGCATTTTTGCAGAAGGAAACCCAATTTCAAATCCTTCCAAAATCATCTTTGACGAGCTTGGTAACCTCATTGTTGCACACAACGGCACTGGTCCCGGGATCGCAAGAATCGCCCCGGATGGTAGCTTGAGTAATGTTGCTTCCCGCGTCGAGGCGAGTGGTCTCGTTTTTGATTCGGAAGGCAATCTTTTCGCAACTGATTACATTTCCGAGAACGTCTTGGAATTCGCTCCCGATGGCACCCGGTCGGTCTTTGCTACGGATTTTGGCCAGCCAGCCGATTTGGCCTTCGATTCCAGCGGCAACCTCTTTGTCTCGGATTTGCGAAGAGGGGCCATCTACAAGATCACTCCTGACGGAACCAAGAGCACGTTCGCCAGCGGATTGATGTCACCAGAGGGCCTGGCGATCGACTCGGAGGATCACCTTTTCGTCGCCGTTTTCAAATCCATCCTGGAGTTCACTCCGGATGGTGCGCGCTCGACCTTCGATTCGGGGAACCATCTCTTTCCGATCTACCTGGCCTTTCGGCCCGACAACAGGTAAGCGACGCGACCGGCTGCGAGTTCGCCGGGCATTTGAAAAACGTCGAAGCGCCGCTCGTGAACGGGCGGCGGCGAACGGCGGGAGCGTTTACTCCCACGCGACTTTGATTGCCTTCGCCGGTCGGCGCGTCCAATCTCCGGCAAGCGATGAAATTTTTCGATATCACGCGCCCGCTGACTTCGGATCTCGCGTCATGGCCGGGCGACGTGAGTTTCGATTACCGGCTCGTCGGACGGCTTTCTGAAGGAGCGTCAGTGAATCTCGGGCGGGTCACGACCAGCGTGCATTCCGGGACGCATGCCGATGCTTTTTTTCACTTCGACGACCGCGGCCTGACGATGGAGCAATTGGCGCCGGAGCGATATCTTGGCCCGGCGGCGGTCGTGGATCTGACGGCGAAATTCGCCGGCTCGTTAGGCGAGATTACGATCGCGGATCTGGCGGAGGGCGTCTCGGCGCCGCGCCTCCTGCTCAAAACCGGAGCGTGGCCGGATTCGACGAAATTTCCGGAAGCCATTCCGGTGCTGGCGCGCGGCGTTGCGGAATGGATGCAGAGCCGGGGAGTGAAGTTGCTCGGGCTCGATCTGCCCTCGGTCGACGCGATTGATTCGAAAGACCTGAGAAATCATCACGCGCTGCAGGCGGCAGATATTGCGATCCTCGAAGG
This sequence comes from Chthoniobacterales bacterium, assembly GCA_036270055.1. Lineage (GTDB taxonomy): Bacteria > Verrucomicrobiota > Verrucomicrobiia > Chthoniobacterales > UBA10450 > Palsa-1392. The sequence continues at coordinate 9,230 of DATBDG010000153.1, forward strand.
GCTCGACCTGAGCGCCGTGGAAGCGGGCGCCTATTCGCTCGCCGCGCTTCCGCTCAAGATCGTGGGGGGCGACGGTGCCCCGGTCCGCGCCGTTCTCTGGCGAGACGAGTGAGCGTGAGCGGCGATTGGATGGAGCGACCGCGGACCAAATGGATCGTGCTCGGCCTGATCGTGGTCTTTTTTGCGATCACCAATCTGCCCTGGATGCTGGACGATTACGACCAGGCGAAACAGGCTTACACCTCCTTCGAGATGGTCGGGCAGGGGCACTGGCTTTATCAGCACACGCCTAACGAGAGCGTGGCGACGAAGCCGCCTCTGGTTGGGTGGGTTTCGGCCGCGCTTTTCGAGGTCACCCGCTGGTGGGAAGGCGCCTGGCGCCTGCCGTCCTTCGCCGCCTCCCTCGTTCTCTTGTGGCTAATCGCGCGCCAAGCGACCGCGGCCTACGGAGTCGTCGGCGGTTTGATCGCGCTCAGCGCTTTTGGACTAAATCTCCTCGCCCCGCGCCTCGCCACCCTCGTGCGAACGGATATGCCGCTCGCGCTCGCGATCTTCCTCATCGGCACCCAGATCTGGCAGAAAATCCGGCGAGCGGAAAGATGGACGCGGCGCGACCAGACAATCGCGTTCGTTCTCCTGACGGCGGCGATGTTGATTAAAGGGCCGATCGTTTATGCCTTCATTTTACCGGGACTGATTGTCTATCAGATTCTGCGGCATCGGAGCGGCGGGCCGAGCGGTTGGAGCGGGTGGTGGCCGTGGATTTTGTCGCTCGCGCTTTTTCTCGCCTGGGCATACGGCGGCATCATGACCCAGCCGGGCTTCTACGAGAGTGTGGTTGTGCGAGAATTCGCGGGGCGTTTCACGGAGACGATTCACAAACCGCAACCGCTCTATTTTTATCTGCCGCATCTGCTGCACAAATTTGCGCCCTGGAGTCTGCTTCTCATTGGTCTGGCGATTTTTTTCTGGCGACGGCGGTCGCGGCTTTCACTCCGGATGGATCCGGAAACGGTCTGGCTCGTTTGCTGGAGCCTTGGCGGCTTGGTCCTGATGTCGATCATCCCGTCGAAGCGGGTTGATCGGATTTTTCCGATCGTGCCGCCGCTCGCGCTGTTGTTAGGCGCCCAGGTCGCGCGGGCGCTGAAGAATGAGCGCTGGCGACTCAGGGTGCGGCCCTGGCTGGGACCGGCGCTGGTTTTCGCGATCGTTTTCACGGGCGGTTACGCGGCCTGGAAAATCGGCTCCGCGATCCACGAACGGAGTGATGCGCTGGTGCGGTTCTCGGGGCAGGTTCGAAAAGAGGCCGCGGCCCACCAATGGCGTTACGGGGTGGTTGGCGGACGGGAAGAGGGGATGCTGCTCTATTTGCGCCGCGACTATTTCCTTTCGCCTAACGAGGCGGTGGCGGAATGGAAAGCTGGCCGGCTCGATGCGCTCGTCGTGCGCAACCAGCCGGCGCGGGCCTGGCTGGAGTTGCTGCCGGGGGCGGAGCTGCGGCTGGTGTCGGAGAAGGGTGAGGATCTGCCGCGCTACACGCTTTTCGTGCGCCGGCTTTAGCACCTTTCCTTCTCCTCCTCCTCAACGTAAGGGAAGATTAGGAGCAGGATTAAGAGCAGGAGCAGGAGGAGGATGAAAAACCCACGCTCGACATCTTCGGCTTAGCCGATACGCTGCCTGAGAATTCTTGCCTAACGACGCGATGGAGTTTCCCAAAGCCCAAATCGAAACCCTCTGGTGTCCCTGGCGGGTGGAATATTTCGAGCTCGAAGACCGGAACCCGAATTTCCTCTCGGAAGCGGCCCAGGCGAGCGACGATGCCGCCCATCTCGTCCTGACCCGGCGCAAGAACGCCTTCCTCATGATGAACCGCTATCCTTATTCGGTCGGGCATCTCATGGTCGTGCCCTACCGCAAAACGGCGGACCTGGCGTCGTTAGGCGAAAACGAGATCCTCGAGCTTTGGGCGCTGGCCGTCCATGCCCAGGCGCTCCTGCGCGCCACGATGCACGCCCAGGGATTCAATCTCGGGCTCAATCTCGGCACGGCGGCCGGCGCCGGGGTGGATGATCACCTCCATTTGCACATCGTGCCGCGCTGGACCGGCGACACCAATTTCATGCCGGTCCTCGGCCGCACCCGGCTCCTCTCCGAGGGATTGCAGACGCTTTATCAGAAATTGATGAAAGCTCAAAACCGCCTCGCGCCCTGACCCGATGGCGACCGACTCCACCAATCCAACCTGGATCGAGCCGCCTCCGCTGAAACGGAAAGGAGTCGGCTGCGTCGCGAAGGGCTGTCTCGCCCTCATCGTCGTCGTGCTCGTGCTGATCGGCTGCCTTTTTTTCGTCGGCCGCTCTTTTACGAGATCGCAACCGAAGCCGCTGCCGGTGGAGGAGCTTCCGCCGCAGGCGCTCGAGAATGTCGAAGAGCGGGTCGATCGATTCGAAGCCGCGCCCGCCGCCGAGCCGACGCCCGCCCCGCCAGGCGAGACGGCGCCGGCGCCGACCCCGGAGCGGGAATTGAAGGTAAGTGCGGCGGAGATCAACGGCCTCATCGCCAATAACAAGAATTCGCGCGGTCACGCCTACGTCACCCTGAGCGGCAACACCGCCAGGGTGCAGATCAGCATAGATTCGGAGAAAGTGCCGGGCTTTCCGAAAGGCTATTGGAACGGAACCTTCACGATCACGACCGATGGGCCGACGCCGATCAGAGAACTGCGCGTCTCAAAGATTCGGGCGAACGGAATCCCGATGCCGGCGAGCGTGCTCTCGATGCAATATCGCGGCCAGTCGCTTCTCGGCATCGCGCTGGACGCGATCTCGCCTTACAACGTGAGCACGGCGGAGATTCGCGACGGCACCTTGATCGTGCATTAAGCGCTATCGCGCCTTGCAGCGGCGCTCTGTCAGCGTCGTTCATTGTTTCAGATCGGGGATCATCATAGACGGCCGGTATGACCTGCGCCTACTGCTTGATAATTTCGCGGACGAAAACGTTGAGCTGGCCATCCGATTGCCGGCGCACTTCCGTCACCTCAAAGGGGCGGGTGATGTCGCGGTCGAGCGTGGAACCCGGTTCGGGCAAAGGCGCGCCCGCGGGATAATCGACGATCACCCGGACATTACGCCCCAGGGCGCCAGCCTGGCCGGTTTGGACGCCGGTCGGTCGAAGGACGGCCCGATTCGCATCCGCGAAATTGACCACGAACTGACCTTTGAGATAAATGCGTTCGCCGCCCGTGCCGTTATCCGCCACGGCGCGCAACCCCGCCGGATCGAGGACCCGGCCGGCCGGCGCTTCACCCGGCGCGAAAGTTTTCCAGGTTGCGCCGGTCGTGGAGGTGAGCGCGACGGCAGGCGACGACGAAGTCACCGGCAGGGCGCGCATGATGGTGGGCGAGGGCGCGCTTTCGGCCTCCGGCGGGACCGGTTCGGCCCGACGCACAGGGACCGGAGACGACGATGCGATCCTCGTCGATTCAGCTTCTTTTTTCTTCGCGGCTGTCGTGGTGCGATCGCGCAGGCGAGGGGGCGGCGTGCTCGGCTCTTCCTCCAGCGGCACGGCCGGCTCGACCCTAACGAGCGCATCCTCCGGGGGTGGAGCGGTGCGGCCGGGGAGCAGCCCGACGATCGGCAAAGTGCTGGTGGCGGGAGCGAGGCGCGAGCGGTAGCTGTCGTAGCGGGTTTCGACTGTTCGGCGCATCTCGGTTTTGAAAAGCGGGAAACCGGCCGCCAGATTCAGCTCCGCCGGCGGCTCCAGGCTGAAGGTGCCGGTGCCGCGCGTGACCGCGTAACTGCCGTAAAGCAGAGGCACCACCGTGATCTGAATCCGCCCATCCGGAAGCCGCTCGGCATGAATCACGGCCGAGAGATCGTGCGTCCGCTCGAGGGTCACATCCATTCCCATCACGAGCCGCTCCTTCAGCAGCCTGCCATCGTGTTCATCGGCGGTTGTGAAAACGTGCTCCATGAGCAGCTCCGGTTGCTCGACCGCGCGCGTCAAGGCGACCGCGCCGGAAGTGAAGACATCTTCCGGGGTCAGCTCACGCACGCCCATGATGTTGAAACGGCCGACGACATAAGTAACGAGGCCGTGCACCTGCTCGAAGTTGCGGATGAAATTGCGCGTCAGCTCCGCATCTTTGCGCGCCAGCTCGGCCGGGCCCATCGCCTGGTAGCGTTGGAAAAGCTTTTGCGGAGTGAGGAATTCGCCCGCCGGAGCCGCGGTCAGTTGAAAACGTTTCGGCGCCTCGATTTTGTGCAACTTCTGCAGGATGCGATAGCTCTCCGGCCGTTCCGGCTGGCCGATGATGTAAAAGCTGCCGAGCCAGGCGGCGAGGGCGAGGCCGCTCAGGAGAAGAATCCCGAGGGTCCAGGCAAAGTAATTGGTTTTCCTGCGCTCGAGGCCGGGGCGGTCATCGAAGCGAAAAAGATCGGGTTCCATGCCAGGGACGCAAGCTGTCGTCCGCGCGTCGTTTCGTTAGGCTGGGCGGACCGGTTCGAACGAGGTCCCGCAGCCGCAGGTCCGGGCGGCGTTGGGATTGACGATGCGAAAGCCGGCGCCGGTCAGGCCCTCTTCGAAATCGAGGGTGGCATCGCGCAGGAAATCGGCGCTCTCCGGATCGATCAGAAACTCGACTTCGTCCCGCTGCACGACGGCGTCGCCCTCCTGGCGGTGGTCGAGCGACATCTCGTATTGCATGCCCGAGCAGCCACCCTTGGCTACCTGCACGCGCAGACCTTTGCCGGCCGGCTCGGGCTGCTCGGCGAGGAGCGAACGGAGTTGATTGACCGCGCTGTCGGTGACGTTAATCATTGCTCGCAAAGGGTATCGTGACTGGGGAGGAAGGTCAACCGGGAGACCGCTCCGTCGTTAGGCGCAAGCCTAACGATTTGGGCCTTTCGGGAAGAGCACCTTGTCGGGTGCGGCGTTGAGGGCGGGCAGCAATTTTTTGATCAAACGCGTCTTGACCGGGCCGGCCTCGCGCGGGGCGACGAGGTAGCGCACAATCGCCTCCAGCCAGGTATTTTCGCTCACGCGAAAAACGACCCGCGGATGTTCCCGCACCTCCAGCTCGTCGACCGGGGTGCGGGCGAGCAACTCGCGATATTGTTGGACGCGCTCCAGCATTGCCTCGCCCAGCTCCTCCTCGACGAGGCGTTGCATGGTGCGGGCGATGAATTCGAGGTCGCTCTCGTAGCCGACGTTGAATTTGATCTCGTTCCAGATGTAAGGAAAGAGCGGCCAGGAATAATTGAAGACCATCGAGTTGAGCACCTTCGAGTTGGGGAACTTGATGATGCGCCCGCTCGGATGATCGCCCGAGATGTATTGGCCGCCGAATTCCCAAAGGGTAGTGTCGATGTAGCCGACGTCGATTACGTCGCCGGTGGCGTCGTCGATTTTGATCCGATCGCCGACCCGGTAAGGCCGCCGCACGAGGATGTAAATCCAGCCGATGAAGCTGGTCATCGGCGTTTGCACGGAGAGCCCGACGATGACCGAGACGACCCCGACCGAGATGAGGGCGGTATACCAGTTAACGAAAATGACCGAGACCGTGACGAGCAGGACTAGGAGAAAGACGAGCAATCGCTTGATCCGCTTGAGGGTGAAACGGGTCGAGGGATCGGAGACGCGCGCGATGCTGTAGAGGGAGATGGCGCTGGAGATGGCGAGGAGGATGATAATAATGCCGGCCCCGCGGAGAAGCCGGCGCGTCAGTTCCAACTGGTCTTTCGTGAGGGGGATGAAGCGCGAGCCGACGAGATAATAGAGCGCCGCGCAGGCGATGAGGAAAAGGAGATAGCTGACGAACCAGAACCGGTCGCCTTTCTCCGGGGCGCGGGTCTTGCGCCCGGTCGCTTGCTCGAGCGCCTCGCGCACGTCGCGATGCTGGGAGAGTTGCTCGGCGCTTTCAGCCATTTCCCTTGATTCGCGATTCGCGCCGCCGCCGGGTGGCAGCAACGAGAAATGCTCAAGTCCGTCGGACTGAATTCACCGCAGTAACGGACCGCTCGTCTTCCCGCCCTGCCACCGGCGCTTCTGTCAAGACCCAGCAGCGCAGGAGCTCGGCCACGCTCCAAGCCTGGGCGATGCAGCCGCGCGGGGTATGAGGCGGCTCGGCGTCGAAGACCTCGCTGATCGTGCCGATGCCGGCCTCGTTCAGATGGACCGGGAAACCGGAAAGAAAACCACGCGCCTTCTTCAGTTCGTTAGGGTGAAGTTTCAACCAGGCATCGATGAAAGGCCCGATCAGCCAGGCCCAAACTGTTCCCTGGTGATAGGCCGCGTCGCGCGTCTTCAGGTCGCCGTGGTAATTCTTTTTGTAATCCGGGTTCTGCGGCGAGAGCGAACGCAACCCGACGGGGGTGAGCAAGTCGCGCTCGACCACCTCCATGACCGCTTCCCAGCGTTCCCGCGCCAGCACCGGGTGATCGAGCGAAATGGCAAAGATCTGGTTTGGCCGAATCGAATTGTCGGGCGCCCCGTCGGGCCCATCGATCACATCGTAAAGATAGCCGCCTTCGTCGAACCAAAACCGCTCGTTAAAAGAGTCCCGCGTGCGGCGGGCGTGCTTCTCGTAGCGCTCCGCCGCGACCGGCTCGCCACTGGCACGCAGCCAGCCGGCGTAGAGCCGAAGGGCATTGAACCAAAGGGCGTTGATTTCGACCGCCTTTCCCCGCCGCGGGGTGACGACCCAGTCGCCCATCTTTGCGTCCATCCAGGTGAGCTGATAACCCTCTTTCCCCTGGCAAAGGAGATCGTCCTCCGGATCGACATGAATATTAAAATCGGTCCCGGCGAGGTGATGATCGACAATGTCGCCCAGCGTCGGGAGAAGCAGCTCGAGCGTGACACAGTCGTTCGTCGCCCGCAGATAGCGGTTGAGGGCGTGGAAGAACCAGAGAGTCGCATCAGCCGTGTGATAGAGCCCGGCGCTCTGGCCATCGGGAAACATATTCGGGATGAGCCCGTCCCGCACGTAATGGGCAAAGGTGCGGAGGATGTAGCCCGCCTCGAGCGTGCGCCCGGTCGTGAGCGTGAGCCCTTCCAGGCTGATCATCGTGTCGCGCCCCCAATCGGTGAACCAGTGATAGCCCGCGATGATCGTTCGCACCTCATCTCCGAACGCCCGGGCCCGCGCAGCTTCTTCCGCGCGCCCCGCCGGCGTGATGATGAATTGATCGGCCGCAAAAACCAGATCGGCCGCCACCCCGTAGCGTGCCTCCGGCTGCGCCTGGTCGAGGAGGCGCTCGCGCCGGTCGCGCTCGGCTTTCGCGGCTGCGGCCGGGTCCAGAATTTCCGCCACGTTCCACTCTTCGGTCGAACCGATGAGCGTGGCGCGATCGCCTTTGCTCAGATCGACCCGAAAAATTCCCGGGCTCCAGAGATCGCCTTCCGAGTCGTAACCCCGCTCAAGCTCGGAACGATAGACAACCTCGTGAATCTTGCGCGGAGCGACGACGAAATCGCAATGGCAATCGCACAAGCGCATGCGCAAGGGAGGAAATTTCTCTCCCGGATGCACCACCTCGTAGCGACCATCGACCACGCGGATTTCGTAGGGCGATTCGGGCAGGCCCTCGACCGGATCTTCGTAATGCCGAAAACCAAAGGCGGGCCGGAGATCGAGCCGGGGGCGGGGAGCAGTCCCGCGCACCTGATAGCTGACGTGGACCGTGTTCTGCCGGTGCGGCATGAGGATGCGCTTCTCGATCGTGAGCCCGCGGACGGTGAAGATCCAGAGCGGCAAACCATTTTCGAGCCGAAACTCATGGAGATAATCCGCGCCATCGCGATCGAGCCGGCCACCGGCGCGTTCCTCCGCGCCTAACGACACAACGTCGTCGGCGCCGAAGTGGAGAGTCTCGGAGATGTGGCTCCACATCACGGTGCGGCCGAAGGGCGCCGGGAGGGCGGCGGTGAGCAGGCCGTGATAACGGCGGGTGACGGCGCCGGAGACGGTCCCGGAGGCGTAACCGCCGAGGCCATTCGTCACGAGCCATTCTCGGCTCAGCAGGACCTCGGGCGACATCCTCGCCCGGTCCCACGGCATGACGCGCGGCGGCGGGAAGCGATGACGGTGGGCCGGATTCATGCGGCGTCGGGCAACGCCGCCGGGCGGAGCACGACGGCGGCTTCGGCTGGAATCTGCCAGCCGGTTTCGGTCTCGAGCGGGATCTCGCCCGGGCCGCCATAGCGCAGGGCTTCGCTCGACCACAGGCTGTCCCAGCGATGTTCGAGGGGCGGCGCGAGGAGGGGCTCCGGCACGATCGGCGGCTCCCAGGCGCGTCCGAAGTTGACCACAAGAAGACGGTCCCCGCCTGACGAATCGAAAAAGCGCAGGACAAACACGTGAGGCCCGAGGACAGCGCCATCCACCTGCCCGCGCTCCTGGCGGGCAAAGGCCGGCTCTTCTCGCCGCAGCCGGATGAGATCTCGATGCAGATCGTAAACCTGCGGGAATCGATCGCGCTCCGCGAAATCGAGCTTGCACCGCTCGAAAGTCTCGCGGCATGAAGGGTTCGGCAGCCGCCGTTGCACCGCTTCCGATTCGACCCCGGGGAATTGTTTCAAAAAATTGAAGCGGCCTTTGCGCACCGGTTCGACCAGTTCCTCGTTCACGTCGGCAAAATAAAGGAAAGGGCTGGTGGCGCCAAATTCCTGCCCCTGGAAGAGGAGCGGCGTCCAGGAACTGAGGAGGAGAAGGGCGGTCATGGCGCGATAACGGCCGGGCGAAGTCGCGAAGCGCGGCCGGGTGCCGTCGATGGAGTTGGCAACCTGGTCGTGATTTTCAATAAAGGCCACCATGCTCTCCGGCGGCAGACCGAAGGTCGGCGTGCCGCGGCGCTTCTTCTGCCACCGATACGGTTGCCCTTGATAAAGAAATCCGTGGCGCGTGGCCGAGATAAATTCCTGCGGAGTGCCGCCGTAGTCGGTGTAATAGGCCGGGTTGCGGCCGGTGAGGGCGACGATCGCGGTGTGATGGAGGTCATCATTCCAGAGCCCGTCGAGACCGTAGCCGCCGAGAGCCTGCGGCCGGACGAGTCTGCTTTCCTGCGGCTCGTTTTCCGCGATCAGGACAAGCGCGCGCTCGCCTGCCGCCGCCCGCGCCGCCTGGCCGATCGCCGCGAGGATGTGTTCTTGCGAATGGTCGAAAATGCTCTGGGTCGCGTCGAAGCGGAAACCGTCGAAGTGAAACTCGTCGATCCAATAGCGCGCGTTGCTCAGGAAAAACTCGCGCACCGGCTCGCAGTTTGGGCCGTCGAAGTTAAGCGGCTCGCCCCACTCGGTCGCGTAACGGTCGGTGAAGTAATCGTCCGAATAAACTTTCAGATAATTCCCATCCGGCCCGAGATGATTGTAGACGACGTCGAGGATGACCCCGATGCCTAACGAATGGGCCCGGTCGATGAAGCGCCGCAAATCGTCCGGCGCGCCGTAGAGCCGGCAGGGGGCGAAGAGATCCACCCCATCGTAGCCCCAGCCGAACTCGCCCGGGAAATCGCCGACCGGCATCATCTCGATCAGGCTGATGCCGGTGCGGGCCAGCTCGGGCAATTGGTCCGCCGCCGCCGCCCACGTCCCTTCGCGGGTAAAAGTGCCGATGTGCAGCTCGTAAATGATCTGCCCCTTCAGGTGCGCGCCGCGCCAGTCGGCATCGCTCCATTCAAACGCGCCCGGATCGACCACGCAGGAGGAACGGTGTGGTCCGCCCGGTTGATAGCGCGAAGCCGGGTCCGGATGGAGATCGTCCATCCCATTCAGTCGATAACGATAAAGTGTTCCGGCCAGGGCCGGCGCCGTCCCGGAAAAATAACCGCCGGGCTCCGGCGCTAGCGGGTAAAATTCCCGCCGCGCGTTGCGCGCCGTGGAAGCCTCGAGCGCGACCTCGACCCGCTGCGCCCGGGGGGCCCAGATGCGGAAGTGCGTCTCATTCGGCGAGATAAGTTCCGCCCCGATCGGCAATCGGCGCTGGGCAAGTACTTTGGTCACGCAGACAGTTCGCCCGTCACGCGCGGGCCGGTTGCCTGATCAGTCGTGCGGCGGGCGCCAGCGCCGAACTCTGTAGCCACGGCTCTGTATAGCCGTGCTCCGGCGCAGTGCCGCCGATTCACACACTGAGCCTGCCTGGATTCGAAAGTCTGCGAGATTTGTCAGGTGCGAGATCGTCCTCGTCCTCGCTCTTCGAAAATCGGGGGAGGACGAAGACGAGGACGAGAAGGAGAACGAGCAGGGATCGTCCAAACTGACAACTGACCAAAATTGAGCCCGCTTGGATTCCCGCATTCGCGATCTTCCTTGCCAGTTCTGCCGAAAATGTTCACCCTCCACTCCCAAGCTCCTCCGGCACCACGGGCGGCAGCATCTCCGGCGCCGAATTTTTGCGTTTGCATTCGCCGCCGCGGTTCTGAAACCATCACCAGCCTCTGAATGACAGCCCCCTCCTTCTCCGCCCCCGGCCCCAAGCTCCTCGACCGCGTCCGCTGGCACTTGCGCGTCAAGCGCTACTCCATTCGCACCGAGAAAACCTACGTCGATTGGATTCGCCGCTACATTCTGTTCCACGAAAAGCGTCATCCCAGCGATATGGGCGAAGCAGAGATTGCCGCTTTTCTAAGCCACCTCGCCATCGATGGTCGCGTCGCTGCCTCTACCCAGAACCAAGCCTTTAGCGCGCTTCTTTTCCTCTACCAGCAAGTGCTAGAGCGAAAGCTCGAATACGTTACCGGCGTCGAGCGCGTCCGCCGCCCGCCCAAGCTCCCCGTGGTCTTTACGCGTGCCGAGGCGAAGCGCGTCATCGCAAATCTCGACGGTGACTATCGTCTCATGGGCGAGCTGCTTTACGGTGCCGGTCTTCGCTTGATGGAACTGCTGCGTCTGCGGGTTTATCCCGTGAGATAACAATGAATGAAGAAACACTACGTCTACGTGCTGCGCTCAGTGACTGATCTCCAATTCTACGTTGGCCTGACGGAGGACCTGCCGGCTCGGCTAAAGATGCATAACTCTGGCTTGGTGACATCGACCAAATTGAGACGCCCCTTCGAGTTGATGTATTGGGAAGGCTGTTTGGACCGGAACGATGCCGCGCAACGTGAGAAGTACCTTAAAACTGCATGGGGCAAGCGCTACCTGAAAGTCCGACTGCGGAGGTATCTCACGGGATGAAAGACATCGATTTTGGTTACAATCAGATTCTCGTCCGTGCCAGTAAAGGCATGCGCGAGCGGCGCACCGTTCTTCCCGCGCGCTTGAAAGAATCGCTCCGCGTTCACGTTGAGCGCGTGCGCCAAATCCACCGCCAGGACGTCGCCCGTGGCGGAGGCCGCGTTTACATGCCTTTCGCGCTTGATCGCAAATACCCGAATGCTTCGCGCGATTGGCGCTGGCAATATGTCTTTCCCGCGCCGCGGCTCTCTCTCGATCCTCGCGGTGCTGGCATGCGACGGCACCACGTCGGCGAAAAGAATCTGCAAAATGCCGTCAAAGCGGCAATTCGTGCTGCGGGCGTCTCCAAGTCGGCCAGTTGCCACACTTTCCGGCACAGCTTTGCCACTCACCTGCTCGAGCGCGGCACCGACATTCGCTCCGTTCAGGAACTTCTTGGCCACAAGGACATATCGACTACAATGGTTTACACGCATGTCCTCAACAAACCCGGGCTCGGCATCACCAGCCCGATCGACGATGACCAAGATCGTTAATTCCCAGCCACTTCCATCTGGAATTAGACGAAAAATTTTCGCCTTTAAAGACGAACTTTCGTCTATATCTCGTTAGATCATGCTGATCCTCCTTCTGCCCGTTTGGCTGCTTGCTCTTCCAGTGACGTGGCGCAGGTCCGCCAAACTGCCAAAATCGCACCGCATTGCGTTGCTGATCTTTCTCACGATCG
>DATBDG010000154.1:0-3592 GCA_036270055.1 Chthoniobacterales bacterium
CTCGGTGCAATCGGGCCGCACTTCCTCGAACTCCACCAGCCCCATCAGGTCGATGTTTCCGCCCCACGATTCAAAGGCGAATTGATCGGGCGAATCGCTCTCGATCGCTGCCACCACGGTGTGGGCCTCGAAGCCTAACGGGCCGCGAAAGCTGAGGTCGAGCGTCTTCGACGAGGTGACGGTCGCTTTCGTAACCATTACAAGCTGCCGGCGATAGGATTGTATGCTGGCGAGGCGGCTCTTGCACTCGTCCAGCGACTGACTCATGTGAAGGGTTTTTTGTAGCAACATAGGTTTTATGAGGTTTTGCAACTCCCTTTTAGCAATGCACGTACCGATGCCCTTCTCCCTAGGGAGAGCGGGCTCAACCCCACCTTTTTATGTTCAACATCGTTACACAACTGTAACGATGCGATCGTCGGAATCGTGACACCAACCCGCAAGTCCCCGCAGCATTTGGCGTAACGGTTCCGCCATTTCCGTTGCTTCCCGATCAAATCGGGCCATCACCGGCAACGGAAGGCAGCGCCCGAGAATCTCAGCGTTGGTGGAGATAGCGACATCAGGCTCAGCTCCGAAGTCGTTCAAAACCAACCCGGCGCATTTCGATCCAGAGGCCTCGATACTGCGGACCGTGAGGAGCGTGTGATTCAGGCAGCCGAGGCGGTTCAGCGCCACGACGATGACCGGTTGCCCCAAGTCAGCCGCGAGATCGTTCGTGAAATAATCAGACGTGATCGGTACGATCCAGCCGCCGACGCCTTCGATTGCCACAAAATCGAAGCGCTTGCTCAGCCTAACGAACCCGTCGCGCAGAGCGACAAGATCGATCTCTCGCTTTTCGACCAGCGCCGCGGTCAAAGGCGCGGCCGGCGTTTGCAACCAAACGGGATTGACTTCGTCGATCGTCAGGCCGGCGCTGCTCGCGGCCAGCAACTGCACCGCGTCGGCCCGATCGCCGCAGCAGATTGGCTTGTAGCCGGCACAGTGCAGGCCGCGCGCGCGCAGCCGTTGCAAAAGCCAGACTGTGAAACTCGTTTTCCCGACGCCGGTATCGGTGCCGGTAACAAAGATGCTCACGCCGCCGCCCGGTCGGCCGCGAGGGTCCGCACCATCGATTCAAAAATACGCGCCCCGTCCCCGCTCCCGAGCCGCTCTTCGCAGGCGCGGTCGGGGTGCGGCATGAGGCCAAAGACATTGCGCGCGCGATTGCAGATGCCGGCGATATTTTCGACTGAGCCGTTTGGGTTGGCCGCCGGCGTGGTTTTCCCTTCGGCACTGCAGTAGCGCAGGAGAACCTGCTGGCGCTCGTTCAATTCCCGCAAGGTCGCTTCATCCGCGTAATAACAACCCTCGCCATGCGCCACCGGCATTCTGAGCAAGGTGCCGACCGCCATCCCGCGCGTGAACGGCGTTCCCGCCACCTCGACCCGCGTCGTCACCATGTCGCAGACAAAATGGAGCGAGCGATTGCGCACCAGCGCCCCCGGGAGCAGGCCGGCTTCGCAGAGAATTTGAAAGCCGTTGCAGATCCCGATGACGAGCTTGCCGGCGCGCGCGTCGTCCACCACCGCGCGCATGATGGGCGAGAAACGGGCGATCGCGCCGCAGCGCAAATAATCGCCGTAGGAAAATCCGCCTGGCAGCACAATCGCATCCCACCCGCCTAACGACGTCTCCTTGTGCCAGACGTATTCCGCTTCGATCCCATCGATGCCCCGCAACGCGGCCAGACAATCCTGGTCGCAGTTTGATCCGGGAAATTGAACGACCGCGAATTTCATTTTTTCTCGTTAGGCATTTCCAGCCGATAATCTTCGATCACGGGATTGGAAAGGAGATCGCGGCAAAGCTCGCGCAGTTTCGGCTCCTGGGCCGTAGCGTCGCCTTCGAGTTCGATCTCGAGATAACGTCCGATCCGCACATCGCGCGCGGCGCTGAACCCGAGGTGCTGCATCGCCTCGCGCACCGCGGCGCCCTGGGGATCGAGCACGGTCTCCTTCGGCGTCACGATCACCTTCACTTTCATGCGCTACTATCAGCCGGCCCTGTCGCGGCCGGAAGTGGAAAATTTCGCGCCCGCCGCTCTGGACGTTTCGCCGCGCGAAACGTGAGTGTCGGCTCGCGCTGCGACCTCACTCTCGCGCCTCCCAGAGCGAGACATCCACAGGGACTTTCCCCTCGGCCTAAAGCCGTTAGAGTCCCTGCGTCATGGCAGAACAAATCCTTGCAGGCAAAACCGGCGTCGTTTTCGGCGTCGCGAACAAACGCAGCATCGCCTGGGCAATCGCCAAAGCCTGGGCCGCGGCTGGCGCGAAACTCATTTTCAATTACCAGGGCGAACGGCTGAAGGAGAACGTCGAAGAGCTAGTGAGCGAGTTTGGTGAAGGCACGCCGCTTTACCCGTGTGACGTCTCGAAGGACGACGAGATCGCCTCCTTTTTCGAAAAAGTCCGCAGTTATACTGGGCGGCTCGACCTCCTGCTCCATTCGGTCGCCTTCGCGCCGAAGGAAGCGCTCGAGGGCGATTTCGTGAGCACGACGCGCGAAGCTTTTCGCATGGCGCACGACATCAGCGCCTATTCGCTGGTCGCGCTCAGCCGCGCGGCCCTTCCGTTTATGACCGAAGGCGGGAGCATCGTCGCCATGACCTATTACGGCGCGGAAAAAGTCGTCCCGCACTACAACGTCATGGGCGTCGCCAAAGCCAGCCTCGAAGCCAGTACGCGCTATCTCGCCTACGATCTCGGTTCGAAAAAAATTCGCGTCAATTGCATCTCGGCCGGGCCGGTGAACACGCTCGCCGCGCGCGGGATCAGCGGCTTTTCGGCGATGCTCAAGCATTACCAGGAACGCGCCCCGCTCGGGCGCAGTTGCGATCCGGCCGAGATTGGCCAGACCGGTTTATTTCTCGCGAGCGAGGGCGCGGCCGCCATCACGGGTCAGGTCATCTACGTCGACGGCGGTTACCAGATCATCGGGATGTAATTTTCCGCATCCCGGTCACGATCCAGTAGGGTGCATTGATGAGGAAAATGACGAGCAGCCACTGATTGTAGATAAACGTCAGATGCATGCTGTAGTGGAGTCCGAGATGGAAACAGACCAGCGCGGAGCCGATCAGCGCCGCCCACGTCCGATTGATGAGCGCGAGTGGCGAACCGAGTTCGAGCAGTAATCCAGCCGCCGCGATCAAGGCCACAAGCCAGCCGTGCGACGCGGCGAAATTCGCCACCGCCAGTTGTCGTTCCAGATCCGCCTGATTGAAGGTGTCATAAAACGATTGGTAGGCGGCTTTCGTGATCGAGACGCCGATCCAGCGCGCCTGAAAAACCCAGAGGCCTTTGGTCGTGATCAGCTTGGCGATGCCGGCGAGGAGATAGACCGCCACGATCGTCTGCTGCGACCACCAGATGGCGCGGCTCTCAAGGGCCACGCCCTCCTCACCTTGCCGGCGGCGCCACAGTCCATAAAAGTGGGCCGCAGTCTGAGCGAGGAGGACGAGCGACACGATTTGCGCGGCGTGTTGGATCGCGCCCTGAGAATTCTCGATCCCGTTCGCCGTCAGGTTGACAAAAAGTGCAACCGGCAG
>DATBDG010000155.1:0-81583 GCA_036270055.1 Chthoniobacterales bacterium
GGAAATTTCCGCCCATGGTCATGTGATGATTCAAACCGACCGTGGCCACTGGAATGATCGTCAAAATCGTGGCGGCGATGCTCGCGGTGATTATCCAGGCCGGGAACGGCCCGTCGACCAGCCTTTGCATCCCGGTCCAGCTCGAGAACAAGGCGTAGGTCCAGAAACCGATGGTCGCGAGATGATAACTGTAAACCGGACGGCCGATCACTTTCGGGATCATGTAATAAGCCGTCCCGAGCCCGATCGAGCCAAACCAGAGAAAGAGGAGGCCATTGGCGAACCACCAGTTGACCGCCGCCTGCATGACGCCCTGGACCGGGAAAATAAAGAGCATGACCTGGGCGGCGGCGTAGAGCCACGGGAACCAAAGGAACGCGCCTAACAAATACCATTGCGTGATGTAAACATGTCCGCGCCGGCGATAGCGAAACATGATCAGCGCCCACGTCATAATGAGGAGATAGGCGACAAAAAGCGTGATCGCGGCGTAGCCGGGAAACTCGAGCCATTCGTAGCCGGTATTGTCGCCGATCAGGATGCCGACAATCCCCATCAGGACGCCGAGATTCCAAAAAGCGGCCCCGCTGATGAGGAGGAGTGGATGGCGCAAGGTGGTGCGGCAGAGTCGCGCCATGAGCCAGATCGCGCTCCCCATTCCGGCCATCGAGCCCCAGCCGTAGATAAGAGCGTTGAGATGCGCCGGCCGGATTCTGCCCCAAGTGAGAAAAGCGATGTTCGAGAGGAGATCGGGCCAGTGCATTTTGATCGAGGTGAGCGCGCCGAGGAGCGTTGCCAGCAGCAGCCAGGCAAGAGCGGACGTGTAAAAGACGAGCACCGGCAGGCGGGTCGAGGCGTCGATCAACGCGCGCTCGACTCTCTCGACGTCGCTCGTCGTGACTTCCACGTCGTCTAACGACGGGTCCTTGGTGGCTCCGGCAGTCGTATTCATGAATGCTTGGCTGCGGCTTTCGAATTTGCGGACGCCTCTTTGCGCTCTCGCCGTTTGAACCAGCGCCGCCGCGGCATCACCATGTCGGTCGGGCGACCGATCGGCTCTTCCTCGTCGAAGATGACGGCAGCGTTTAGTTCGTAACGCCTCATTTTTTCCAGAAGATCGTTCCAGCTCATCGTTTGGTGGGCGGCGTGGCGGAAGCCGCGGGTGAGGTTGGTGGTTTCGGCCGCACCGGGATGGGAGTGCCGACCGGGTGCTGCACCGGAGTGACCGTGGGTGAAACCGGCGGAACTTCGGTCCGCGAATTGGGCGCCGCGGCCGGGGTCGCGGAAGCGCCCGGTTGGGTGCCGGGGAGGGCGTTGGGCGGATTAGCCGCCGCGGCCGGCTGACCCCGGATCTCGGAGTTCGGACCTTCCTGTGAAATCGGTGGCGGCGTCGGCGAGGTGCCCGGCGGCACAGCCACCGGCGGATTGCTCGGCTGCGGGGCACCGGTGGCGGTCACCGGCACTTCGGCCGGAGGCGGAGTCGCGATCGGTCCGGCCGGGGCGGGTTTCTTCGCCTGGAGATCGGCCAACTCGAGTTGCATGGCCCGATCGATCGGGATGTGGGCGACGCCTTTAGCCTTATCCACCCAGCCGTAGCTGCTCATCGTCTTGCCCCATTCCTCCTCGGCTGTCTTCAACTTTTCGGCCCGCGCCCGGGCCCGATCTTCCTCGTAGCTCGAGCCGCGCGGCATGGCGCTGAAGGTAATCGCGACAATCACCCCGAAGAAAACGAACAGGACCACGGCCCACATCCAGGCGGAAAGCAGGAAGCGCGGCTGCTCAGGATGGGCGAGTGTGTCTTCGTCGTTAGGCACGGCTAGTTGGTGAGGCGAAGCGATTCGATGAGACGCGGATCACGCACCGGGAAGAGCGACGTTTTGCCGATGATCCACAGGTAAACAAAAGCGAGGGTGCCGCCGATCGCGAGCAACGGCACGAAATCGAAAATGCTCAGATGCACGCCGGTGCCGTGAAGCGCCGGCAGGACCACGATATACATGTCGAGCAACTGCATCAGAACGATCCAGGCCGAAATGGAGCAGAGCCAGGTGAGATTGGTCTTCGTCGCTCGCGGCAGAAGGAGGGCGAAGGGGACAAAAAAGCGAAACACGACCAGGAACCAGGAGAGGACGTTCCAGGATTCGGTGTTCCGGATGATGTAATACTGCGTCTCTTCCGGGATGTTGGCATACCAATAGAGCATGTATTGGCTGAAGCCGATGTAGGCCCAGAAAACGGTGAAGGCGAGGAGCCATTTCCCCATGATGTGGAAATGCTCGACCGTCACCACGCCCTCGAGGTAGCCGGCTTTTCGCAACGCGGCCGTGACCAGGACGAGGAGCGCCATCGAGCTCCCGGCGGTGCCGGCAAAAATGTAGGGACCCCACATGGTCGAAAACCAGTGCCAGTTCAGGCTCATGAGCCAGTCGAAGGCGCCGAAGGTGAGGCAAAGCGCGAAGAGCGGCAGACCAATGAAGGCCGCTTTCCGCATCATAATGGTGAAACGCGGGTTGCCGTCGCGGTCCTGGTTGACCGAGAAACGGCGGAGGAGATACGCCACGATCGTTAGGGCAACGAAGAAGAAGACGGCGCGGAAAAGGAAAAATTGCCAGTTGAGGTAACCGCGCTTGGCGTCAAGGAGCGGGTCGACTCCAGGGGCGATGTCCATCCAGCGGTAGAGATTCTTTCGCAGAAGCCAGATCGGGACAAAGAGTAGCCCCATGACCGGGAGAAGGAGCGCGATATTCTCCAGTTGCCGCCTGACGACGACCGACCACTCGGCGTCGACGACGTGATGCACAATCGTCCAGAAAAGGCATCCGATGCAGAGGGTGAAAAAGAAGATGAACCCGAAGAGCCAGGAAAAACTGAATTGCACCGGCGAGACAAACCAGCCGACCACGCTCAGGACGATGCCGATGAGCCCAATCACGCCACAAATGATTGAGAGTCCGCCGAAGCGAGTGTTCTCGAAATATTCGCCTTCCGGCGTCGGCAGCGCGTGAGATCGTTCGCTCATTTCTTCTCCGGTGCGGCGGCCGCGGCGGGCGCCGGTTCCGCTTTCTTTTCCAAGTCGGCCTGATGATCTGGCGGCACATCAGCCGCCGCGGCGTGCTGGCTCCGTTGCAAAGCGCGCAGGTAGCAGATGATCGCCCAACGATCCCGCACCAGGACCCGCGGCCCGTAAGCCATCATGGTGTTTTTGCCGTGCGTGATGGTGTTGAAAATCTCGCCGTCCGCCATCTTGCGAATCCGGTCGTCCTGCAGACTAACGACGGTGGCCAGCCCGTATTGTTTCACGATCCCGTCTCCAGCCGCAAGTGGTCCGTGGCAGACCGCGCAATTGATGTTAAAGCGCTGCTCCCCACGATTCATCAGGGCGGGGGTCACTTCCATCGGGATGCCGGTGCCCCAGTTCACTCCCATTTTGCCGGTGTTGTAATAATCCGTCCCCTCGCTGAAACCGAGGCGCGGATGCATCGCCATCTCCCCCGCCTGATCAACCGGCGCGCCGGCGTCGTTAGGCATGGGCATATCGTAACCGATCGGCACAGTCCCCTCGACCGGCTGGCGCGGCCCGCGCTGGTCGGCGAAAAAATTGCTCTCCGATTGCGCGCGCACTTTCGGCTGCCGCACCATGTCGGGGAAGATTTCGATTTCCGGTTTGCTGCTCTTCTGCCCGCGGAAACCGAAAACCGCCAACCAGGCGATCGTGACCAGAATGAAGATGAGGAAGAAAGCGCGCAGCATCCTAGGGCTCCTCGTGCACCACCGTGATGTGCTGGCCGCCGGTTCGTTCCAGCAACTCGCGCGCTTCGTTTTCGCTGAAGCGCGGGTCGCGCGCCTCCAGCACCAGGAAAAAGCCGTCGTTCGTTACCCGCTTGAACCGCTCCCAGTTAAACATCGGGTGGTTCCACCGCGGCAGAAGATTCATTCCGATCCACGCGAAAAAAGCCGAAAACGCGGAAACGAGAACGGTCAGCTCGAACATGATCGGGAAGAAGGCCGGCACGGTCCAAAAGTTTGTCGGCTTTCCGTGCACGATGAGAGGGTAAAGGTAGGAGGAGGGCCCGAACTCGAGGACGGCGGCGGTGAGCAAGCCAGTGATGCCGCCGCAAAGGACAACCGCGCTCAGCCATGATTTGCCGATGCCCATCGCGTCGTCCATTCCGTGAATCGGGAAAGGCGAATGCACATCCCAGCGTTTGTATCCGGCGTCGCGCACCTCTTTGGCCGCTTCGTAGAGCGACGCGGCGCTGGCGTATTCCGCCGCCATTCCGTAAACACGATTGCCGGTCGGGGTAATCATGTTCGCTCCTTTCCACCCGCCGCCACGACGTGGTGTTCCTCGGGCGTGGCGTGATGCGGATCAGCCTCCGGCAAAACAATTTTCACTTCCGACATCGCGATCATGGGGAGAAAACGGATGAAGAGAAGGAAGAGCGAAAGGAAAATCCCGAAGGTGCCGATGAAGGTCCAGATATCGACCCAGGTGGGATGGAATAATCCCCAGGCCGAGGGCAGAAAGTCGCGATGCAGACCGCCAACGATGATGATGAACCGCTCGAACCACATCCCGGCGTTGACGCACATGCAGACGAAATAAACGACGAAGATGTTGCGCCGGCACCACCTGAACCAAAAGAGCTGGGGCGAAAGCGTGTTGCAGAACAACATCCCGACCCACCAGTACCACCAGTAGGGGCCGAAAATCCGGTTATAGAAAGCGAACTTTTCGTACTGGTTGCCGCTGTACCAGGCGATGAAGAATTCCATCGCGTAGGCGTAGGCCACGATCGAGCCGGTCAACAAAATGATCTTTGCCATCTTGTCGATGTGCTGCGGGGTGATGATGTCCTGCAGCTTGTAAATGGCGCGGGCCGGAATCATCAGCGTCAGCACCATCGCGAACCCGCCGAAGATGGCGCCGGCTACGAAGTAGGGCGGGAAAATCATGGTGTGCCAGGTCGGGATGACGGAGGTGGCGAAATCGAAGGAGACGACGCTGTGCACGGATAGGACGAGCGGCGTGGAGAGACCGGCGAGAAGCAGATACGCCATTTCGTAATGGCGCCAGTGGCGGTTTGAACCGCGCCAGCCGAGGGCGAAAATTCCGTAAAGGAATTTCTTGATCTTGGAAGTGGCGCGATCGCGCAGGGTGCCGAGATCGGGAACGAGGCCCGTGTACCAAAAGAGGACGGAAACCGAGAAGTAAGTCGAGACCGCAAAGACGTCCCAGAGGAGCGGACTGCGGAAGTTGGGCCAGATCCCGTATTGCGTCGGGACCGGCGCGAGGAACCACGCCATCCAGACACGGCCGACGTGGATGCCGGGGAAAATCGCGGCGCAGATCACCGCGAAAAGCGTCATCGCTTCCGCCGAGCGGTTGATCGAGGTGCGCCATTTCTGGCGGAGCAAGAACAAGATGGCGGAAATGAGGGTGCCGGCGTGACCGATGCCGATCCAGAAAACGAAGTTGGTGATGTCCCAAGCCCAGCCGACGGGCGAGTTCAATCCCCAGACGCCCACTCCGGTCGAAATCTGATAACCGATGCAGGTGAGACCAAAAGCCGCGATCGCGGAAGTGATGGCGAAGGCGACCCACCACCAGCGCGGGGTCGGGTTCTCGACCGCGCCCGAGATGCGGTTCGTGACCCAATCGAAGTTGCGCTTGTTCAGGACGAGCGGGACCCGCGCCAGCGGCGGCGCTACGGAAGCCGAAGCTTCGCCCGCAATCACCTCGGGTGCGGTGGTTGGCGCGCCGTCCATTATGGGTTACCTCCCGGGCTGTTGTGCGCCCCCGGCTGTGGCGCAGACCGTCGCGGCTGAGTCTCGGGCCCGCCGAGCGCATGCGCCTGGACCCGGTCCTCCGCTTCGTGTTCCAGACTGGCGACCGCGATTTCGCCCGCGTCCGGCATTTTCGGATTGGGATTGCGAATTCGAGCGAGGTAACTCGTGCGCGCCTTCACGTTGAGGTATTCGAGCAATCGGTAATTTCGATTCTGCTCCTTCATCTTCGAGACTCGCGTCTCAGGATCAGCAATATCTCCAAAGACGATTGCTTCCGTCGGGCAAGCCTGGGCGCAGGCACTCGTGAAAGAATCACGCGGGATAAGCGTCTTGTCCGACGCGCCGGCCCGGACGTGCGCCGCGATCTTCGCCTCCTCGATGCGCTGCACGCAATAGGTGCACTTTTCCATCACCCCGCGCATTCGGACGGTGACGTTCGGATTTTTCTGCAGCTTGATCGTTTCTGCCGCGCGTTTTTCCGTCAGCGGTCCGAGGTATTCCTGATAGACGGAGAAGCCGGCAATGTCCTTTTTGCCGATCGGTCGCTGGGTGTAATCGAAATAATTGAACCGCCGCACCTTGAAGGGGCAGTTGTTCATGCAATACCGCGTGCCGATGCAGCGGTTGTAGACCATGACGTTGAGGCCGCCCTCGCTGTGGATGGTGGCGTTGACCGGGCAGACCGTTTCGCAGGGCGCGTTCTCGCAGTGCTGGCACATCATCGGCTCGTGCACCATCTCGGGATTCTCCGGCCACTGCCCGTAATCCTGATTGAAAGGCTTGGCGCTCGCGTAATAACGATCGATCCGGATCCAGTGCATGGCGCGGCCATGCGAGACCTGGAGTTTGCCGACGATCGGGATGTTGTTTTCCGCCTGGCAGGCAATGACGCAGGCCTGACACCCGGTGCAGGTGTTGAGATCGACCGCCATCCCCCATTGCTGCGGCGCATTCAGTTTCGGATGCGTGTAGATGGTGGGCAGTTGGTGCGGCAATTCCTCGTCGCCCGCAATCTTCTTCACGAATTCCTCGTCCTTGCGATAATGCTCGAGGGTCGCTTCGCGGACAAGTCCACGGCCTTCGATCGAGAAATGTTCCTGGGTGGTGGCGAGCGCGTAGGTGCCGCCGGTTTTCTTCACTTCCACCTTAGCGACCGCCTTGCCGTCGGCCACGATGTAGTGCGGATTGGAAGTGGTGCGCAGAAGATAACCGTTGAATCCGGCATCGTCGCCGACCGGACCGGTGTGCTTGCGGCCGTAGCCTAACGGAATCGTGACCGAGTGATCGGCATGACCCGGCACGATGTGGCTGGCAATGACGAGTGCGCGCTGAATCGGTTTGCCGTGCGTATCTTTCGCCGTGTCGGTGACCACGACCTCGATCAGGTCGCCGTCCTTGACCCCGAGGCGATGCGCGAAGGCCGGGCTCATCATGGCGGCGTTATCCCAGGTCAATTTCGTGATCGGGTCGGGCATTTCCTGGAGCCAGCCGTTGTTGATGTAACGGCCGTCGTCCATCGAGTAGTCCGCCACGAGCACGATCTCGGGCGAATCCTTCGTCGGCGGCGGGAAATCCTTGCTCCAGAGAGTGTGCGCCACGCCGCCGGCGGAGTTGCCGTTGAAGGTCGGGGCGGCGTTGTTGGGCATGACATAGCTGGCCACGCCGTCGTGCAAAAATTTGTTCCAGGCGGTGTCGAAATCTCCCGGCGGAGAAGTCGCGCGGAAGGTTTCCTGGATCAGTTGCGGCCCTTCAGCCGGAGGATTGCCGAGCAGCGTCCAAAGCAGATCGAGCTCCGATAATCCCCCGAAGAGCGGCAGAATCATCGGCTGAATCGCGACATGCGACCCGCTGATCGTGCGGCCATCGCTCCAGGTCTCGAGATAATGCGCCGCCGGGATGTGCCACTGGCTCAAAGCCGAGGTTGCATCTTCGTACTGACCTAACCGGATGACCTCTGGCACACGCTTCTGCAGCTCGGCCCAATCAAGCGGCTGTTTGGTTTTGCGATCGATCGTGATGGAGCGGGGCGCACTGTAAACCGGGTCGCCGCCGAAGATAAAAAGCTGTTTGATCCGGCCGGCTTCGATGTCGCCCGCGAGTTGCAGGATGCTGCTCGTGCGCGCCGCCGTCGGAAGCTGGCGAAGAAGAATGGTCGTGCCGATATTTTTCAGCGCGGAATTGATCGCGTAGACCATCAACTGCACCACGACCGGCTGGTGCGGGCCTGCGACCACGAGACTCGCGCCCGGTTTCGACATCAGGTCTTTGGCCGCTTCATCGAGCCAGCGTGCATCGTACTTCGCGACCCTGGCCGGCTTCTGCAGGGTGAGGAGCGTAGAGGCGAGCCCCTGGTCCCTGGTCGCAGTCGCGATTTTCATCGCCAGCGCGTGGGTAATGGCCGGGATCTGGCTGGCTGGGAAAGGCAGGCGATGATCGGCCATCGCGCCCGTCAGGGTGTAGCGATTCTCAACCACATAGAGCCGGTTCATCGAATCCTTCGCCTCCCGCACCCGCCGACGGGCGGTGAAGCCGCGGACCGAAGGGAGATCGCCGCTGCCGCAATCGAGGAAATCGCTGTCGAGCGCCAGGATGACATCGGCTTTGTCGAACTGCGGGAGAACGCGGATGTCCTGGCCGAAACTGATCTGGGTCGAGAAATGTTGCGCCTCGCTCAGGAGCGGATCGTAGACGCACCAGCGCATCCGCGGGAGCTGCTTCTGGAGCTCGGCACGCAAACGTTCACGAGTCGGTGAGTGCGTTTCCTCGACCAGGAAGGCAAGCCCGGCGCCGCCGTTCGCCGCCAGTTTCGACCGCAGCTCGGCCATGTATTTCTCGAAGGCGGCGCGGTCGGAGAGCTTGTTTTGCCTAACGAAACGCTGGGAGCGCGAGGGATCGTAGAGATCGAGCAACGACGCCTGAGCGAAGGCGTCGGTCGCGCCGTTGCTGTCGGGATGGAGCGGGTTGCCCTCGATCTTGATCGGGCGCCCGTCGACCGTCGAGACGACCAGTGGCATCGCGCCGTAACGGCGCGGCATGGCGGTCGCGTAGTAGAGCGGTTTGCCGGGAATCGTCCATTCCACGCTCTTCGTGAAAGGGACGAGATGTCTTTCCGGCTTGCGGCAACTGCTCAGTCCGAACCCGGCCAGCGCCATCGACGCACCCATCAGTTTCAGGAAACTGCGGCGCGAAACCTCGTCGCCCGCGATCTCGGCCGCGCCGGCGGGAAATTCCCGTTCCAGCCAGTTGCGAAACTCCGGGGTATCGCTCAGCTCGCCGAGGCTGCGCCAATATTGCTTCCCGGTTTTGGAAGGCGCGGGGTGATGGAGGACGCGCTTCATTTCGCTCTCCCCTCCATCTCATGCGCCAAGTGGGCGTAACTCAGGCGTCTCGCCTGATTCGTCGCGCGGACGTCTCGCCTGCTCGGCGCGACAGACACTGCGGGCGAGAGGTCCGCACGACCTGTCCGGCGAGATGCCTGAGTGACGGAAATCCTCATCGGTGGCACCCCTGACAATTGGTTGGCGGGTTGACGTCCCAGCGCTCTTTCAAGGTGAGCCCGATCTCTTCCTGCGTGAGATGCTTCTTCTTCGACCAATCCTCTTTAACTCCTGCCGGCTTCCCGTATTTCGCCACGAACGCAGCCGGATTCACATCCTCCGGTTTCCAATCCAGATGCGTGATCTGATCGTTCGGGCGCAGAAAATTTTCCGGCGCGCGATGGCACTCTAGGCACCACGCCATGCTGTGGGGCTTGGCGTGATAAACCACCGGCATGTGATTCACCTGCCCGTGACAGGCGACGCAACTGATCCCGCGATTCACGTGCGCAGAGTGATTGTAATAGACGTAATCGGGCGTGCGATGAATCCAGACCCACGGCACCGGCTGCCCCGTCGCCCAGCTCGACCGCACCGGCTCGAGCTTCGGGTTGTCCTTTTGCACCTGGGTGTGGCAATTCATGCAAACCTGCGTGTCGGGCACGTTCGAGTGGGCTGCAACCTCGACCGCGTTGTGGCAATAACGGCAATCCATCCCCAGCTGGGTGACGTGGAGATCGTGCGGGAAGGGCACGGGCTGGGTCGGCATGTATCCGACCCGGGTGTATTTCGGCGTGTCGTAATACCAGGTCGCGCCGACCAGCGCCGTCACAATCACGATCCCGCAGATCATGATTTTAAGTGGAAGCCAGTTGGTCCAGCGCGGAAAAAAATTCGCCATAACGAACTAGCGGAGACTAAACCGGCGGTTGCGAAGCCGCCAAGTTGTAAACGCAAGAGCTGGAAGAAAAAGACGTAGCGACTTCAGAAATGGAAAAATGGTTTGTGAACAAGTTCGCCGGGGGTCGCGAGGGGCAAGTCTATGAACAGCGGTTTGCTTGGCAAAAAAAATTTTTGAACACGCGCGAAAATTTTCTGTCGCGGCAGCGAATGTGGATGTTTCGCGATGCGAAAGCGAGCCTGAGTGTTGATTCGCCTTTTTAGAGGCCACGCCGAGACCCGCGTTGCCCAGAGGGCAAGATCTATAACCTGGCGCGCCGACAGAACCAGCCAAGCGCCGACCAGTCGTGGAACCATTCCTGGATCTGCGCACTCCAACCCACGCCGGTCCGAGTCGATCTGGCGACTGCGGCCAGGCACGCCTTTTCCACCGTCTTTCCCAGCGCCAGCCCGCGCAGAACCGCGAAGGCTTCCGGCTCGAGCCGCTTGTAGTAGAGCATGTTGTCGTAGCGATGGACGACGAGGTGAACGCATTCCCGCTTCGGCAATCGCACTCGGCGGTTTCGTTTCCTCGCGTGCGGCATCGACTCAAAAGTGTTGCTCGCTTCATCGCGCAGGACGTCGCTCTCGCGTTTTTTCACCGCGAGCAAGAATTTATCGACGGCGTAGTTCAGGTCGAGGAGCGAGAGATAGGGCTGGAGCCCGAGACGGAGTTTGTCCGCTGGCGTATCGAGCAGATCGTCGGCCGTGACTGGCGGGCGCGCGGCATCGTCAAACGCCACCACCTGGGCCCATTCGAAGCGCGCCATGTCGAGCGCCGGCTCCTCCTTCGGCGCGACCCACTTCGGTTCTTCGCGGAGGAATTTTTCCAGGCGTTGTCCGAGGTTGCGGAGGGTGAATGAAGTCGAGGGATATTTCGCGAGGTAGGCGGTGGCGAGTTTCATGAACTGCTTTTCGCCCACGATTGCGCGCAGCCCGGGGTAGTCGTCGTAGAGGCAGTCGAGAACCCGAAACCAGTAGACGCGATTGTAAATCTCGAGCCGCTCGAAGGAGCTGAGGCGGTCGTTAGGCTTGATCAACTCGGCCGCGACCGCGCTGGTGGTGCGGCCGTCGCTCCAGCGTTTCTGCATGTGGTCGTGCGCATCGAGGGGCCGGAAAATGGCCTCCGCCATGAGCGCTTGCAGTTCCTTCAACTGCGCCCGGGACTCTGCCTTGGAGCGGCGCTCTGTGAGCGCCAAGGACGCCGGGCGCGGGCGCAGCGTTCGGCGGTCACAGACCGCCGCTCCAATGGGAGGCTTCTTCCGCTGGTCGTTAGGCCGCCGCGGTTTGGAATTGTTTTTCGACAAACTGATTCGCTTTCAGCGCCTCCTGGTGAACTTCCTCAAAACTCGGGATGCGGTCGTCCCACTCCAGCAGCGTCGCCGTCCGCCCGACGAGCCTGATGGCGTGGGCGTACATTTTCCAGACAGGGTCGAGGACCGGGTGATCGTGGGTGTCGAGAATGTATTTCTCAAACTTCGAATGCCCCGCGATGTGGATCTGCCCGACGCGATCGTGGGGCACGTTGTTCAGGTATTCGTAAGGATCGAAATTGTGGTTCTGCGAGGAGACGTAAATGTTATTCACGTCGAGCAGAATTCCGCAGTCGGCACGCTCGACCACTTCGGCCAGAAATTCCCATTCCGTCATCTCCGAAGCATGGAATTCGGCATAGCTGCTGACGTTTTCGACACAGATCGGCACCTCGAGAAAATCCTGCGCCTCCCGAATGTTGGCCGCGGTGGCGCGCGCGGCGGCGAATGTGTAGGGCATCGGGAGCAGATCGTGAGTGTAACGGCCATCGACGCTCCCCCAGCAAAGGTGATCGCTCAGCCAGGGAGTGTTCGTCCGCCTAACGAGTCGCTTGATTTTCTTCAAGTGCTCGCGACTGAGCCGGTCGGCCGAGCCGAAATACATCGCCACCCCGTGCTGCACGACGCGGTATTGCTCGAGAATCTGGTCGAGGACTTCGAGCGGCCGGCCGCCGTCGACCATGAAATTTTCCGAGATGATCTCGAACCAGTCGACGACCGGTTTCTTCGCCAGGATATGGCGATAATGCGGCACCCGCAGGCCGATGCCGATGCCGTAGTCGCTGAAATTGTTGAACGGATTCGCCGGCATGAATCTCGTTAGGCGTCAGGCAAAAGGAGAATCGAAGGATCGAACTTCGATTCTCCGGCTTTCACGCCGGGAGGCGCAAAAGCATTCGCCCGCGGGCGATCTAGTGATCGGGATGGCTGCCGTCGGTCGCGCAGCCGCCCTTGCCTTTGCAGGAGTTCTTGCCTTTGCAGCCGTTGTCGCCGGTCTTGCAACCGCCTTTGCCCTTGCAGGAGTTCATTCCCTTGCAGGAGTGGACGTCCTTGTCCTTCTTCTTGCCCATTTGGCTGAGCGAGACACCGGCTTTGCCGGTGACATTCGCGGCGTGCGCCTGGACGGCGAACGAGCCACTCATCAATCCGGCGATGGCAGCGCCGGCCAGGATGGTTTTGGTTTTCATAGCTTCCTTCTTGGTTGTGTCGGTTCTTACCCGGGGCCGGAAGATCCCCGAAAGATTCGGGGCCGGTCCGAATAAATATTTGCCGGAGGGAAAATGGACGTGCCGTCTGCGTAGTCGACATTTTTGAGATCAGGAGCGTGAAGATGGCTTGGTTTATTCCTTGCCTGAAAGCCTATTTGTTTGGCAAGAACACTTTTCGATGATGCGCCTTCCGGTCGGAAACGGATGCGCAACCAGGAAATCATTTTTCCGGCATGATCGCCTGGCGCACGGCCGCGAGCGGCGCGTCATCGTGGAGGACGACAGTGCGGCCTCGCTGTTCCACGCCGAGGTTTCGCCAGAGTCGCATCAGAGCGATCGGATGCGGCGCGCTCCGCATTTGCGCATAGAGTTCCTGCAAAACCGGGACGCCGGTCGCTTCATCGCCGATGCGAAAGGCGCGCTCTAGTTCCCAGTCGACTGAAATCGAACCGCCGGCCGCAAGGATGCCGCGCAACGCGTCCTCCAAGCCTTTGGCGTTACCCGTGCGACTCCGGATCTCGACATCGGCCAGGAGACAAAAAAGCGCGCCGCCCCAATAGGTGCGCCCCCAGGTGGGAGTGAAATCGAGGCCGCGGTCGCCGGCTTGCGGCAGGCCTTGCGGGAGGTCGCGCGCCACGTCCGACCAAACCTGGCGCGGCGTCAGTTCGCCGATCCGCGCCCGAGCGATCGGCTCTACGTAAGTCGCCAGGCCTTCCTCGATCCAATGATGCTCGTTGGGCACGCTGGGAAAGGCGAGATGCACCATTTCGTGGGTCATCAGCCAGTCGTCATGAAAATCCGCAGCGGTCGTGGAGCGGCCCACCGAAGCCTCGATTACGCCGCCATCGCTGGTCCCAAAAGTTTTTCCCGAATCGATGTGATCTCCATCGACGATGCGGATGCGAACGGTCACGTCCGGCACGGGAAAACGACCGTAGTAGCTGGTCACGGCTCGGGCGGCAGTTGTGATCCATTCCCGGACGAGAGCTTCGAACTCATCGGAGGTCTCGGACAAGAAGACGATCTCGATTTTGCTCCCGCCGATGTCGACCTGCGCAGCGTTCGCCAGCGGCGCAAACAGAACGCCGAGGAGAATCGCAGTCCATCCAATCAGACCAGATCTCGGAGACACGGCGGTCTATCCCGCATCTCCGCTTCGAGCGCGAGCGAAATTTGCTTTCGTTAGGTGGAGCCCGCCAATTTAGTGGAGATTGTAGACTTCGACCAGCCGCACCCCGCTCCCGCCATTTTTCCCTGACACCACCGCGGTGTAGGCCCCGGCGGGAAGAGTCGTGACGATGGCCTCCTCCAGATTGTTGCCTGGCGCGATGGCAGTGCCCTGGATCGCGACCAGCTGCGTGCTTTGCCAGTTATCGTTCGCCGCGAGAACGCTTCCGTGTTGGCATCGTGAAATCCACTTGCGGATCGGGCAGCACATTGGAAACGCCCCGAATTGCAACCGCAGGCGCTGAGGCCGGGCAGATCGAAAAGAAAGTCTGCGGCTGCCTCGCAACTGGCCGCGGCGTCGATGACGAAGTTGCAGCCGATGGAGGAGATCATCGCCCTGCTCCATGGCGCGCGATCGCTTCGCCGCAATCCTGATCGGGTTTATCGCGGCCCTCGCGCTCGCAGTGGCGACGATCGGGATTTACAGCGTGATGGATTATGCCGTCTCGGAGCGCATCCGCGAGATCGGCATTCATTTTACCCTGGGCGCACAACGCCGCGACGTTTTCTGGCAAATGATGACGCACGGAATGACCCTCGTCCCCGCGGGGTGGTGATTGGCGCACGTTTGACCTTGGCTTTGCCCGACTCCTGACCGGGCTGCTTTTCGGCATCCGCGCGACTGATCCGGTGATCGTGGCCGGCGCGATTCTGCTCCTCATTACGGTTGCCCTGTTGGCCAATTATTTTCCGCCGCGCCGAGCAACCAAGATCGCACCTCAGGTGGCTTTGAGCTACGAATGATGCCCCGAGATGAAAGTCATCTCGGACCACTTCCCCTAACGAAACTAGCGCGAGGGCTCGTAGTCTTCGGGCTGCGCTTGTGATTGGCCTTGTGGTTGCGGCGGTTGCTCGCCACCCGCGCGCGGCTCGTCGTAGCGATGCTCACGATCCCGGCCACGACCACCACCACCACCGCGACCCCCGCGGCGATCGCCGCGGTCGCCACGGTCGCGGCGATGTCCGCCGCCGTCGTCGGAGCGGTGTTCGCCGCCACCCTCGCCTTCACCTTCCTCGCCGATCGGCGCGCCGGTTTCGACTTCGCCGCGTTCTTTGAGCGCCGCTTTGCGCGATAGTTTCACCCGGCCCTTGTCGTCGATGCCGATGCATTTCACCCAGATCATCTCGCCGATCTTGGCCACGTCTTCGGTGCGGCGGACACGGAAATCGGCCAGCTCGGAGATGTGAACGAGGCCGTCCTTGCCTGGGAACACTTCCACGAAAGCTCCGAACTCCTTGATCGAAACGACCCGACCGTGATAGGTCTGGCCGACTTCGATTTCCTTCGTCATGCCGCCGATGATTTCCTTGGCCCGCGCCATCGACTCGCCGCTCGTGGCGTAGATGTGGACGGAGCCGTCGTCTTCGATGTTAATCTCGGCGCCGGTCTCAGCCACGATGCCCTTGATCGTCTTGCCACCGGGCCCGATGAGGGCGCCGATCTTCTCCGGATTGATTTTAATCGTCTCGATCCGGGGCGCGTATTTGCTCAACTCCGGCCGTGGGGCGGCCAGCGCTTCGGCCATGATGCCGAGGATTTTTGTGCGCGCGTCTTTGGCCCGGTGGACCGCTTCGGCCAGAATCTTGTGGCTGACTCCGGGAAGTTTCAGGTCGAGCTGGAATCCGGTCACTCCGTCCTTGGTTCCGCAAAGTTTAAAATCCATGTCTCCGAAATGATCTTCGGAGCCGATGATGTCGGTCAGGAGATTGTAGCGCTTGAGGTTGCCGCTCTCGTCGTTCTCGGTCACGAGCCCGACGGAAATGCCGGCGACCGGGGTCGAGATTGGAACCCCCGCGTCCATTAAGGCGAGCATGCCGGAACAGACGCTCGCCATCGAGGTCGAGCCATTGGATTCCATCACTTCGCTCGTGATGCGGATCGCATAACGAAAATCTTCCTCCTTCGGCACGACCGGCTCGACGGAACGCTCCGCGAGCGCGCCGTGACCGATCTCGCGCCGGCTCGCGCCGCCGAAACGGCCAGTCTCGCCCACACTGAAAGGCGGGAAATTGTAGTGGAGCAGGAAGCGTTTCGATTGTTCGCCGCCACCGTAGGCGTCGATCATCTGCGCTTCTTCGATCGGAGCGAGGGTGGCGAGCGCCATCGCCTGGGTCTCGCCGCGTTGGAAAATCGCGGAACCGTGCGCGCGCGGCAGGACGCCGACTTCGCAGGTGATCTGGCGCAGATCGTCGTAGCCGCGACCGTCGACCCGCTTTTGTTTGTCGAGGATGTTGCCCCGGAACGATTTTTTCTGAATGTAATCGAAAGCCTGGTTGATGGAGAATTTGTCCGCCTCGGGAAATTTCTCGAGCACCGCCGCTTTGACTTCATCGCGCAGGCCGTTGACCGCCTTGCTCCGGGCCACTTTGCCTTCCGTGTAGAGCGCGGCTTCGATGCGATCACCCGCCACGCGGTCGGCAATTTCGAGCATCTCGGGATTAACTTCCAGGAGCGGCATCTCCCGCTTCGGCTTGCCGACCTGGGCCGCGAGTTCCTTCTGGATGCGGATCATTTCGCGTGCGTGGCCATGGGCGAACTCGATCGCTTTGATGAACTCGTCTTCCGGCAATTGGTTGGCCGCGCCTTCGATCATGATGACGTCGTTCTCCGTCCCAACGTAAACGAGATCGAGATCGCTCTGCCCGCGCTCGTCATGAGTCGGGTTGGCGATGAATCCGCCGTTCACCCGGCCGATCCGAACCGCGCCAATCGGCCCCTTGAATGGAATGTCGGAAACGCAAAGCGCGGCCGAAGCGCCGTTGATCGCGAGAATGTCGGGATCGTTCTGGCCATCGGCACTGAGGAGAATGCTGATGACCTGGGTGTCGTAAAGGTAGCCGGAGGGAAAGAGCGGCCGGAGCGGCCGGTCGGTCATGCGCGAGGTGAGCGTTTCCTTTTCGCTCGGGCGCCCTTCGCGTTTGAAATAGCCGCCGGGGAATTTCCCGACCGCGGCCGCCTTTTCCCGGTAATCGACTGTGAGCGGGAAAAAATCCTGCCCTTCCTTGATCGTGGTGGCCGAGACCGCGCTGGTCAGGACGATGGTTTCGCCGCAGGAAACGATGACGGAGCCGTCGGCAAGTTTGGCAATTTTGCCGGTTTCAATATTGATTTGCGTGGACCCGATTTGGGCCGTGACCTTGTGTTGCATAGCTTGGATTTCTGGATGTGCGAAACCCAGGCCGGTCACCCTGATTGTAGGTTTTAGATCCGCGGCGCGGCGAAGCTAAAACCTATACTCAAGGTGCACAGACGGCCTGGTCGCCGGTTGTGTTACTTGGTTTACGCCATGGCTCAAGCGGCGCGCGATGAACGCGAGCGGCGCCAGAGATTGAGCAGCTGCGGGTTATTTCCGCAGGTTCAACTTCTCGATCACCTGCTTGTAGCGATCGTTTTTCGACCGGCTGAGATAATCGAGAAGGCTTCGGCGCGTGGCGACCATCTTGAGGAGGCCGCGGCGCGAGGAATGATCTTTGGCGTGACTCTTCAGGTGTTCGGTGAGCTGCGAGATCCGGCGGGTCAAAAGTGCAACCTGCACATCGGCGCTGCCGGTGTCTTTCTCGTGGAGCTGGAACTCCTTCATGTCCATCGTGTCACTACTTTCTGCCATAAACGAAGCGGGACAGTAGATGAACTTCGCCGAATCGCAAGTGACGGCAGCGGGTCGGAAAATCGGACGCGCCTCGGACGGCTCGTGCACTTCACCTCCAGCGTAGCGTCCAGCCGCCAGACAAATCGGCCGCGCCTTATTTGCCGTCAGTCCCGAAAGGATGCGGGGCGGCCCCTGCATTCTGCATATGGCGAATGTCATTCCCGGCATCTTTCATGTTTTGTTCGCGCCGACGGTCATTCCGCGCGTCCGCGTAGAGGATCGCGTTCGAGGCCGCTTTCGCGCGCGCCTGGATCGACTCGGGATTGATATGGAGTTGCCGCGACAAGGCGCCCCACGATTTCACTTTTTCCCGCAGCGCCAGGATATCGGCCAGACTTTTCCCGCTCCCCTCGGCGACCGAGTTCGCGACGAGCAGCTCGCCGTAACTCAAATGGGTCTGAGCCTGCTGTTCGATCAAAGTCCGGATTCGGACCTTGGTCTGCCACGCCACGGCTGTCGGCACCAAGCCAACCCCACGCACTGTCTTGCCCCCTTGTTCGTCCAGATAGTAGATGGCATTGCGGAAGGCAAAGGTATCCTGCCCGAGAGTCCTGGCCTGGATGGTCGTCACACCGGAATCAGTATACCCGCCGCCAATCAAACTCCCGGCCTTCGGTGTGACCCAAACGGTTGACTCCTTATTCTTCGATTGAGCTGGCGCTTGGGCCTGAGCCGGGACGCCAGAAAAGAGCACGAGCACCGCGAACACGATAAGGAACCGGCACGCTGTTTTCATGTCTGGAATTTACGGCCTCAGGGCCCTGCAAGACAAGGCTGGAAGTCGAGAATACTTTGCCCAAACAACGGCAGGTTTTGTTCAAGAGTGGCGCCATTCTTCGTGTCTTTCGCACGACGCAGCGCATCGATCTGCTCTTCCCTCACCTCGTCCGGCGCGCGGGTCAGGGTGCACGCATACTCGAGAATCGCCCTCTCACGCCGGTCGAAAACTTCCGTCAGGGCGCCGGTTTCGAGAGCTTTTCGGATCGCGCCCGACTTTGCGTCGTCGCCCAGGAGTCGGCGCTAACCTGTGCAGTGATGCTCGACGCAATAGCCACACCCATTGAGCAGGCTGACGTAAATCCCGATCACTTCGAGCAGCCATTCCAGGAGCGAATTTCCCCGATGATGCAGCACATTTTTATAAAGCGCCATGTGCGCTTCGAGCGTGTGCGGACGCAGACTATGGATCTGCAAAACGTTGTCGACATAACCGTCCGGCCCGGCAATTCGCCGGTAAATATCGCGCAACGATTCTTCCGCTTCTCCGGGCTTGATGACGCGAATCCAACTCATCGGTCGTCACTCATCAATTCCCTCACATCCGGCCGCGCCGCTGATAAAAGTGATACCGACTGAGGATTGATTCGACGTAGCGCTTCGTGCCGGGGAAATCGATGTTCTTTTGAAAGGCACCGGGAGAGATCGGCTTTTTTCCGTCGCCCCCGGCCCAGCGCTGGGCGCGGCTCGCCCCGGCGTTGTATTCCGCGAGCGCGAACGGCGTTGGATCGCGCGCTTTTTCCCAGTGCAACATGGCGCGGTGCAGATACCAGGCACCCGCTTCCAGGTTTGTCTTCGGATCGAATAACTCCTCGACCCGGAAATTTTCCAGCTGATGTTCCTCGGCCCATTCGCGCGCCGCGATCTCGCTCACTTGCATCAGCCCGCGTTCGCCGGCCCCGCCCAGCTTTTGCGGATCGAAGCGGCTCTCCCGCCAGATGACCGCCTTGACGAGCATCGGATCGAGCTGGTTCGCAGTCGAAACGACGTGGATAAGTTGATCGTATTGCTGAAAACGGGCCGGGCTGAGCCATTCGTAAAGGGTGTAAAGCGGATCCCCCGAGCGCCAGGCGAGGAGCCCGATCCCAACCACCGCCGCCAGCAGCACGCAGATGATGAACTTAAAGAGAAACCGAATCATGGGTTCAGCTATGTGGGAGGAGCTTTGCGCCCCGATCGGCCGGACCGCGCAACCGATCGCCGCACAAAGGCACGAAAAATCGGCCGCTGGATAAGTTGGCTGGCGCGCGGAAAGTCACGGCCAGAATCAATTCACGCAAGATCGGCGTGAGCAATCAAAATGTCCGCCTTTGTCCGAGTCGTGATCGATCGCTCCATCCGGCGCGAGCTGGATTACAGCGTGCCTGAGACCATGGCCGACAAAGCGGTCGTCGGCTCCCGCGTCCGCGTCCCCTTTCGCGACAAATCGCTCCTGGCCACGGTGGTCGCGACCCTCGAGGAAAGTTCGGCGAGCGGGATCAAGCCGATCCTGGCATTGTTAGGCGAAAAGCCCGTTCTGAGCCCGTCTCTGATCGACCTCGCCCGCTGGATGGCGAGTTATTACTGTTGCCCGCTCGAGACCGTGATGCGGAGTCTCCTCCCGCAGGTCATCCGGAAAGCCGAGGTCGGCTGGAAAAAACAGCTTTTCGTTAGTCCGGCGCGCGCCGCGAATGCGGAGGAGATCGAGAAGCTGCGAAAACGCGCCCCGCGCCAGGCCGAGCTGCTCGAAGCGATCGCGCAACTTTCGGAGCCAATTGCCGCCGCCGATCTCCTGCGCCAGACCTCGCTCGAGAACGGAACTCTCCGCGCGCTCGTGAAACGCGGCTTTGCGGAGCTGCGCGAGCAGGCCGTCGCGCGCGATCCGCACGCCGCCGAGCAGTTCATCGCCGACACTGAGCTGGCGATGAACGAGGAGCAGACCGCGGCCCTCAGGCTGGTCGAGACCGCGCTCGAAGATCCGCAAACGCATCCGCCGATCCTGCTCCACGGCGTGACCGGGAGCGGCAAAACGGAGGTTTACCTGCAAGCCATCCGCGCCACTCTCGCCCGCGGCAAAACCGCCATCGTGCTCGTCCCGGAAATTTCCCTCACCCCACAGACGGTCGAGCGTTTCAAGAACCGTTTCGCCGCCCAACCCGACAGGGTCGCGGTCCTCCACAGCCATCTCTCGGAAGGCGAGCGACACGACGAATGGCACAAGCTGCATGCCGGCCGGGCCCAGATCGTGATCGGCGCCCGCAGCGCGATTTTCGCGCCCCTCGAAAACCTTGGGCTGATCGTGGTCGATGAAGAACACGAGACCTCCTACAAGCAGGAGGAAGCGCCTCGCTATCATGCCCGCGATGTCGCTGTCGTTAGGGCAAAGCTCGAAAAATGCGCCGTCGTTCTCGGGACCGCCACCCCGTCGCTCGAGAGTTATCACAACGCCACCCGCGGGAAATACGTCCTGAGCACCCTGACCCAGCGGGTCGATCAATGCCAGATGCCGCTCATCCGCATCGTCGATCTGCGCCAGGAACGCCGGAAAGAAAAAGCCGCCGCCATTTTGTCGGAGAAACTCCGCACTGCGATGGAGGATCGCCTAACGAAAAAGGAACAGACCATCCTCTTCCTCAATCGCCGCGGCTTTTCCACCTCGCTCCTCTGCAGCAATTGCGGAAAAGCGCGCGAATGTCCAAATTGCAGCGTCGCCCTCACCTTCCACCGCACGAACGCCCGGCTCAGTTGCCACCTCTGCGGCCACAGCGCAGCCGTTCCCGAGCGCTGCCCCGAATGCCACCAAGACGCCCTCATCTACGCCGGTTTCGGGACCGAGAAAGTGGAGGCGAACGTCTCCGCCATTTTCCCCAAAGCCGTCGTTAGAAGAATGGACGCCGATTCCATGTCGCGGAAGGACGCGTACCGCGAAACGCTCCATGCTTTTCGCGCCGGCAAGATCGACATCCTCGTCGGCACCCAGATGATCGCGAAGGGCCTGCATTTCCCTAACGTCACCCTCGTCGGCATCATCAACGCCGATCTCGCGCTCCACCTCCCGGACTTCCGGGCGGGGGAACGAACCTTCCAACTCCTCACCCAGGTCGCGGGGCGGGCCGGCCGGGGCGAAGAACCAGGCGAAGTCTTTGTCCAGACCTACACCCCGTTTTCACCTTCCATCCAATTTGCGCGTCACCACGATTTCGCCGGTTACTTCGAGCAGGAGCTGGAATTCCGGGAGCGGTGCGATTTTCCACCGTTTAAGCACGCCGTCCTCATCACCGTGCGCTCCGAGCACGAAGCGCGCGCCGGGTTTTCCGCCGAGACGCTGGCGCGGCGGCTCGGTGAAGCGCTCCCCGGGAAATACACCCTCAGCGCGCCCGCGCCCGCGCCGCTTGAAAAGCTCCAGGGCCATTATCGGTTCCACATTTTGCTCCGCGGCGCGGGGATCGTCAGGCTAAGCCGCCTCATTCGCGAAACGCTTGACCAGCTTCCGTTCCCCGAAGATGTCTTCGTCGCGGTTGACGTCGATCCGTATCAATTGCTCTAGCTAGCCTAGCCGTCATCGGGCTGGGTCATCCCCGGCGATTGCGAGGGAATGGGAAACGTCGGCGCGGGTGGAACGGGACCGAGGGCCGGTGGTGGAGGCGCCGCAGCACCACGCTGGTAGTATTGCATCCGCGTATCGAGAAAGAGCAGCGCCCAATTCCGCAATGGATTGCCAGCCGAAAGATCGCTGTAATAGCGGCGGGCGTAGCCGATTTTCTCCTCGCCCGCCTGCGGAAAGTTGTTCATATACTCGGCCGTGCCCCACATCTCCCAGGTAAACCCGACGGTGTAGGCGGTCGCATCATCCCGCGGCTCTCCCGGCATGACATCGACCGCTTCCTGAAATCTTTTGCGCGCTTCGTCGATGCTGTGAAAAGGGCCGCGCTGCGCGTAAAACATCGCGAGACTGCGCAGGGCGATCATCTTCGCCAGCGGCTCCTGGCTCACCCCCACGGCATTGCGCAGGTACTCTTCCGCTTTGGCCGTGCCGCCGTTCGCGAGCTTGTCTGTGGCCAGCACGTTGTACTCGGACGAGGAGACATTGTGCGGGATTTCGCGCACGATATTATCGGCCGCCTCGGCCAGGATCATGCGCCTGTTGTTGATGATGCCGCCGATGAACTCGCGCTCCTGGGTCGAGAGCTTTTGCGCTTCGGCCGAAGCCAGCCTGGCCTGCTGCTCGCCGCTCAGATCGATCAAGCTCGAAACAATCGCGCGCAGCGATTCCTGCTTTTTCTGCACATCCTGTTTTCGCCCCTGCACGCCGCTGTAGATCGCGGTCGAGATCGAAAGGAGGAGAGCGAGGAGCCCGGCCAGGCTCGGCATCTGCCGATACCAGGGGGTTTTCTTCTCGGCCGCGGCGATCTGGAGGGCATCGACCTGATCGCGTAGGAGCTGGACCGCCTGCTCGAGTTTGGCGACCTGTTCGGGATCGGTCGGCATGGCGCGGAATCGTTAGGCGGGTTACGCCACGGTCACACCTTGCCAGAAAGCGACGCGGCCTTTGATGTTGGCGGCCGCTTCTTTCGGGTCGGGATAATACCAGGCGGCGCCTTGGTTGACCTGGCCATCCACGACCACGTCGTAGTAGCTCGCTTCGCCCTTCCACGGACAATGGGTATGCCGATCGCTCTCCCCAAGATGCTCGCGCCGAATTGAGTCGGCCGGGAAATAATGGTTGCCTTCCACGACGACGGTGTCGTCGCTCTCGGCAATGGTGGCGCCGTGCCAGGTGGCTTTCATAAATTTTTTTGGTCGCGCCGAGCGGCCAGTCACCGCGGTGGTCGATTGGCCGGCTGGAAGCTTGCGCTATCTTTGGGCGATCTTTCGCGTGCCGTCAATCAAGCGCTCGATCTCCTCCTCTGTCGTGTAGCAGGCGCTGCCCGCGCGGACCAACCCCTTCGCCGCCAGACCGAGGCGCTCCACCACGCTGCTCGCATAAAAGTCACCGTTCGAAACGAAGACCGCGGCGGCCGCCAACTTTTGGGCGACTTCCGCCGACGAAAGACCAGCAACGGTGAATGCGACTGTCGGTGTTCGGGCAAAATCGGGAGGCGGTCCGTAGACTTTCACGCCCTCGATTTCGCTCAAACCATCCCACAACTGCCTAATGAGGCGATGGCCGTGCGCACGCAATCCGGCAAACGCGGTTTGGAGGGAAGCGCGCCGCGTTTCCCGCGGAGCGAGCGAGGCGAGAAAATCGACCGCGGCCGACGCGCCGACGAGCCCTTCGTGATTCTGGGTCCCGGTTTCGACCCGCTCCGGAGCGTCGTTAGGCGCAGGCCCCAGCTTGGGAAAGTCGACCGCCGCCAAAAGATCGTGCCGGCCGTAGAGAATCCCAATGTGCGGCCCGTAAAATTTATAAGCCGAGCAACTGAGGAAATCGCAATCGAGCGCCCGCACATCGACCAGCTCGTGCGGTGCGTAATGGACCGCGTCGACGAAGATCTGCGCGCCAACGCCATGCGCCATTTCTCCCGCGCGCCGGACGTCGGTGATGGTGCCGAGGGCGTTGGAAGCGGCGCCGACCGCGACCAGTCTGGTCCGCGGGCCCAATTGCCGCCCGAAACCTTCCCAGTCGAGCTGGCCGGTTGCCGGAATCATTTTCGCGACGCGGATCGTGACGCCCCGTTCCTTCTCCAGCGCCTGCCAGGGCGCGACGTTGGCGTGGTGATCCAGTTCTGTGACGACGACTTCGTCCCCCGGCCCGTAGCTCCGGCCCAGGGCCCGCGCGAGGTGGAAAGTGAGCGTGGTCATGTTGGCGCCGAAAGCAATCTCGTTAGGCGAGGCGTGGAGGAAGTCAGCCAGGGCGGCTCGGGCGCCGGCGATCAGGACGTCGGTTTCGCGGCTGGTCGGAAATTCCCAATGGGTGTTGGCGTTGTGATGCAGCAGGTAGTCGCTCATGGCCGCGACCACCGCGTTCGGGACCTGGGTGCCACCGGGCCCATCGAAATAGGTGACCGGTTGCTGGTCGTGCTGGCG
The DNA here is from genome assembly GCA_036270055.1 of Chthoniobacterales bacterium. GTDB lineage: Bacteria > Verrucomicrobiota > Verrucomicrobiia > Chthoniobacterales > UBA10450 > Palsa-1392. Next base: position 24,228 of record DATBDG010000155.1, read on the forward strand.
GCGGAGCGCCGGGAAATGTTCCCGGAGCGCGGGAATGGGAATGAGATCGGCTGGATTCATGGTCTGCGCGGCAAGCCTATCTTCTGCACCATTTTTGTCGAAGGCGCGCGATTTTGATTGAAAAAAGAAGAAGCCAGCGGCTGTCAAAACAACCGCTGGCTCTTCGAACCAAACCGAATTAGTCGCGACTAGGGATGGGCGCTTTCGGTCATCTGCGCCGGCACGTGATAAACCTCGACCAAGGCTACACCCGAGGTGCCGTCCTTTCCGGTCACGATCGCGGTGTAACTGCCAGGCACGAGATTGGCGAAAATGGCGGACTCCGCAGCTGCCGGGGGTTCGAGCATTGCCGCCGTGACCCCTGCGGAGTAATTATCCGGCGGGCCATCTGTTTCCCAGTTGTCGTTGGCCGCAATCCTATCTGCGTCGCTGTTGCGAAGCTCTAACACCGGATCGATCAAGGCGTTCGCCACGGGTGGATCAAGGTCCGCGAGGGACGGCCCGATGGCCCGGACTACCACGGAAGCATCATTCCCGCCGGTCGGGCCCACGATGACGCCGGCGATGAGGACGTTCTCCCCTGTTCCGACCAGGCCCCGCGTACTGATATTAAGTAGTTCGCCGCCCGCACTCGGATCATCCAAATCGTAAACCTCGACCAAGGCCACCCCGGTAGCGCCATTGCTGCCTTTAATGATGGCGGTGTAGGATCCGGGTTCGAGAGTCATGACAATGGCCGACTCAACATTGTCGGACGGTGCGAGGTTATTCTCTGTCAGGATCATTTGATCCTCGGGCGTGTTGTTCATCCAATTGTCGTTTGTAGTTAAGAGGCCGCTTGCGTCATGCAGTTCGAGGATGGGATCGGAAAGCGGATTCGATATCTGCGCAGCTGACAAAGACGGACCTATTCCGCGGATCACGACCAACTTTGGATCCGTACCGGAGATGATGAAGCCACCAATCCCGACGTTGTCGCCAGTCTCCACGTCGACGCGGGTCGAGATGTTAAGCGGATGGCTGGCGGGGGTCGGAGCCGGGCTAGGTGTTGGGGTTGGCGTTCCCGACGGGGTGGGCGTCGGCGTCGGGGTGGGTGTCGGTGTCGGGGTCGGTGTCGGCGGCGTGGTCGGAACGGCGGTCTCAAAGACGAGGAAATTGGGCTCTCCTCCACTCGCGAACTGCCGCACGGCGACGTTCGGCTTGACCACGAGAATTTGCCCGCTGCGGTCAGCGACATAGAGGTCTCCCACTCCTTCGGTATCACCGCCGAACCTGGCCGGCCGAAAATCCATGCCGCTGAGATCACCGAGACCGCTGGCCAAAGGAGCAGGATCCAGCACGTCGTTGACGATTTTCTTGATCGTCCCGTCGCTTGTGCTTACGAACACCACCTCCGCCGGCAGGTCGTTGACCGCCATCGTTTGCGCCGCGACTCCTCTGTTCGTGGCCATGTCAAAGCTAATATCTCCGCTCGCTCCGACCTTCAGGACAACCTCGCCATTGGATACAAAGCGATTGAAGGCTTGGGCGAAGCTATGGGAATCCACGTCGAATGGACTCGCGATTACGCGAAAAACGGTCGGGGGATGCATCCCATCCAGCGGGACCTTCAGAACCCGGCCGGCGCCACTCTCGGCCACCAGTAGATCAGAGCCATCCAAGGTGACTCCGATCGGGTTATCGAGGTTGGCGAGAACCGTGGTCTGAGTCGCGGTGGCGAGATCGTACTTGAAGATCGCGCCATCGCCCGGCTGCCCAGCGCCAGCATCAGCAACATAGAGGTTCTTTCCTTGGTCGAACGTGATCCCTTGGGGACTGGTAAGACCGGTCGTGAAGGTGCTTGAGCTTCCATCGGGGGCATAGACAATCACGGAACCTGTCGCCAGGTCGGTGACGTAAAGATCGCCGGCGGCACCGAACGAACTGGAAGCGAGTGGAGCCGCGAGTGCGACTAGTGCAATGGTGAGTTGGCTCAGGAAGGCCCGAGCGGACGGTCGATTGATTGCAAACATAGGTATTCTGCTTTCGAGGTATTTGCGGCTGCATTTTTGTGCAGCCAGATTGGCTTGGTTATACTGACTGTATTTCCAGACAATCGCGATAATGATTATTATGAGTTCGATTGTCTATAACTATTTGGGCTGTGCGGCGAAATGGTCCGGCTAAAGGTTTTTATTCTCGAAACGTAGATAGATCAGGTGTGGGTCGGCCCCCTCGCTGGCTCTGGCGCCACGCGCCAGCGAAGGCCGCGCTCTGGACCCCGCGCCACCATCTGGAATACCAAGTCCCGGACAAAGTCCGCGCCTGGGAAGCCCTGCGGCGCTAACAGATGATAAATGTCCACCAGTGCCACGCCCACGGTGTCATCCTTGCCCCGGACGATGGCGGTGTTTTTTCCTCCCACTAGGTTTACGAGAATCGAGGACTTGCGCGCATCCTGCGGCGCGAGCCCAGAAGCTTGAATTTCTCCTTCGAGGTTGTCGGCCCAGTCGGCATTCGTCTTGATCGTGTGGCCTTCGCCGTCGTGCAGCTCCAGGGCCGGATCCGCTAAGCGCGTCGCCACCGTAGCTCCGGGCCGCGTCGACACATGACACACGGATATTGTCGGTCCTCCGATGTCCTTCCTATCACCGTCCCGTAATGGAATTGTCATCTTTTTGTTATCAGTCGGCGATTAGGAAGGTCCGGGATTTTTTGTCGAGCTTTTTCTCGTCCAAGGGGACCCGACGGCCCAGCCGGGTCGCCGATCGCGAGCGAGAGCGGGAGTGCGAAATTGCCGATTGTCACTGCCCCCTCACAAGCGCATCCTTAACCAATTATGAACTCGAACGTCTCGGTCGAGACCGTCACCCAGCTCTCTGTTTTCCTCGGCAACCGACCCGGTGCCCTCGCCCGCGTCTGCGCGGAATTGGCCGCGGCCCAGATCAACGTTCACGCCCTCGCCACTTCGGATACGATCGACCACGTCGTCGTCCGGATGGTGGTGAGCGACCCGACCAAGGCCCTCATGATCTTGGGCGAACGGGGCGTCCTCGCGTTGGAGAACGACGTCCTCATGATCGAAAGCAACAACGAGCCCGGGACCCTCGCCACGATCGCGGAGCGGATGGCAAAAGCCGGGATCAATATCGAATACGCCTACCTCGCAATGCGACCGCAGTCCGAGCAGGGTCTCATGGTTCTCCGGCCCTCGAATGTCGAGAAGGCGGAACGGGCCCTGCGCGATTTGTGATCCGGCTCGTCGTTAGGCGTTAGACGCCGTCCGCCCAGACGAAAAGATTTTCACTCCCACCAGGCCGGAGAGAGTCCCGAAGATTCCGCAAAAAACGGCGCTGCCGAGCAATTGGAAAAGGAGCACGTACCACTGGAATGGCTTCGCCGCCTGTTGCGCAAAGGCATCGCGCATCGTGTCGAGCATGACCGGCCCGGCGAAGGAGCGAAAGATGGTGAGCATCAACTGCGAATTCTGACGCTGCCAAAGCTGGTAATCGAAAAACATCCAGATGATGTCCACCACCACGATCGCCGCCACGCTGCCCAGAAACGTGCTCAGAAAGCCGAGCTTCGCGCCATCCTTGTATTGCAGCCTTTGGCCGCAGCGCCGCACCGCATGCCAGACCGCAACCAGCGCACCTGCAATATAAGCCGGGAGGATGAAGACATTCAGATACGGGAGAAGCCCGACCACCGCGCTCGCAATCGCTCCGGCGTAGAGCGAGCTTTCCGTTTTCGACCCCGGAGCAATCTCATCTGCGGACATGAAGGCCGTTAAAACAAAATCGCGCGCTCGGGGCGAGAAAAACTTTGCGGTGAAAAAGCCATTGCGTCCGGCAAAGCCACACGCGGCCACGAACGGCGGAGGACAACTTTCCACTCGCCCTGCGATGTCACTTTGATAATAGAGAATCGGAATGACCAACTGCGCGATTCCCCTTTTCGATGAAAACTGAAGCCCTGCGGTCGGTGCCCCTTTTTCGGGCGCTGGACGACGAAGCCGCCCGTGAGCTTTGCAGTCTGCTCACGACACGCGATGTCGCGAAGGGCACGCCGCTCTTCCATCGCGGCGAGCCAGGCGACTCCATGTACGTGATCGAGCAGGGCTGTGTCCGCATCAGCGTCAAGGATACTGAGGGTCACGACACGACCCTGGCGGAAATGGGCAACGGCGAATTCTTCGGCGAGATGTCTCTTTTGGATGGGCACGCCCGCTCGGCCGACGCGACTACGAGCGCGGATTCGCGCCTCGCCGTTCTGCCCCGGGCCGATTTTCGCATGTTCCTGCGCAAAAATCCGGACGTCGCGCTCGGCATTCTGACCGCCCTGACCCATCGGCTGCGGCGGACGGACGATCTTTTGCGGCACCGCGTTTCGCGCAACGCCAATGAAGAAGAGGAGGCGCGCCTCACGGTCGCCGACCGGGCTGCCGACATGATCGCGGAATTTGGCGGAAGCTGGAAATTCATCGGAGCTTCGATTTCCTTCTCGCTGCTCTGGATCGCCTTCAACAGCTGGTTCCTCTTCCATCCCTTCGATGAATATCCCTACGTCCTGCTCAACCTCGTGCTTGGGATGGTGGCCGGTTTGCAGGCTCCCATCATCATGATGTCGCAAAATCGGCAGGGCCAAAAAGACCGGCTTCGCGCCGACCTCGATTACCGGGTGAACCTGAAAAACGAGCTCCTGCTTTCCGAAGTCCTGCGCCGTCTCCAATCGCTCGAGGCGAGCCGCAACGGCCGGCCCAACGCCGAGTTCGAATTCGGCCCGGAAGACTAGTGAACGGCGGAAGGGGTGGGATTCGAACCCACGGTGAGTTTCACCCCACGCTCGATTTCGAGTCGAGTGCCTTAAACCGGACTCAGCCACCCTTCCTGGCAGGCGCTACTATGAAAGCGCGCGCCGCTTTTGCAATCAGGAAGGGAGACGATCGACCCCCGCAGTTGCCGAACGATCAACGAACGCAGCGCTCAAACGCCAAATAAAACCCAAAGCCCCAAAGCGCAAGCAGAACGCCCGTGCCGCGACTGATGTAGCTGCGCCCGGGCAGATTTTCCAGCCCAACGAGGATCGTCAGAACCGCGATCCAGAGCAGGTTCATCACTGCGAGAACGAAGAGCAACGCCATCAGGACCCAGCAGCACCCGGTGCAATACCAGGCCATGCTCTAATCCCATCAGAAAGGCGCCACCCCGGCCTTCGCGCCACCGCGTGCTGATGAATTCCAGGGCGCGCGACAATGGGTGAGGCCACTGCGTTTTAAGGGCGTGAACTGAAAGACTCCGGCGAGCAATCCGTTCAGCGAAAATCCAGGCCTTCGCCTAATGACAAACGACTTCTACGATTCCTGTTCGGCCGCGATTTTCTGGATCGCGATCTTCAATTCCTGCCAGTCGACCGGCTTGGTGATGTGACGGGAAAAGCCGGCCGCCATGCTGTCGAGAATATCGTCCTTCATCCCGTAACCGCTCAGCGCGATCCCCGGCATTCGATGCTGGCTGGCGAGGTCGCGCATCAGCTCGTGCCCGCTTCCATCGGGCAGGCCGAGATCGCTGATCAGAATGTTGAAGCCACCACCGTCTTGGCTCTCATCGCTGCTCGCCTCGATCAGCTCGCGTGCTTCGCGGAGGGTTCCGGCCCAAGTCACTTCGTGGCCGGCCCGCTGTAGGAGACGTTTTAGTTGCTGCGCGGTATCGGGATGATCTTCAACGAGCAGGACGCGCAACGAGCGCGGCGAGATCGCGCTCCCCGCACCGCTTGCAGGCATCGCCCCGTGCGGCCGCACCGCCGCCCCGGCCTCGACCGTCCGCAGCCGAATGATAAACTTCGCGCCTTTGCCTTTTCCTTCGCTCGTCGCGATGATACTGCCGCCGTGCAGCTCGACGATCGCGCGACTAATGGCGAGGCCGAGCCCGAGCCCGCCAAAGAGGCGCGAGCGCGAATGTTCTCCCTGTTCAAAGGCGTTAAAGATGCGCGGCATGGTGTCGCGACTGATCCCGATGCCGCTGTCGCTCACTTCCACGATGAGGTCGGGGTTTGTTTTGCCGTCCGGTTTTTCGTTGTAGACGCGGACGTCGATCGAGCCGAAATCCGGGGTAAATTTGCAGGCGTTCTGGAGCAGATTCCAGAAGACCTGGGTCATGCGCGAACTGTCCGCCAGGACGTGCGTCTCGGTGGCGCTCAGCTTGATCGAGACGCGCAGATTTTTACGGGCGGCCGCCGCCGCACAATAACTTTGCATGGCGTGCTCGAGCAGGGGGCGCACATCGACCGGCTGGCGGCTCAACTCCAGTTTACCGCGGATGATGCCGGTGACGTCGAGCAGGTCGTCGATGAGGCGCGCTTCCACCTCGATGTTGCGCCGGATCATCTCCAGCTCGCGCCGGAGATGGACCGCAATGGTTTCGTCCTCCTCCAGCATCGCCACGGCCGCCAGCACCGGTGTGAGCGGGGTCCGCAGCTCGTGGCTCAGGATGGCGAGAAAATTGTCCTTCGCCTTGTTGGCTGCTTCGGCGGCTTCCTTCGCCCGGCTCAGTTCTTCCTCGTTCTTCTTGCTCGCGGTGATGTCCATGTTGACCCCGCTCATCCGGACCGCCTTGCCGTTCGCGTCGTAGAACACGCGCCCGCGCGAGGCCATGTGCCGGACGGTGCCGTCAAGATCGATGATGCGAAAATCAACATCGATCGTGCTCTTGTGGGCGATCGCTTCCTCTGTCGAGCGCTCCAGGATGGGTCGATCGTCGGGATGCACGATCTTAAGGAACGATTCGATCGTCCCGTCGAAGTCCTCCCGGGTCCGCCCGTAGAGCGGATACATGTAATCATCCCAGGCGATGCGCCCGGTTTCGATATTCCAATCCCACGTCCCGGTGCGCGAGCCTTCGAGGGCGAGACGGAGCCGCTCCTCGCTCTCCGCCAGGGCCGCGCTGCTCTCGCCGATTCGCATCAGCATCCGGTTAAAAGCTTCGGTCAATTGCCCGATTTCGTCCTGGCCGTGCTTGACCGCGCGCACCGAATAATCGGGCCGATCCGAGACCGAGCCGGCGACCTGGGCCAGCTCGAGGATGGGAACCGAAATGCGGCGCTGCAAAGTGGTCGTGAGCGCGATCGCGCCTAACGATGAGGCGGCCCCAACCAAAAGCAGAAGCAAGCCATAGACCGCGAAACGCGAATACATTTCCCCCAGGTCCGCCTGCAGATAGATCGTCCCGAGCCGCGTCCCCTGCTGGAGAATGGGCCGGAACATGGCGAGATGCGATCGACTGAAGCGGTAGCCATCCGGTCTCGGCTGTCGCGGAAATCGTGAAACCGGCCAGTTGGTCGGAAAGCGCGCGAAGATTTCACCGTCCTCGCCATAGATCGCAGCTTCGGTCACCTGATGTTCGGCGGAGAGCGCCGCCAGGATTTCCTGCGCGCTTTGTGGATCCTGAAAGGCCACCGCGCCGGTGCTGTTGGCGCCGATGATTTCCGCCAGGACACCGATATTGAGCGTGAGCGAGCGGCGAAAAGTGAGCAGCTCATAGGTGATGAGAGCGCTGCCCATGAGGAGAAGGGCGAAACCAGTCGTGAGCAAGATCACCAGCATGAGCTTGCGTTTGATCGGCGTATCGCGCAGGAAAACGGCCATGTTCAGGATCGAATATCTGCCACCTGGAGAAGCTTTGAGCTCACGTTCAGCCTCGCCCTTCGCAAGGCGCCGGAATTGATTCGCAGCCGGACCCGGTTTTGCTCGGCAACGAGGGCGATCATCCCGCCGCGATCAAGGAAGGTTTCCGTCTCGCCGACTGTGACCACGTTCAGTCCCGCGACCGCGGCAAAGATCTGATCGAGCTGGCCGGCATTGCTCTGACTGACAAAAAGCAGGTGGCACTGCCGGATATCGCGAGGCCCGGCGAAGTGAGCGATCTGGATAGGGCGCCCATGATACGTTTCCCCCGCGATTGCTTCCGTCAGCATCCCGCCGAAGGGATCGGCCCCCACGATCCCGATGATGAGCGGCTCCTGACGCGAGCGAAAGGCGGAGTCGGGCCATTCGATGAAGCGGCAGAAGTTGTAAAGGAAAACCGCCTTGAGCGCGTACTCGTTAGGCGAAGGGGGCGCAGCCCCGAGCGGCGCGAGGGTCACGACGAGGAAAAGGGCGAGCAAGGCCCGGAGCCGGCTTAGAAACTCCATCGCAATGTCCCGTAAACGCTTCGCGGCACCTCGCGCGTGATCGTGGCGCCGGCAAATTCTGCGTGCGAATCGTGCAAAAGATTGCGGCCCACGAGCGCGAGCTCGAGGCCCTTGACCGGCGACCAGGCGAGACGCAGATCCATTTCCAGATAGGACGGGGTCGAGGGATTGGGCAGTTGGTCGACAAAACGAAGGTAGGAATCGAACTGCACATTGCCGGGCAGGTCGATCGCCGAATGCGCCAGAAAGCTCAGGTTCGGATCGTTGGCCTCGCCGGTTCCGCCGCTCTCGTCGTTGCTTCCCGCGTCGCCCCGGATGGCGAGCTGCAGGACCGAAACGCTCCCATCCAGTTGCCACCAATCGGTCACCCGCCATTTAGCCGCGAGAGTGCCGCCGTAGGATTCGCCTTCCTGCCGATTCTCGAGCAGGATGATTCCGTCAGGCTGGAGCTCCTGGCTGCGGAGGTTGTCGTAGTCGTTGTAAAAAAGGGCGAGATCGAAGGAGATCTGTTCCATCGCCTTAAGCCGGTAACCCAGCTCGTAAGCCACCAGTTCTTCCGAATCGAACCCGCTCGTCCCGGCAAACACGGCCGGCAGTCCGGTCGAAGGATTGGGCGCGACCAGATCCTGATCGATCCGGGTCGGAGTGCGAACGGCGCGGGAGATCGCGCCCCAGATGCTCTGGCCTTTGCTCGGCAGCCAGAGGAAACGCACGGTCGGCTGAATCTCGAATCCGCTAAAGGTGTTGTATTCAATTTTCGTCCCGGCCGTGATGGAAAAGAGATCCGGGACGATGTGCCATTCATCCTGCAGATAACCGCTCACCAGTTGCTGCGTATCGCTCGAGGGCAGAAAGGCGAGCGAGGGACCGAGGTTGCCGATGTCGTCATCCGAGACCCGGTAGTTGGCCCCGTAGACGATGTCGTGTTCGCCGCTCCGAAACTGGTGGTGCAATTCCAGGTCGTAGGTGTTGCGTTCTTCCTCGAATACTCGCGGGATGAGCCGGTGCGTCCGGTCGAAATAGGCCTGCAGCGTCAGGTTGGAATCTTGCCCCAGCTCGCGCGTCCAGCGCCCGATGACATTTCCCCCGTCGACCTCGATGTCGCCGCTGTTGAGCTGCCCGAAATATCCGCTGTAGATGTCGCCTTGGAGCGTGACGTTATCCTCCCGATGAATCCGCGAATCGACCCGAAATCCCCCCTGCGTGATGTGATAATCGTCCTGCGCGTCGCCACCGGCCGAGAGATCGAGACTGTCGCGGCTCTGGTGTAGGACGTAGACACGATAGGCCGTGTTCGGTCCGATCATTCCGCCATAACGAATGCCTCCAAAGCCGGTCTCTTCATCGCCCGCCCCGCCGTAGATCATCACTCCCTGGGTCTCGTCGGCCGATTTGGTGCGAATGTTGATCACGCCATTAACGGCATTGGCGCCCCAGAGCGTGGCGCCGGGGCCGCGAATGATTTCGATCTGGTCGAGGTCGGGCAGGAAAGTCTGTTGCACATCCCAAAAGACGCCGGAGAAGAGCGGCGAGTAGAGGGTGCGGCCATCCATCAACACCTGCAGTTTGTTGGCGGTGGAAATGTTGAAGCCGCGGGTCGAGATCGCCCAGGTATGGCCATCGATCTGCGCCACCTCCATCTCGGGCGCGAGGCGCAATGCGTCCGGCAAATTCGTCACCCCCGCCCGCTGGATATCCTCCGCAGTGATAACATCGATCGCGCTCGCGGCCCGTGAGAGCGGCTCCGGTCGCCGGGCCGCCGAGGTGATCTCCACGTCGAGCAATTGTTCGATCGGCAACTTCTTCAGCTCCGCCGGCGAGCGATAGGCGGGCGGCGCCGGGCTCTCTCTCGGACTCGGCGTCGGGACGCGCAGAGCGTTCTGGGCCGAGGCGTGCCCCATCCCGAGCAGGAAGAGAAAGACGAAGAGTCGCTTCATCTATAAAGGACGTCGGCACCGCAGTTCGGTCCGCCGGGATCCACCAGCAAAATGCCAGGAGTTGCGCATCGCATGATGATCGGAAGTGATGGTTAGTCCGGCTCTGGGAAAGGTCAATCCGCAATCGCCCAGCCCAGCTCTCACCGGGCACCAACCTCAGGCGAGCTCATCGAACATCTCGGCCAGACCTGACGTGAGGGAATATTGCGGCCGATAGTCGAGGAGCCTTTGCGCGGCCGAAATGTCGGCCTCCGAACGCACGATATCGCCGGGTGGCATGGGCGCGCGCTCGACCGCGCTCTGCCAGTGCGGGAAAAATTCCCGCATCATTTCGGCAAGTTGCAAAATCGAGACCGCACGGCCGCAGCCGAGGTTACAAACGGTGAATGGAGCGAGGTCGGGCGCTTCGAGCGCACGCGAAATTCCCGCGGCGATGTCCTGCACATAGACGAAGTCGCGCGTCTGGGTGCCGTCGCCGAAAATTGTCACCGGCTGGTTTGCGCGCAGCGCGCCGGCGAATTTCGTGATCACGCCCGAGTAAGGTGAATCGGCCACCTGCCGCGGGCCGAAAACGTTAAAAAAGCGCAACGCGACGAACGAGAAATCGTCCCGGGCAAAGAGGCGCCCGTATTCTTCACTCGCGACTTTCTGCAGCCCATAGGGTGAGACCGGCCGGCGCGGATGATCTTCCGCGATCGGAACGGTCTCCGGATGACCATAAACCGCCGCCGAGCTGGCGAAGACGAGGCGGGGAGTGCCGAGCTCGCGGGCCAGTTCGATGACGCGGACGGTGGCGGTCAGATTGCGCGCATGGGCTCGCCCGAGTTGCCCCCAGGAATCATTGACCGAAGCCAGAGCCGCCAGATGCACGACGGCCGCAAACGGGCCGGCGAGCCGATCGGCCGCGACGGTGAGCAGATCGGCCGGGACGATGTCGAGCGCGCCTGCGCAGGGAAGATTCTCTGCTTTACCAGTGCTGAAATCATCGATCACCGTCACGCGATGGCCAGCCTGGAGGAGCCGGTCGACCAGATGCGAACCAATGAAACCTGCACCGCCAGTGATGAGATAATGCGCCATCGCGATTCGTTAGGTTGGCCGGGCCGATTCTAGCACGCCGCGATAAGTTTCCCAGGTGCGCCGCACCATCTTTTCGACCGGAAACTGACGTGCCCGCGGCGGACCCGCGGCCCGCAGTTCGGCACGGCGCTCCGGATTGCGGAGCAGCGCGGCGATGGCGCTGGCGAGCTTCGCCGGGTCAGTCGGATCGACCAATTCCGCCGCCGTGCCCGCCACTTCGGCCGTCGCCGAGGTCGCGCTGGCCACGACACAGGCGCCGGTCGCGAGCGCTTCCAGGATCGGCAGGCCAAATCCTTCGTAGATCGACGGGAAGACAAAGAGATCCGCCCGGCGGTAGATTTGTTTCAGCATCGCGTCGGACACAATTCCGAGACGGACGATCGCATCCTGCAACCGCAGCCTTCCCACGAGCATTTCGAATTGCCTCTCGCGTTCCGTCGTCACCAGACCGCGACCGAAAAGGACCAGCTTCAGCTGCGGAAAATCCCGTTGCAGAACGGCCACGGCCTCGAGGAGCACAGCCAGATTTTTGCGCGGCTCCAGATTGTAAGGCGACGCGAGCAGCACGGTCCCGGGCTTGAAAACCGGATGCCTCTGCAGAAGATCGTCGCCCGGCTCCGCGAAAAAATTTTCCTCAACGCCGTGATGGACGACCACGCTCCGTTCCGGACCGATACCCCAGAGACGCGCCAGATCGTCCGCGGTGGTTTGCGAAATGCAGATGACGCGGGCGGCGCGCTCCTGGAGGCGGCGGCGATGAAGGCGATAGAGCGGGTCGCGGCGGGTCGTTTCGTACTCGGGAAAGAGTTGTTCGATCAAGTCGTGTTGCGTCACGATCACCGGGCAGCGCGCGCTGAGCGGGATGAAATCGTGCACGATGTGGAGAAGGGAAATTCGCTCCGCCAGGAAAGAGCGAAGATAGGCCAACTCATCCACCCAGATCGCGCCGCGATGTCGCCAGTGTTGGAGGCGCCGATAATGCCAGCACGAGCCGGGCGTGAAGAGATCCTTTAGTTCATCGACCGGCCCCGGGCGCGAGCCGAGCAAAAGAAAATTCTGCGCGCCGCCGATTGCGGCCAGGCCGCGCACCAGCTGCACAACATAGCGGTAATGCCCTGCTGTCATCTGCAGATGATCGAGGGTCGAGAAATCGAGTGCGATCCTCATCCGCGCTCCCGGCCTTTCCAACCCTGCACGAATCGCGTCGCGCTCCGGCCGACGATGGCCTGCAGGCCCAGACGAACGAGCGCGGGTGTCGGGAGAGCGCGGGTCTCAAGGAGACGGAAAAGGAGCGTGCGCAGGACCGGGCCGCGCGCGCCTAACGAGTTGAGCTGATGCACCATGTCGCCCGCGGCCTGCGCGATGGCGCGCCGCTCATCGGGCGAAGCGCCGCGGCGCAAAAGCGGCCGGTAAATTTTCTCGATGATCTCGGCGTGCAGCCGGACGAGTGCGCGGACCGACTTCGATTGCTCGTGCAACCGGTAGCGGGAAAAGACTTCCGGCACGTAGCGAAATTTTACTCCGCGCTCTCCCAGCTTGAGCCAGAGATCGTAGTCCATGCAATAATGCAAATCTTCCCGCACCCCGGGCGGAACGATGCTGGTGCGATAAAAACAGGAAGGCTGAGCAATGAAACGGTGCGCCAGATGGCGCAGGCGCGAGTAAGATTCACTCCGGAACTTTTCGATCACCGTCTCACCGTCTTCGCCCACGTAAAGGCAATCGCCATAGACGACGCCGGCCTCCGGATCCTTGGCAAACTCATCGGCGACCCGCTGGAGCACACCCGGCTCGAGAAGATCGTCGCTGTTCAACCACGACCAGAGGTCGCCGTGCAGATGGGCGAAGCCTTTGTTCAGGGCGTGGCTTTGCCCGCGATCTTTCTCGCTTTCCCAGTAGCTGAGCGTCGGCGCATAACGACGAATGATCTCAACGCTCGCATCCGTGCTGCCGCCATCGATCACGATCATTTCGAGGTCGGGATAACTCTGGTCGAGCAGCGAACGGAGCGTCGCCTCCAGATACGCGCCCTGGTTAAAGGACGGCGTGACGATGCTGATTTTCATCCCGCGATCTCCTCGAACCAAGCGAGATAATCCCGAACCATCCGTTCGCGACCGAAAAGCCGCCGCCCGGCCGCTTCCGCCCGGGTGGACATCGCCTGGCGGCGTTCAGGGTTATCGAGTAGGCCGGCGATCGCTTCGGCCATCGCCCCGGCGTCGCCGGGGGGCGTGAGAATTCCCGTTTCGCCGTCGACGATCTGTTCCGCAATCCCACCCACTGCGGTCGCCACGACCGGCGTGGCGCAAGCAAGCGCTTCGAGAATCGAGGTCGGAAACGTGTCGGCTCGCGCGGCGTGGAGATAGAGATCCGCCGCCTGATAAAATTCGGCCACCCGCCGCGGATCTTCCATGAATGGGACAAACCGAATCTCGGCTCGCCCGATCTTTTCGTTAGGCGCATCCTCCCCGACCGCGAGAAAAATGAGCGGCCGCAAAGTGCCCCGCTCGCCCAGACGCGCGATTGTCGTGCGCAAGGTGCGGTAATCCTTCCAGACATTTTCGCGGATGCTGAGGGCGGTGAACAAAAGAACATCGGCGTCCGCTGGAAGATCAAGCCGCGCGCGCGCCGCCGCCGGATCGCCGGCCCGGAAAACTTCGAGATCGATCCCGTTCGGAATCACCCGGCTCTCGATAACGGCGGGCCTGACGATGGAGCGCTCCACCTTATTTAGCAGCCAGCGCGAGGGCGTGGCGAGATAAAATCGGCTTCGCCCGTAAAGCTCGCGTTTCCGTTCCCAGTTGAAGGCGGTCGCGTCGCGCTCGATCGCGGGCGGGATAGTGAGATCGGGACATTGCCCGCAACCGGTCAGCCAGCGTTCGCAGGCGAAGGAGTGCGCGCAATGCCCGCTCAGGAGCCAGGCATCATGCAGGGTGAGGACGAGCGGGACGCGGGCGGAGAGCTCGGGCAGAAAGCGCAGATCGAAATAATCCCGATGCAGATTGTGGGCGTGCACCACCTGCGGTTGGAAACCGGGCAAATCGAGCAGGCGCCGGGTCCCGGGATAATGAAACGGCTCCCGCCCACGCCGCCGATCGAATTCATTGGGCAGATCACCCAGCCGCGAAAGCTGGTGGGTGATCCTGGGCAGAATCCGCACCTCCCGCTCGAGCAATGCCCGGGTCATCTCGCCTAACGAACGCCGCAGCCAGGGGCGCGGGATCTCATGCACGTCCGGGTCCCGAGAAAATTTCGTCCCCACCGCGAGTGCGGCGCGCGAGCCACGCGCGCGGTAGCCTTGGAACAAACTCAAGGCGATCTGCTCCGCGCCCCCGGCCCGGTCGCTCGTGCTCACGAGCAGGATATCGGGTTTCATTTCAGCCACGGAAAAGGCGCTTCAGTTCCCGCTCGAAAACCGGCCCGTTCCAGTTGCGGACAGAGCAGCGCGGCAAAGCAAAGCGATCGGATTGCGGCCAAACCGGTCCTTCCAGGACGGAGACGGCGGTTCGAAATCTGTTCTCGGCGCAGGCCGCGAGGCAATCGTCATTGAAGGAACCGAAGGGATAGGAAAAATGTTCGACCGGACGTCCGAGGATTTCTTCCAAGGTTTGCTTGCTCCCCGCGATCTCGGCCGCCTGTTCTGCCTTCGTCCGATAATCGAGATCGCAATGCGTCACGGTATGTGCGCCGAGCGTAACGAGCGGCTCGCGCGCCAGGGTGGCCAGCTCCTCCGCCGTCAGACAGCGATAGAGCGGGCGCGCATCGGCCGGGACGCCCGTGATGGAACGCAGGTGCCCCAACACTTCGGCCTGTTGCGAAGCGGCCAGCGGCCGCAGCTCCAGGTGCAGATCGAAGAAAAGGCGCCGGCGCGCCGTTGCTTCGTCAGGCGTTCGCGGACTCCATTCCCGCGCGCGTCCGTTGATTTGCAACCGCAACACATCTGGCAAAGCCGTGGCTCCGAGCACGAGCCGCTCCAGATCGTCCCACCAGAATTCGCGCTTCCTCCCAATCTGACCGGTCACGATGTAAATTATCGCGGGCACCCCCGCCTCGCGCAGGATTGGGAGCGCGTTTTCGAGGTTATCGAGATAACCGTCGTCGAACGTCAGAACGACGCCGCGCCGTGGAAAATCCCGGCTCGGCAAGGCGTCGGCGAGTTGGTCTAGAGTCATCGGCTCGCCGATCCGTCTGATGACCTCAAGTTGTTCCCGGAAATGGTCGCGGCTAACCGAGAGTTGGTGCGGGTCCCTCTCCGGCTCATAGACGCGGTGGTAGCAAAGAATGACCGGCGGCGGAAAAATGGCGGCCCGCGTCCGGTGTCGAATCCTGGCGGCGAGACGGCGCGCGCGCCCCGTCTGCCGGCGGAGGCGACCGGGCAGGCGTTGCACGAAAGAGGGGGGGCGAAAGCGTTTCAGGGCACTCTGCAGGGTCTCCCAGACTTCACCCTGAGCGGCGCCGCGTTCGACCAGATGTGTCTCGAGCCAACGGAGAAATTCAAGAACTGGCGGTTCGAACCCGCTGGTGCGCCAGGCGATGGCGTTGCAGGAATCGGGATGTTGCCGATAGCGATACCACGATTTGGAGCAGGCATAGACCGGATAGGAAAGGCAGATCTTGGCATGAACAATCTGGTCCTCGCACATCGTCTTGAAGCGTTCGTCGTAGCCCCCGACGCGCTCGATCATGCTCGCCCGAACCATGATTCCGCTCGGAATGTTCTTCTCGTTGCGAAGGAAAAGATTCAAGAGCTCGGGCGGCTGAATGAGCCGGTCGGTCGTCAGCCCCAGATCCTGAATTTCGTCGGTGTCAGCCGGCCGGCCCGTCCAACTGCGCCAGAGTTCGAGCGGCCCGTAAACATAAGCCGCTTCCGGATGCGCGCGGAGCAGGCGCGATTGATCCGCCAGCTTGTCCGGCCGCCAGACGTCGTCGGCGTCGAGATAGGAAATGAATTCGCCGCGCGCGTGCCTGAGGCCGAGGTTGCGCGAGGCGCTCATCCCGCGGTTGGCGTGTCCGGCGTGCTCGAGGTAGCGGATCCTGTCGGGGCAACGCGCGGCGAAATCCTGCGCGATGTTGGTCGCGCGATCGGTCGAGCCGTCGTCGACCAGAAGCAGTTCCCAGTGGGAGTAGGTCTGGGCGCGGACGCTCTCGATTGCTTCGGTGATAAACCGATCGCCATTGAGGAAAATCGTGATGACTGAAACGAGCGGTTCGTTATCCATCACCGCGATGGTTCGCCGTCATGACAACCGAAGTCGCGCGAAATCGATTTCAGGATCCTTTTCACGGAGCGGCTTTTTCGCAGAGGAGAAGGACGCGGGCGCCGGGATACGAGGGCAGAATTTGGATTTTCGAAAAATGCCGGCCCAACGCCGCCTTGAAGTTGTCGAGGGTGTAACCGGCAAACCAATCCGACCAGAGCGGGCCGACCTCGGGGTCATGACCGGGAATGAATTCGACGACGAGCCAGCGCTGGGAGAAGGCGGCCAGCCCAGCGCAGATTTCTCGGAGTCCGAGACGTCGATAGCGAAAGACGAGATCGTGCAGGAAGCCGAGCATCAAAACCATCTCGCACGGGAAGCGCTCGGTCGCGGCGATGTGAACGTGGCCGCTCAACCCCCGGGCCGGGGTCGGCCGAGTGAAATCCATGACGAGCGGCAGAATCGATAACTGGCGCGCGCGGGCGCTGGCAAAAAGGCGCGCGACCGCCTCGGGATCGAGATCGAAAGCAAGAACGTCGGCCCCAAATTGCGCCGCCAGTTCGCTGCGCCAGCCGGACCCACTCGCGATGTCGAGCACGGTGGCCGGTTTTTTCTCACTCAGAATTTGATGCAGACTCCGTTCTTTCGCGTTCCACTTTTCGTTAGGCCGAAAATCGTGAGGAGCCGCTTGCGGTTCATCGAACGGCACCCGGACGCTTTCGACTTCGGCTCTGATTTGTTCGAGTCGCACCAGCAGTGGGATTTCCGGCACCGCCTTTTCGTTTTTACCGAAAACGGAGCGGAACGGGCGCAGAGTTTTCCGCACCGCCTTGCGTTTCTCTTCCGGAAGATGACTGAGCAAAGCCGTCGTCACATCGATGAGCAACGAACGCGAGGCTCCCACCAGCTCGAGATCGCCGCGCTGCACGACTTCGCTCTCGGCGATGATGGCGCGGACGAGTTTCTCGCGGCCTTGCCCCATGAGGTGAAGCGGGTGCACGCAGTTGTCGTAGAACTCCGCTTCCGCCGGCCATTGACGGCTGCCATTCGCCGGCTGGATCGAAGTGAGATCGACCCAGACCGGACGGCATCCGTCAAAAATGACGTTCCAGGGATGGCCGTCCTTCAACATCAGGTCGTGTCGCGCCAGAGCGATCGCGAGATTGATGATCGTGAGGGTGGCGGCGCGAAACATCGCGGCGCACCATTCGAAGGGATAGGAAGCGAAAGCGAGCAACCGATGGCGCAAAACGACTTCAAAACCTTCCGCCACATACGGCGTCACTTCAGTCTCGATCAGCAATCCCGCCGCGATCAATTCCCGGCCCGCTTCGCTCTCGACGAACTGCGCCAGAAAAGGCGCTAAAGGTCCGCTCAGCCCCCGATACAATTCGCCCCGCCATTTGAAAAGCCGCCCCGCCTCATCCTGAAAGGAGAGCGGATGAAAACGGATTTCGTCGCTCGGAACCGTCTCTTTCACGGCGGCCCTTCCTGCAACGACCACTGGTGCTGGAGCAGGCAAAGCACCCACTCGCGCGGCGGCATCCGCCCGGTCTGATAAAATTCGTCGGCCTCGACATCGAACGACGTCGCCTGCTCGACGTGATCGGCCATCGCCGTCCCGCGAAAGAGCGCGAGATTGATGTAACAACGGCCGGGAGTGAGATTGATCGGGTCGGTCGCGCACGTCACCACGCCCTCTGCCGGGAGCTTTTCCGGAATCCCGCCGACGGCGTCGCTGTCGAAAAGGTAAATGCCGGTGTTGTTGTAGTCGTAGATCGTGACGAGAAAACGAACATGCCTGAGGGGCCGGTCGCTTTTGTAGGCGAGAGTAAATTTCATCCGGCTCGACGAGCTGACGAAATGACCGGAATCGACGCTCTCGACTTTGCAGGAGAGGAGACGCGCGCTGCCGTCGCCTTTGCGATCGCTCCGCTGCTCGAGGTCGACGATCTCCTCCTCGATCGTCGACTTGAGATAATCGCGCACCACCTCCTGGGTCGGGCCGTTGCCGAGCAATTTTCCCTTCTTGAGCAAAACCACCCGCTCACACAGCGCCAGGATCGAAGCCATATTGTGACTAACGAAGAGGATCGTGCGCCCTTCCCGGGCCACTTCGCCCATTTTGCCGAGACATTTTTTTTGAAATGCCGCGTCGCCCACCGCCAGCACTTCGTCAACGAGCAGGATCTCCGGTTCCAAATGGGCGGCGACGGCAAACGCCAGCCGCACATACATCCCACTCGAGTAACGTTTCACCGGCGTATCGATGAACTCCTCGACCTCGGCGAAGGCGACGATCTCGTCGAATTTTGCGCGGATCTCGTGCCGCCGCATCCCGAGGATGGCGCCGTTCAGGAAAATGTTTTCGCGCCCGGAAAGATCGGGGTGAAAACCGGTCCCGACCTCGAGCAGGGAAGCGGGCCGGCCGCGCAGGACCGCTTCGCCCCGGGTGGGCTCGGTGATGCGCGACAAAATCTTGAGCAGAGTCGATTTCCCGGCGCCGTTCTGGCCGATAACTCCCACCATTTCGCCGCGATTAACCGCGAACGACAAATCCCGCAGCGCCCAAAAATCTGCCTTCGCCAAGCGGCCGTCGCTGCTTTTGCCATGCACCCGATGCCAGGTGCGGTCGATCGAATCGCGAATGCTGGTCGCGCCGATCCGGCCCAACCGATAACGCTTGGCGATGCCTTCCAGCTCGATGATGGGACGCATGGGCAACCTCAAACTGTGTCGATAAAAGTGCGCTCGGTCCGTTGAAAAATCATCACCCCGGCAAGGAAAAGGAAGGCCGCCAGCGCGCTCGAACAAAAATACTGACCGGCATTCACCTCGCCCCGGCCTAACAAGAGAAAACGCATCATTTCGACCGGGGGCGCGAGAGGGTTCAGGGCCATCGCCCATTGCCAGCGGGCCGGCACTTTCGAGAGCGGATAAATCACCGGGGTCAGATAAAGCCAGACCTGCACAATCAGCGGGAGAGCATGGCGCAGATCGCGATACTTGGCGGTGCAGGAGGCCACGATCAGCCCCGCCCCCACACTCACCGCCGCCACCTGCAGCAGAACGAGCGGCGCGAGCAAGAGCCGCGCGTCGGTCCCGAATTGGGCGCCGGCCGCGGTGAAAAATTTGTAGTAGCACCAGAAGATCGCGAAGATCGCGGCTTCGATTACGAAGGCGATGAGATTGGAAAGCGCAACCGCGAACGGCACGATGAGACGCGGGAAATAAACTTTGCCGAAAAGTTCGACGTTACTCGTGAAGGTGCCGCCGGTGAGCTGGAATGTCTGCGCGTGATAATTCCAGACGAGCAGCCCGCAAAGGTAAAACAGGACCGGCGGCAGCCTGTCGGTCGAGATGCCGGCGAGCTTCCCAAAGACGAGCGTGAAGACAAGCGTCATCGCCAGCGGTTGCACAATCGCCCACGCCGGCCCGAGCGCCGTCTGCTGATAGCGGGCAACGAGATCCCGTCGCACGAGGAGCGCGAGGAGGTCGCGAAATTCCCAGAGAGCGCGCAGGTCGATGCGGAGCCAGCCCTGGTTCGGCCGGATGCGAATCTCGAAATCAGATTCCTGGCCCGTTGTCATCACATCGTGCATCGTCAACCCATCTGCCGCGGGGAGCTGCTTGGTGACTGTAGCGACCAACCAGCTAACGAGCCAGTATTTCGCTCACAAGGGCCGATTTTGGACTCAAAACAAACCTGCCGGAGGACACTTTTTCAGGGAGGCGGAAGCCGAAAAAAATGTTACAATAAAAGGCTTGCCACAGTGGCCAAATTGCCCGCATATGGTGGTTTCTCCTGACGCTGGCCCCAATATCCTGTTGTTGGATCTTGTCCGCAGGTTATTAACTGGCCGGCTTCAGAGGCTCATTCACAGCTATTCACAATCAACCCGAACTCGCCTAAACCAATGATCCAGCTCAAACCCGGCCTTCAGCCCACCACGCTCGCCAAAAATCGCAAGTCGCTTTCTCGCCGCCCCAAATCTTCCCGGAAGAAGAGACGCGGCTTGCGTTTTGCGCGAGTGTTCAGTGACGCGAAGGTCGGGCCCTTTGAGCAGATGGAGTGGGAACGCCGCACCGCCGAGATCACCGACGACAGCGGGAAAGTGATTTTCAAGCAGGAAGAGATCGAAGTCCCGAAAGGCTGGAGCCCGCTCGCGACCAAGATCGCGGTCTCGAAATATTTTTATGGCGACATTTCGAACGGGACCGACCCGCACAAAGGCGGACGCGAAACCTCCGTCCGGCAGCTCATTCATCGCGTCACCCGCACGATCACTGATTGCGGAATGGCGGACGGCTATTTCGCCGACGAGAAAACGGCCGAGACCTTTTACGATGAGTTGACCTGGCTCTGCGCCAATCAGTACGGCGCCTTTAACAGTCCGGTCTGGTTCAACGTCGGGCTCTATCATCAATACGGGATCGGGAAAGACGCCGGCGAAGGAAATTACTTCTACAATCGCGAAACCGGCGAGGCCGAACGCGCCGCGACGCAATACGAATATCCGCAGGGGAGCGCCTGTTTCATCCAGTCGGTCGACGACACGATGGAAGACATCATGCGGCTGGCGATGAGCGAAGCGATGCTCTTCAAATATGGGAGCGGCACCGGGAGCGATCTCTCGTCCTTGCGCAGCACGCGCGAGAAATTGAGCGGCGGCGGCAAACCGAGCGGGCCGCTCTCGTTCCTCAAGGTCTACGACCAGGTCGCCAATGTGGTGAAGAGCGGCGGCAAAACGCGGCGCGCCGCGAAGATGAATACGCTCAAGGATTGGCATCCCGACATCGAGGAATTCATCGACGCGAAACAGAAGGAAGAGAAAAAAGCCTGGGCCCTGATCGAGCAGGGCTACGACGGCAGCTACAACGGCGACGCCTACGGCTCCGTCATGTACCAGAACGAAAACCTGAGCGTGCGGGTGAGCGACGATTTCATGAACGCGGCGATCGAGGACCGCGAATGGTGGACCCGGCGGGTGCGCGACGGTTCGCCTTGCGAACGGAAGGAAGCGAGAAATCTCCTGCACAAAATCGCCGAGGGCACGCACATCTGCGGCGACCCGGGGATGCAGTTCGACACCACCATCCACCACTGGCACACCTGCAAAGGCACCGGCCGGCAGAATTCCACCAATCCCTGCAGCGAATATCTTTTCCTCGATAACACCGCCTGCAATCTCGCCTCTCTCAACCTGATGAAATTCAAGACGGAGCAGGGCGCCTTCGATGTCGAGCGTTTCAAGGCCGCGGTGCGCGTCTTCATCACCGCTCAGGAAATCATCGTCGATAATGCCAGTTACCCGATCAAGGAGATCGCTGAGAATTCGCACATCTTTCGCACGTTAGGCCTAGGCTATGCCAACCTCGGCTCGCTCATCATGAGCTACGGCTACGGCTACGACAGCGTGGAAGGGCGCGCCCTTTGCGGAGCGATCACCGCCATCATGACCGGCGAGGCCTACGCCGAAAGCGCGCGCATGGCCGCGGTCATGGGACCGTTCCCGGGCTATCGCGATGCCCGTGCCAGCGGGGTGCCGAAGCCGGTCGCGAAAGACAACGTCGCGCCCATGCTCGAAGTGATCGCGCAACATCGTTGCGCCGTGCGCGAAATTCCGGACAACGAAGAGTTCGCCTACCTGAAAGAGGAGGCGGCCCGAGTGTGGGAGCGCGCCGCGGAACTCGGCGAGGAGCATGGTTACCGTAACGCGCAGGTCACGGTCCTCGCGCCCACTGGTACGATCAGTTTCCTGATGGACTGCGACACGACCGGGATCGAGCCGGACATCGCGCTCGTAAAATACAAGCTCCTGGCTGGCGGTGGCATGTTAAAAATCGTCAACCAGACCGTCGGCCCCGCTCTCGAGAAGCTGGGTTACAACTCGGAGGAGATCGAGCGCATCATCGCGCACATCGACGCATTCGACACAATCGAAGACGTGACCGACACCGACGGCTCGAAGATTTCCTCCGGCTTAAAACCGGAACATCTCTCGATTTTCGATTGCGCCTTTAAGCCCTACAAAGGCGAGCGCTCGTTAGGCTACATGGCCCACCTCCGGATGATGGCGGCCGCCCAGCCGTTTCTGAGCGGCGCCATTTCCAAGACCGTCAACATGCCGGAGAGCGCGACGGTTGATCAGATCATGAACACCTACATCGAGGGCTGGCGCCTCGGGCTCAAAGCGATTGCGATTTATCGCGACGGCTCGAAGCGCTCCGCGCCCTTGAACACGCGGAAGACCAAGGACATGGGCAGTTCCGGCGACGGCGCCCTCCTCACCGGCCGCGAACAGCTCGAGGCGCGCATCGTCGAGCTCGACCAGGAAATTTCGACCCTGCGCGAACAGCTCGACCAACCGGTGCGCCATCGCATGAGCGACACCCGGATGTCGCTCACCCACAAGTTCGAGATCGCCGGCCACGAAGGCTACATCACGGTCGGCCTCTACGAGAATGGCCAACCGGGCGAGCTTTTCATCCAAATGTCGAAGGAAGGCAGCACGATCGGCGGCCTCATGGACACCGTCGCCACCCTCACCTCGATGGCCTTGCAATACGGCGTCCCTCTCGAGAGCCTGGTGAAAAAATTCGCCTATCAGCGCTTTGAGCCGAGCGGGTTCACCAAGAATCCCGATATCCGCAACGCCAGCAGTATCACCGACTACGTTTTTCGCTGGCTCGGCTGCCAGTTCATTAAAGGCTACAAGGAAGCGACCTCCCCCAGCCGCTCCCATCCCGAGCTGCCGCTCAAAGAAATCGCCGACATGGAAAAGAAAGCCGTCAATCGCCCCGTCTCCGACCTCTCCCGGACCGGCGACAAGGAATTGATCGACGTGATCACGAACCACGCGCCTAACGAGGGCAATCCCTCGAACCTGACCCACGGCCGGACTCACGCCGAGCGCGTGACCGAAGCCCTCGGCAACATGTTCATGGACATCACCTGCTCCCATTGCGGGAGCAACAAGGTGATCCGGGCCGGCGCCTGCGGCGTCTGCACCGAGTGCGGCACGAGCCAGGGGTGCAGCTAGCCTGCTCGCCGAAGCTTTTTAAGCAAAAACGAAGATGGTGAAAATAACACCAAGCCGAAAAATTTAAGGGCCGCTGGAGCGCGTCAACGCTACCAGCGGCCCAATCTTTTTCTCTTGTTCCACGCAACTAGTTCAAGAGAGGATGCGCAGGCGTAGCAGTGAGGCAGGCCGATAAAGCCCCAGTTCAGGCCGCGACGGCGCCGGAAGCCCGGCGGATGTTGCGGCGCTCGCTCATCAGTCAGACAAACGGCGCAGGATGAGCGAACGCCACGGTTCTGCCCAACGGAAAATCTGGACGGGGCAGCATGCGTCCTGGCTGGAATATGCTTGGCGTTGGAAAAACGCCCGCCGCCCCGTTCGTTAGGCCGGCTCGAGCAGCCAGCTGGCGATCGAGAGATAGAAGAGCAGGGTCAGGATATCCGCCAGAGCCAGCGTCAGCGGACCAGCCGCAATTTTTGGATCAAGCCTCAGCGCATGAAGCAGCGACGGAATGCTCAGCCCGAGCAAACACGCCATCACGAGCGAAGTGAGAATGCTCCCGCCGATCACGACCGCGGGCCAGCCCGCGCCAAGCCAGAACCAGACGATCGCCGCCACGAGCAGGCCGCAGGCCGCGCCTAACAACAAGGCGGTCGCGACCTCCCGCCGAAACGTGGCCAGATACCAGCGGAGCGTCGGCCGACTGCTGCGCAACGCCTGGATCGTGACCGCCATCGATTGAATGCTGACGCTTTCCCCCAACCCGAGCACGAGCGTCAGAAAAAACGCGATCACCAGGCTTTGCCGAAGGGTGAGAGCAAACGCACTCGCGAGGAGGGCGCAGACCGTCCCGCTCCCGATCGTCGCCAGCAGCCAGGGAAAACGATAGCGAAACGCCTCCAGCGGCCGGGCGTCGCGGACCTGCGAAACGTGAAAGCCAATCGTCTCAAAAATGTCCTCGTGCTGCTCGCGCTCCGCGATGTCGAACACTTCCTCGGTAAAAACGCCGATATCGACCAACCCAAGGATGCGTCGCTCGTCGTCCACCACCGGAAAGGCGAAAAACTTGTGGAGCACGAAAAATTCACAGGCCTCGAGCAGCGTCGCGCTTTGCGGAATGGCGATGACCCGCTTGATCATGAGATCGCCGATGCGCTCCTCGGGCAGAGCGGTGAGCAAGCGACGGGTCGGGAGCACCCCGACCAACCGATGATCTTCATCGAGCACGTAGAAGTAGACGATTTTCTCGCCGATTCCCTCCCGGCGTAGCGTGTCGAGCGCTTCGCGCGCGGTCATGCCTTCGCGCAGCCGGGCAAAATCCTGCCGGACGAAACGAGTTACCGGCTGATCGAGGTGCGGTGGCGAGGCTTTCATCGCCGGATCATAGCCGTGAAGCGGTCTTGATTCGAGGCGGACTCGAGCGCTTGACATCGGCCGGGGGTTATTTCCCGTGCAGTCAGCAGATCGCTCGGCATGCGCAAAATTATTTTCATCTTCCTGATCGTCGGAGCTAGCGTTGTCGCCGCATGGTTCTGGCTGCCTAAGCACAAGAAAATTGAACCGACGGTGAACCATGCTCCTCCCGCGACGCCCGCAGAGTTGAAGACGATTCAAGATCGCCTGGCCGAATTCGGGGGGCCGGTGCGGAAACGACTCGCGCCCCACTTTGCGCAAGCCGGCGTGCATTATCCGCCGTCGCGCCTGGCTTTCGTCGCGATCAAGGAAACGCAGAAACTGGAAGTGTGGGCCGCGAATGAGGGCGAAGAGCTCCGTTTCATTCGCGAATATGATGTGCTGGCGGCGAGCGGCCGGCTCGGTCCGAAGTTGCGCGAAGGCGACCGCCAGGTTCCGGAAGGCGCCTATCGCATCGTGCTCCTGAATCCAAACAGCCGCTATCATCTTTCGCTGCGCGTCAGCTACCCGAACGAATTCGACCTCGCGCAGGCCGGGCGCGAAGGGCGCACCGAACCGGGCACCGACATCATGATCCACGGCGGCGCGCGCTCGCGTGGGTGTCTCGCGGTTGGCGACGAGGGCGCGGAAGATATGTTTGTCGTCGCGGCCCTCACCGAGACGCGGGAGATTCCCCTTCTCATCAGCCCGGTCGATTTTCGGGTGCGCGAATTTGCCGCGCCCGCGGACGCGCCCACCTGGACCGAGGAACTCTACCGCGAAATTCGCGCGAAGCTGGCGGCCTTCCAGCGACCGCCGGCGATCGAAACCGTGGACGTCGACTAAGAATTGCCCGTCATTCAGCACCGCTAATTTCAATCACCTCTTGCGGAGTGTGATAACGTTGCGCTTCAGTTCGTTTCTCGATGCAAATCACCACCTCTTCCGGCTCTTCCGCGTCACCTTTTCCACCCGGCTTCCAGTTCCGGCCCTTCCGTTTCCTCCTCGGGGTCATTGGGACGATCGGAATCCTGGTCACGCTCTTCTCGCTCCTTTTCGGCTTTGTCTCCATCCCGACTAATTCTGTCGGCGTGAAGCTCCGGTTCGGTGCTTACCACAGCACCGAGGGACCGGGCCTGGCCTACGCGATCCCGTATGTTGACGAAATCACGATCGTGCCAACTCAGCGGCTCTTAAAGCTCGAGTTCGGGTTTACGACGCCGCAGGCGACGAATGAATTTCAGGGCGACAATAATCCCGAAGACACTGAGACGATGATCACGGGCGACCTCAATACCGCCCTCGTCCCTTGGGTGGTGCAATACCGGATCACCGACCCGAAGCAGTATCTCTTCGGGGCGCGCGAGCCGGAACAGACGCTGCGCGATCTTTCGGAAAGCGTGATGCGCGAAGTGATCGGCGATCGCACTGTCGATGAGGTGCTGACCATCGGCCGGCACGATATCGAAACGGCCGCGCTCGGCCGACTGGCGAAGCTCTCCTCCGACTACGGGCTCGGCTTGCAGATCCAGCAGGTGCAGCTTGCGACGGTGCGCCCGCCTCCCGCGGTCCAGGCCGCCTTCAACGAAGTCAACCAGGCGCAGCAGGAAAAGCAGACCGCGATCAACCAGGCGTGGGCGATTTATAACGACGCCGTGCCGAACGCCCGCGGCCAGGCCAAGGAGCGCGAGAAACAGGCCGAGGCCTATGCCTTTCGCCGGGTCAACGGCGCGAAGGGCGACACGGAAAAATTCTCTCTCCTCCTCGCCGAGTATACAAAGGCGCCGGAGATCACGCGGCAGCGGCTTTATTTTGAAGCGATGGAATCGATCCTCCCGGCGCTCGAGCGCAAGATTGTGGTCGACGACAGCATCAAAGGCGTCTTGCAAACCCTCCCGCTCCTGCCGCCCGCACCCGCCGCCACGCCCGCCCCGCAACCATGAGGACGCCCGTCAGGCTCGACAGAGTCTCGCCCCACCAAAATTGCCGCATTGCCTAACGACACCTAACGAACCACATGGCCACCATCTATCGCCCACACTTTTCCACCCGCTTCGTCGGCTTCATGCAGAATCCCATCCTCGCGATCATCGGGCTCATCTTCTTGCTCACCGCCTTGAAATGGGGTGCGCTACTTTTCACCGTCCACCAATACGAGACCGCGATCGTGACCCGCTTCGGCAAAGCCATCCGGGTCGAGAAAACGCCGGGGCTGAAGCTCAAGGTGCCCTTTATCGACGCCGTGCACCGCTTCGATAACCGCATCCTGGCCTGGGACGGCCCGCCGACCGAAACACCGACCAAAGACAAGCTCTATCTCATCGTCGATTGCTTCGCGCGCTGGCGGATCAGCGACCCACTTCTCTATTACAATCGCCTGAACGACGAACGGAGTGCGCTCTCCCGCCTCGACGACATCCTCGGAAGCGAAACCCGCACCGCCGTGGCCTCGAACGACCTGGTCGAGATCGTGAGGGTAACCAAGGGACGCGAGCCGGTGCATGACGAAGAGCTGGAAAAGAGCGGAACCGTCCTGCCGAGCAACTTGCCCGACATCGAGCTCGGCCGGAGCGCGATCGAGGAGCAGATCACGCAGCGCGCCCGGGAAAAGATCGAAGGCTTTGGAATCGAGCTGCTCGATGAGCGCTTCAAGCGGAGCAAATACAATCCCGACGTCGCGCAGAAGATCATCGAGCGGATGTCGAGCGAGAGGCACCAGATCGCCTCCAAATTCCGCTCCGAAGGGCGGGGCGAAGCCGCCAACATCAACGGACAAAAGGAGAGCGACGTCGCGTCGATCCAGTCCGCCGCCCAGCGCAACGCCCTCAAGATCGAGGGCGAGGCCGATGCGGAGGCGGCGCGTATTTACACCGCGGCCTACAACACGCCGGAAGCGCAGAACCTTTATTCGTTCCTTCGCCGGCTTGATGTGGCGCGCTACGGGTTCAACCAGGGCACGTCGGCCGTCATCTCAACCAGCAGCGATTTCGGCGGCGTCTTGAAGGGAATTGGCAACCCGTCGCCTCAGCCGCCGCTCCGACCCTGACGCGGAACGGGAGCGACTGTCGGAAAACGCGCCACAACTGTGTCTCTTGTCGAATGGACCGCGGACGCTTGCGAACTCAGAGGTTTGGCGCAGTTTTGATGTCTCTGACATGACTTCCGACGCGATCAAAGTCGAACGTCCCACGACCAACTCGAAGATTTTCGCGTTCAGTCGCTGGGACGCTCTCCCCGCGCTCGCCGGACTTCTCCATCTCGCCTACTTTTTCGCGCTCTTCTTCCTCTACCCGCGCACGCCGCTCTGGATCATGCTCATCCTTGGCTTCATCTACGCGCTCATGATCAACGCCAACATCAACGGCGTGGCGCATAACTTTATTCACAACCCCTTCTTCCGCGCCCCGCTCCTCAACCGCCTTTTCGGCATCGTCGAGTCAGTCGCCTGCTGTTTTTCGCAGACCTATTACGACGTCGTTCATCTCCAGCACCACAAGGGAAACAGCGATCGCAAGGACGAAACGGGCGAGACGATCGATTGGCTCTCGATCTACCGGCACGGTCATGACGACGAGCCGGAGAACCCGTGGAGCTACGTTTTCCTCAGCTTTTTCCGCGACAACCCGGCCGCGATCAAACGCGAGCTGAGGAAGCGTGGCGAAGTGGAGGTGCGCTGGGGCAACACCGAGCTGGCGGCGGTCGTGGTCACGCTGCTGACGATGTTCTTTTTCAACTGGCGCTATGTCGTCTTCTACTTTCTGCCGTTCTTCTATCTCGGGCATTGCTTCAGTTATCTGAACGGCTACTTCCGCCATTACGGGGCCGATCCCGAGAAGCCGATCGCCTGGGGCGTGAGCAGCTACGGCAAAATCTACAACTGGCTTTTCTTCTACAACGGCTACCACGCCGAGCATCATTTCCGGCCCAAGGTGCATTGGACAAAAATGGAAGAGTTCCACCAGCAGATCGCTGACCTGCAGCGCGCGGAAGGCGTGCGCGTGATCGAGCACGCCCACATGCTCGGCTTCCTCGATCCTAATCTCCCACCGCGCAAAGGCAGCGGCCGCGCGCCGGCGACCGCCGCTTCGTAGCAGCGGCCTGTAGACGCTTCGCTGTGCGAAGCGCGAGAGTGACTCCCATTTTTGAAGATAACTCTTGTCAACCACCCGCAGACTCGTGTCGCCCACAGGGCGACCTCCACAACCCCTACTTCGCGGCCGATAGAAGATTATGTCCCGTCATCTCCTCTGGTTGCGGCAGCCCCAGCAGGAAAAGCAATGTCGGTGCGATGTCGGCCAGAATGCCGTTTTCGAGCCGGAACTTCTTCGCGTCCTCCGCCACGTAGATCAGATGCACCAGATTGGTCGTATGCGCGGTGTTAGGCGAGCCATCAGGATTGCGCATCAGCTCGCAATTGCCGTGGTCCGCGGTGATGAGCAATTTTCCGCCTAACGACAGCACCACCGGCACGAGCCGGGCGAGACAGGCGTCGATGGTTTCGACCGCTTTCACCCCGGCTTCCACCACCCCGGTGTGGCCGACCATGTCGGGATTGGCGTAGTTCAGGATGATGAGGTCATACCGATCGAGCCGCCTCAGGACTTCATCGGTTACCTCGACCGCGCTCATCTCCGGCTGGAGATCGTAAGTCGCGACTTTGGGGGAAGGAATAATCTTCCGATCCTCTCCTGTCGCCGCTTTCTCAACTCCGCCGTTAAAAAAATAGGTGACGTGCGGATATTTCTCCGTCTCGGCGATCCGCAGTTGCTTCCTGCCTGCCGCGCTCACCACGTCGTCGAGAATATTCTTGAGCGACTGCGGCTCGAAAATGATCGGGCATTGGTAGGTCACGTCGTACGCCGTCATCGTGACGTAATACACCCGCGGCCAGACTTCGCGGTCGAAGCCATCGAAATTCTCGAACAGAAACGCCTGGGAAAGCTGCCGGGCGCGGTCAGCCCGGAAATTGAAGAAGATGACGGTATCGCCGTCGCGAATCCGCTGCTCGTTAGGCTCGGCAAAGATCAGCGCCGGCATGAACTCGTCCGTCTTCCCCGCCGCGTAATGTCGGCTGACGGCGGCGGACGGTTGGTCTTCGCACACTTCCCCCCGCCCGAGGACGATCGCGTCCCAGGCCAGCTTCGTCCGATCCCAGCGCCGGTCGCGGTCCATCGCGAAGTAGCGCCCGACGACTGTGATGATGCGCGCCCCGCTCTTTGCCAACTGGGCCGCGCAGGTCGTCAGGTAATCGGCGCCACCGGTCGGCGACGTGTCGCGGCCATCGGTGATGGCATGCACGACGAGGTTCTCGACCCCGGCCTCCTTCGCCGCCGCTGCCAGCGCGATGAGATGATCGTAATGGCTGTGCACTCCGCCGTTGGAGACCAGCCCGATGAAATGCAGTCGCCCGGTCTTGGCCTTGTCGAACGCTTCCCGCAAAACATCGTTCTTCTTCAGTTCGCCTTCCGCAATTGCCTTGTTGATCCGGGTCAGGTCCTGATAAACGATCCGGCCCGCGCCGAGGTTGAGATGGCCGACCTCGGAATTGCCCATCTGCCCCGCCGGCAGCCCGACGTCTTCGCCGCTCGCGCTCAGGGTCGCGCCCGGATAGTCACGATAAAGCTGGTCGTGAAAGGGCGTGTGCGCGAGCAGGGTCGCGTCCCCGTTCTTTTCCGCCTGCGCTTTTCCGCCCGGGTTGATTCCCCATCCATCGCGGATGACCAAAACGATCGGCTTTGCCATAGAGCGCACTCTCCCGGCGGGCGCCCCCGCCCTCAAGCGGTTTCCGACGGCTGCGGGATTGACAAGGCCGCCCGCCGCTCGCTCTATGCCGGTGCATGAAATGGCGTAACCAGATCCTGGCGCTCCTCTGCCTCTTGATCTTTATCGCCTTCGGCTTTCTCTATTTTCAGCACTGGGTGGTGCAAAAGCCCTTCGGTATCGTTCTTTTCATAGGCGAAGGCCTGACCGCCGACCGGGTGGCCGCGACCCGCGCCTACGCGGGTGGCGCGACCTCACGGCTCACGATCGAATCGCTCCCGGCCATGGCGTTGCTGAGCAATTACTCGCAGGATTTCGCCGTCCCCGACGAAGCGGCCGCCGCCACCGCGCTCGCCACCGGAGCGAAGGTAAACAATCGCAGCCTGGGGATTGGGCCTAACGACAAGCGGCTCCTCACCATCATCGATCTGGCGCGGGAAAATGGACGCGCCATTGGCGTCGTGGCCAATGGCAGGCTCTCCGATCCGACCATCGCCGCTTTCTACGCCAGCGGTCAGGGCGACGTCCTGCAGCAGTTGGCCGAGAAAAAAAAAGTCGACATCGCGCTTGGCGGCGGACTTGAAAATTTCCTCCCGGAAGCGAAACGGGGACGGCGCACCGATGGCCGCGATCTCGTCCTCGAGATGCGGCGCAACGGTTATGAGATCGTGCGGACTAACGCCGAACTGGAAGCCATCCCGCAATGGCGCCGGCCGAAGCTGCTCGGTCTTTTCAGCCAAGGCGAAATGGCCTACGCGAATGAAATCGCCGCGGGAAGCGAACAGCCGGCCCTGGCCGACATGACGCGACGCGCGATTCAGTTGCTGCAATGGAACGCGAGCGGTTACCTCCTCATCGTCGACGCCGGGCTCATGCGCACCGCGGCCCGGGAAAATCGCGGCGAACGCACCCTGGCCGAAACTCTCGAACTGGACCGGGCGGTCGCGGTCGCGCGCAGTTATATGGGCAAAAATTCGATGATTTTGGTGACGGGAAATCTCGGGATCGGCGGACTCTCGCTCAACGGGTACCCATTCCGGCGCGACAGCGGGGTCGGGCTTCTTGGCATCAACTCATCGGGTGAACCGGCGTTGACCTGGGCGACCGGCCCTAACGGCATCACCATGCCGCCCGCGCCGCCCACGACTGAAACGCCGCCGCCGCCCGGGGAAGGCCCAGTGCCAAACAGCGTGCAGGAGCCAGCCGCGGCCTATGCTCCGTGGGCGCGCAACACCCTGGACGATGTGCTGGCGGCGGGAAGCGGCCAGGGAACCGAATCGCTCCACGGATTCCTCGACAACACGGTGATTTTCAAAATCATCGCCGAGCAGTTGTGAATGTGGACGCTTCGCTCCGCCTCGCTTTCCCTGCCTATTTTCAATATGGGTCCACTCAGCACTAAATAGGTCGCTTCCGCAGGGAGGCGTCTACACCGGCAGATCGGCCGCCTGCCAGGCCCGGAAACCGCCGCTCATCGAACGGACATTGCGGTAGCCCATCTTTTGCAGGCTCTCCGCCACGAGCGCCGACCGGCTCCCGCCGCCGCAATAACAGATGATGCGCTGGTCGAGGTCCGGCACCAGCTCCTCGATCTCGACTTCAACCTCGCCGCGGTTGAGATGCTTCGCACCGCGGGCGTGACCGGCTTTCCAGTCTTCATCCGCGCGCACATCGATGAGGAGCGCGGCGCCGCAGCCGGCTTCGTGCATGGCGTCGTTAGGCGAAATTTCCTGGATGTTCTTCTTTGCTTCCGCGACCAGTTTTTGAAAACGACTTGGTTGCTCCATCTCCATTCCTTAGGCCGCGGCGCTCTCTTTGTCATCCCGATCCGGCGGAGCGCGGAGAGGGACCTCACAATTGGGGGCACGCCCTCAATCATTCGTAGCGCAGAGCTTCGATTGGATCGAGGCGGGAGGCCTCGCGCGCGGGATAAAAGCCGAAGAAGATCCCGACCGCCGCGCTGAATAGAAAGGCGACGATGATCGAGGTCACGGAAATCAGCGTCGGCCAATCGGCCACGACCGAGAGGACCTGCGAAGCAGCGAGCCCGAGGATGATGCCGATGACCCCGCCGATCGAGCTCAGGGTCACGGCTTCGATCAGGAACTGGGTGAGAATATCACGCGCGTGCGCGCCGACCGCGAGGCGCACGCCAATCTCGCGCGTCCGCTCCGTCACACTGACGAGCATGATGTTCATGATCCCGATCCCGCCCACGACTAACGACACGCTGGCGATCGCGCCTAACAACAAGCTCATGACCCGTGAAGTGGCGGTGGCGGTCTCCGCAATCTCCTGCTGGTTGCGGACGGTGAAATCGTCGTCCCGCCCGGGGCGGATGTTGTGTCGCTGGCGGAGGAGCTCTGTGATCTGTTGTTGCGCCGGACCGAGATCGTCAGGCGAACCGACTTGGACGTTGATTCCGCGCAGGGTGCTGCCGCCGATGACGCGTTTCATCGCGCTCGTGTAGGGCATGATGACGATATCGTCCTGGTCGGGTCCCTGCGGACTCAGGCCCTTGGGCGTGAGGACGCCGGTCACGAGGAACGGCACACCCTGGATGCGCAGCACCTGGCCGATCGGATTTTCCGAGCCGAAGACCTGGCTCGCGGTCGTCCGCCCGATGACACAACCCTTGTTTGCGCTCCGCACATCCTGCGGGGTGAAAATCGCACCCTCGCTCAACGGCCATTGCCGGATGTCGAAATATTCCGGCGACTCTCCATAAATGCGGGTGAACCAGTTCTGGTTCCCGGCCGAGACCTGGCGGGTCGAAATGACTTCTTCGCTGACCGCAATCACGCCCGGCACTTCGCGGCGGATCGCTTCCGCGTCTTCAATCTTCAAGGTGCCAGCGCTCCCCCAACCGGTCCGGATGCCGCT
Organism: Chthoniobacterales bacterium; assembly: GCA_036270055.1. Classification (GTDB taxonomy): domain Bacteria; phylum Verrucomicrobiota; class Verrucomicrobiia; order Chthoniobacterales; family UBA10450; genus Palsa-1392. The sequence goes on from DATBDG010000155.1 coordinate 57,666, forward strand.
CGATGTGACGCTTCCGGAAAAAATCAGGATCACATTTTCGCCCAGGCTGGCGATCTGTTGTTCGACCTGAGCCTTGGCCCCGTTGCCGATGCTGACCATCGCGATGACGGCGGCGACGCCGATGATGATGCCGAGGGCGGTCAGAACCGAGCGCATCTTGTTTCGGCGCAAAGCCCGAAAGGCGATCTTGAAAGTGGACTCGAATTTCATCCCTCCACCTCCAGTTTGGCAGGTTCACTGTCCGCCCTGAGGCGCTGCGTGACTGGTCGATCGGTCTGCACGGCGCCGTCGCGCATGACGATGTTGCGCTTGGCGAAAGCGGCGATGTCGCTCTCGTGCGTCACCATCACGATCGTGATCCCGCGCTCGTTCAGATCCCGGAAAATCTGCATGATCTCGAGGCTGGTGCGGCTGTCGAGGTTGCCGGTCGGTTCGTCGGCCAGGACGATTTCGGGATCGTTGATGAGGGCGCGCGCGATCGCGACCCGCTGCTGCTGGCCGCCGGAGAGCTGGCTCGGATGATGATCTTCGCGGCCGGCGAGCCCGACGGCGGCGAGGACTTTCTCCGCTCGTTCGCGCAATTCCGCATTCGTTAGGCGATGCTCGCCGTAGAGGAGCGGCAGCTCGACATTCTCGAGGGCGGAAGTGCGCGGGAGGAGATTGAAACTTTGGAAAACGAAACCGAGCTTGCGATTGCGGATATCGGCGAGCCGGTCGCGATCGAGCCCGGAGACATCGACCCCGTCGAGCAGGTAGCGCCCCTTCGTCGGGCGATCGAGGCAGCCGAGGAGATTCATGAGGGTCGATTTGCCGGAGCCGCTCGAGCCCATGAAGGCGACGAACTCGCCGCGGGCGATCTCTAACGAGACGCCGCGCACGGCGTGCACTTCGACCTCACCGGTGCGGTAGGTTTTGTGCACCTCCTCCAGCCTAACGACGAGATTATTCCCAGCCATGGACGCGGCGCTAAAACCGGCGCCGCCCGCCGGTGAAAGGATTATTGGCCTGTCGCTCGGCTTCGGAGGCTTTGCCGGTGACCGCGGTTACGACCTGATCGCCTTCCTTCAAGCCTGCCTGAACTTCGGTGAAAATTCCGTCGCTGATCCCAGTTTTGATCTGCACCGCCGTCGGGCCGGAGCCGCGCAGGACATAAACCGTGCGCTCGGTCTGATGCTCGCCCGGTTTGCCTCGCCTTCCACGCGTTCCGATCGGCGGCGGGGTCGCATCCGGCGGCCGGAAGCGCAGAGCGGCGTTGCTGATCCGCAGGACATTGTCGCGTTGCGCGCCGACGATCGAGACGTTGGCGGTCATGCCGGGCTTGAGTTTCAGGTCGGCGTTGTTGACCCCGATGACCGTGTCGTAAGTGACTACGTTCTGCACCGTGGTCGGCGCGTTGCGCACCTGCACGACTTCTCCGTGAAAGGTGCGGCGCGGAAAAGCGTCGACCGTAAAATCCACCTTCTGCCCGACCTCGACCGTCCCGATATCCGCCTCCGCGACCGCGGCGTCGATCTGCATCTTCGCGAGATCATTCGCGATCGTGAAAATGACCGGCGCGCTCAGGCTGGCGGCGACGGTCTGGCCGACATCGACGCTGCGCGAGATGACGATGCCGTCGATCGGCGAGATGATCGTGCAATGATCGAGATCGACCTTCGCCTTTTGCAGCGCGCCTTCCTTGATCTTCACGTTCGCCTCCGCCTGGTGGAGGGTGGCGTTGGCCTGGTCGAGCTCGGACTGCGACGAGTTCTGTTTCTTCACCAGCTCCTCCATTCGTTTCTGGGTGAGCTGGGCCAATTCCAGAGCCGCCTTGGCGTTGTCAAGATCGCCTTGCGCCTGCATGACCGCCGCCTGAAATACGGCCGGATCGATTTCCGCCACGACCTGTCCGGCTTTCACGGGCGAGTTAAAATCGACCACCAGTTTTCGGATGTTGCCGGAAATCTGGCTGCCCACCTGCACGTTTACGACCGGATTGAGCGTGCCGGTCGCGCTCACCGCCTGGGTGATCGAGCCGCGCATGACCGCGGCAGTTTGGTACTCGTTAGTCCCCGCGCCTCCACACTGACGCAAAGCAAAGAGCGCGACGAGAACGGCCAACGCCGCCACCACGATGAGGATGATCCGCTTCATGAAAAAAGGCCGACGACAAAGCGCCGGCGCGTATTATTGAGACCGTTCGGAAGGAAATTCGTTACAAGAAAACATGCGCCGCTACTTCGAAATTTACTCGATCATGCTGCGCAACTCGCTCATTCGCGAGATGAGTTTCAAGGCCAACTTCATCCTCTGGATGATCGTCGAGGTGCTCTGGTTTTGCGGCCAGATTTTGTTCTTCAGCATCATTTTCGGGCAGGTGAATCAGATCGGCGATTGGACGAAATGGGAGGTGGTTCTGCTCGTCGGGACGCATCAGATCATCGCGCAATTGTTCCAGGCATTTTTCTTCACGAACGTCGCGAATGTGCCCGAGCTGGTGCGGACCGGGAAGCTCGATTCGCTCCTTGTTTTGCCAATCGACAGCCAGTTTGCCGTCTCAACGAAGCAGTTCGGGCTCGACAGCGTGATCAACGCTCTCATCGGCGCGTGCGTGGTTATTTTTTCCCTGCGGCAGTTACATGTCGCGCCGGGGCCGTGGGCCATCCTGCTTTATTTCGTGGCAATCGGGTTCGGGGTCGCGATTCATTATTCGATCATGCTCACGCTCGCGGCCGTCAGTTTCTGGATCGTGCGCGCGCAGGGGCTCGTTTACGGCTACTTCAATTTCCTCAATATCGCGCGCTACCCGGATGTGATTTTCCCGCAGCTTTTCCGCTGGGTTTTTGGCTGGATCATTCCGGTCATCATCGTCGCCAATATCCCCGCCCGGCTCCTCATCAAGTCGCTCGGACAACCGACGTGGCTCATGTTTCATCTCATCGTCGCGGGATCGATCGCGGCTCTGATCAGCCGCGCTTTCTGGCGCTGGGCGCTCCGGCATTATTCCAGTGCCAGTTCCTGAGGCGGGGCCAAAGGCGAATAGGCAAAAAACGGACCGTTGAAATCGCTCCGAAACCGCTTGCGCCAAATTCTAATTGCCCTTAATTAAGCCTCCCTCAATCCGGACGAGAAGCGAAAGCATCCCGACCCATTACCTTTATGGCGCGTTCAACCAAGAAATCAGCACCAAAGAAGCCGGCCCGCAAAGCGGCACCTAAGAAAGCTGCGGCGCGCAAAGCCCCGGCCGCTAAGGCGAAGCCGACCCCGGCGCGAAAAGCGAAGCCGGCCAAGGCCGCGCCCGGCGGGAAGACCGCGAAGCTGAGCAAGTCGGCGCCCGTTCGGTCGGCGAATGGCAAAGCGCGGAAAGCGAACGGCAAAAACAACCAGACTTTCGCGATTATCAATCACAAGGAGAAGGAGCGCCGGCTCGATCCCTTTACCCGCGGGCAAAAGGAAAAGCTCCTGCAATTGCGCGACGCGATGGTCGATTCCATGGCCGGCGTGGCGCAGGACACCTTGCGCGCGCGCGCCGAGGGAAGCGAAGCCTCCGCCTTCGGAATGCACCAGGCCGATGCCGGGAGCGACGCCTACGATCGTGATTTCGCGCTCAGCCTTCTCTCCCAGGAACAGGACGCCCTTTACGAGATCGACGAAGCGCTGAAGCGGATCGAGCTCGGCACCTACGGCAAATGCGAGATGTCGGGTAAGCCGATCTCGCATGCCCGGCTGGAGGCGATTCCCTTCGCCCGCTACACCGTCGAATGCCAGTCGCAGCTCGAGAAACAGAGCAAGGCTTCGCGCGTCCGGCAGTCGGTCACTTCGCTTTTTGGCCTGACGGATGACGAGGCGCGGGAGAGCGAGGAAGAAGAAACCGTCGCAGACACGAAGGAATAACGAACATGGCGCAGGAAATCATCACCCTCGAATGCACGGAAGCGAAAGCGGCCGGCATGCCTCCCTCGCGTTACATGACGACGCGAAACAAGAAAAGCCCGCGGACGCCGAACCGGCTGGAAAAGAAAAAATATAATCCCTTCATGAAGCGGCACACGCTCCACCGGGAGACCAAGTAATCAGCATGCAACCGAAGACCGCCAAACGCCGTTCCGCCTTTCGCCGGGCCAACCGCACCATGCCGCGACGCCGGATCGATCTGGCGGCGGAAGCGATCGATTACAAGAACCCGGATTTGCTCCGCAAATTCGTGACCGAAAGCGGCAAGATTCTGCCCCGCCGCGTGACCGGAATGCCGGCCCATCTGCACCGCAAGATCACGCGCGAGATCAAGCGCAGCCGGTCGGTCTTGTTGATGAAGTAAGCGCCTTCTCGCGCGCCGTTCCTATGGCCGCTTCGCTCTACGAAGCGCGGGTCGGCGGGTTGTCCGCAGCTCCGGCTTAGACTTTTCGGCGGACTCGCTCGCCCATTCCACAACTTTCGCGCCTCCCAGAACAGGAGTCCAAATTGCCGCGACCAGGTCGAGTTACGGGTGCGCGAACGCCGGCGGGCTCGTGGCTTCGATCGCGCTGAAGGTCTCGATGATCTTGTAGGTGTGATTCGCGTTTTTCGGCACCGACCAAGAATCGCCCGGATTCAGGATCAGGGTCTGGCCTTCGAGATGGAGCTCGGCTTTGCCCTTGAGCACGTAGCCGACGGTCTCGTAGGGATGTTTTGAGATCGGTTTCTTATCGTTAGGCTTCTCGTTTTCCCAGAGCCGCATCGCGATGTGCACCCCGGAAGCGAGATACTTTTCGCCCTCCGGGCCGTGGGGCGAAAACTCCGATGTCACCTTGGTCACGCTGGTGTCTTTCATCTCTAAGGATTCGCACCCGCCGCGGCCTAAGGCCGTGCGGACAGGCGACCCATCGGCAACCGGACCAGGAAACCCCGGTCCGGTTGCTGAGGTCTAAATGCAGCAGCTCGGCTCGAGCTTACGGCAGGATCCGATCGGTCAGGGTGTCGTGATGGAGAGCAACGTGGTCACGAAGCTCGTACCAGCCACCCTGACCCTTGTTTGTTTGGGCGATGCTGTTCTTTTCGTTCTCGCCGAATTTTTCCCAGGAATCGTAGCGCACGAGTGCGAGGAAATTCCAAGGCGCGCCTTCGAGGTGCGCGAAGAGCGCGTTACCCGAGGAAGTGTCGCCCGGCGCCTGCTCGCTCAGCATCTTTTCCAGATCGTCACGATGACCGGGCGCAGCGCGATAATCCGAAACAACATAGACCGACCCCGCGGTCTTGGCGGCATCGCCATCGAGGCCCATCTGTTTGGCAAACTCCGCCCACGGCGGGCCAGCCACATAGGTGTCGCCGTGCCATTCTCCGAGGCCGCGTTGTTGCGGCGTCATCGTGGGCCCGCCGGTCTCGACCGTGGCCTTGGCCCCCATATGCTCGATCGCGACATAATCCCAGGCGTCGCCATCCTGGTGACGCAGAATGATTCCCTTGGCGTTGGGATGCTGCGGGTCGGGCTCCTTTATCCAGTCGGCCAGTTCCTTGGCTTTGCCGAGGGCGGCTTTGACGATGAAGACGTGATAGACATCGGTCCGCTTCGAAGCGGAAGCGTCCGCCGGTTTTTCAGACTTGGCCGCGGGGGCCGTGCCTTGGGCTTGCAGCACGCTCAACGGCACAAGGCCGACGAGCGCGAGGATAAGAATACGAATGAATGAATGCATGTTTTTTCTTTCTTGTTGGTGATTTGGAAAGTCCTCCATCTCAAGGGCATGGCGACGTGTCAAGCACCGAGAAAAATTGATTTGATCGCCCGCCAGACGATCCGGAGCCGAATCTCCGCCTAACGATTCGGGGCGCGCGGCTCGCGATGGGCGAGCTTGAGCGGCTTCGCTTCCTTCAGAACATGGCGCGCGATCACGAGCCGTTGCACCTGCGAGGTGCCCTCGCCGATCTCGCAGAGTTTCGCGTCGCGCAGATATCGCTCGATCGGGAGGTCGCGGCTGTAGCCGTAGCCGCCGTGGATCTGCATCGAGCGATCGCAGATCCGGACCGCCGACTCCGAGGCCATCAACTTCGCCATGGCTGATTCCTTGGTCGTGTTCTCGCCCTGGTCCTGGAGAAAGGCGGCGTGCATCGTCATCACTTCAGCCGCTTCCAGTTCCATCGCGCTATCGACCAGCATCCATTGCACGGCCTGGAAATCGCCGATCGCGTGCCCGAATTGCTTGCGCTCATTGGCGTAGGAATTCGCGCGCTCGAAGGCTGCTTCCGCGATCCCGACGGCGAGCGCGGCGATCCCGATGCGGCCGCGATCGAGCACCGTCAGCGCCTGTTCGCGACCGCGGCCCCGTTCGCCTAACAATTCCCCCTGCGCGTTTTCAAAACGCAGCTCGGCCGTGTCGCTCGCCCGCATTCCGTAAGTGTGAATCTTTCGTATCGGCGTGACCTGGTCCTTCATCAGAATGAAGGCACTGATTTCGTTTTTCCCTTTGTCGGTCTGGCCGGTCGTCGCCATGACGACGACGAGATCGGCCGTCCGCCCGCTGGTGATGAATTTCTTCAGCCCGTTGATCCGCCATCCGTCATTCTGTTCGGTCGCCTTGGTCTCAATCCCGCCGGTGTCGCTGCCCGCATTCGGCTCGGTCAGGGCCCAGGCACCGATCCATTCTCCACTCGTTAGGCGCGGGAGATATTTCTGTTTCTGCTCCTCCGTCCCGAAACGGTTGATCTGGCCGACGGCCAGCGCGTTGTGGGCCGCGATGTCCATCGAGAGCGCGGCGTAGGCTTTGCCCAGTTCCTTGATCGCGAGCGCTGCCGCCACATTGCTCATCCCACCGCCGCCGTACTTCTTCGGCGCGGCCATTCCCATCATGCCGATCTCGCCGGCGCGGGTGAAAATTTCGCGCGGCAACTTTTCGTCGTGATCCCATTGATCGGCGTGGGGCATCACTTCGTCGCGGGCAAAGGCAGTGACGCGATCGAGGAAGGCGCGTTCTTTGTCACTCAGCGGGTGTTCGAGAATCATAGGCGTACGATGGTTAGGCCAGCGTAGCGCTCCCGGGTATTGGGAGCGAAAAGAAAAAGCGCGTGGCGCCACCTCCGGGGAGCACGGGCTGCTAGCCCGTCGTTCGGTGGAGCCTCCACCGAAACCGCACGCTGCGTTACGCGATACCCACCGCCCCATCCACGAGTTGCGCTCCGCGCAAACGCACCCGGCAGACTGCCGGATGCAACGGGCTAACAGCCCGTGCTCCCCGCAATCAGGCAGCGCCGCGTCAGCTTTTCAACGCCACTTCAAAGGGCGCACCGGTCTTGGCGCGGATGTCCTCGACGCTGGCGTCGGAGAGCAGCTCGCTCAGAATAAGCCCGCCGCCTTCCTTCACCTCGAAAACGCAGAGATCGGTGATGATGAGGTTCACGACTCCCAGACCGGTGATGGGCAGCGTACATTCCTTCAAGATCTTCGGGCTGCCGTCCCGCGCCGTATGCTCCATCACCGCCACGACCCGCTTTACTCCGGCGACCAGATCCATCGCGCCGCCCGGGCCTTTGACCATCTTGCCGGGAATCATCCAGTTGGCGATGTCGCCTTTGTCTGTGACTTCGAAGGCGCCGAGAATCGCGAGGTCGATATGTCCACCGCGAATCATGGTGAAGGAATCGGCACTCGAAAAAAACGCGGAGCCCGGCATCGTGGTGATGGTTTGCTTGCCGGCGTTGATCAAGTCGGCGTCTTCCTTGCCGGGCTCGGGAAAAGGCCCGATGCCTAACAATCCGTTCTCGGACTGGAGGGTGACGTTCATTCCTTCGGGAATATAGTTGGCCACGAGTGTCGGGATGCCGATCCCGAGATTGACGTAGTAACCGTCGCGCAATTCCCGCGCGGCGCGTTGCGCAAGGAGGTCGCGCGTCGGGTTGGCTTTCTGCGCGCTGCCCGCTCCCTGGACGGTGCGGAATTCGATCCGCTTCTCGTAATTCTTTCCCTGGATGATGCGATCGACAAAAATCCCGGGGGTGTGAATCTGATCCGGATCCAGTTCGCCGACTTCGACCAGCTCCTCCACTTCTCCGACGCAGACTTTTCCGCAGCTCGCGATCATCGGGTTAAAGTTCCGCGAGGTTTTGCGATAGATAAGATTGCCCGACTTGTCGCCCTTCCAGGCTTTGACGAGGGAGACCTCGGCCTTGATCCCGGGCTCGAGGACGTATTCCAGATCGTCAAATTTTTTTGTCTCCTTGCCTTCGGTTAGTTTCGTGCCGAAGCCAGTGCGGGTATAAAATCCCGGGATGCCCGCGCCCCCCGCGCGCAAGCGCTCGGCCAGCGTCCCCTGCGGAATCAGCTCGAGCTCGAGTTCGCCCGCCAGCACCTGGCGCTCGAACTCCTTGTTCTCGCCCACATAGGAGGCCATGACCTTCTTCACCTGCCGCGCAGGCAGCAAGACACCCATCCCGAATCCGTCCACGCCCGCGTTGTTCCCGACGATCGTGAGATCTTTCACGCCACTTTCGTGCAGCGCGGCAATCAGGTTTTCCGGAATGCCGCACAAGCCGAAACCGCCCGCGGCGATCGTCATGTTGTCGTGAAGGAGGCCGTCGAGCGCGGCCTTGGCGTCAGGATAAACTTTGCTCATGAGGGGAGAAACCTAATCATGGATTGGGGGATTGGGCACGGAGGAATAACGACAGGATTAACAGGATGGACAGGATTAGGATCGAGAATAGAGAGCGATCCCTGCTGGCCTTTTCTCAATCCCGTAAAATCCTGTCAATCCTGTCCAAAACAGCCCGGCTTGCCGCGCGGCGATTCGTCGCCAGATTGCAGGCTCTCTATGTCCAAATCACTCGCTCATCGCCTCGCGGAATACGTCTGCTCGCTCCAGTTCGAAGATCTCGGCAAGAATGTCGTGCACGAGGTAAAACGGCGGGTGATCGACTCCTTTGGGTGCGCCCTCGGCGCCTGGCACGAAGAGCCGTGCGCGATCGCGCGAAAAGTCGCCTCCGATTTTTCGGCCAATAACGGCGCGACCGTCATCGGGACCGATCATCAGGCGCCGCCAGACTGGGCGGCTTTCGCGACAGGCTGCTGCATTCGCTATTTCGATTACAACGACACCTATCTTTCGAAAGAACCGGCGCACCCGAGCGATAACATCGCCGCCGTCCTCGCCGTCGGTGAAAGCGTCGGGGCGAGCGGGAAAGCGATGATCCTCGCGACCGCGATTGCCTACGAAGTGCAATGCCGGTTCTGCGACGCCGCCAGCATTCGATCGCGCGGCTGGGACCACCCGACCTACGGCGCATTCTCGACCGCCCTCGCATGCGCGAAGCTGATGCAGCTCGACCCGGAACGGACCCGTCATGCGATCAACATCGCCGGGGTGCATTGCGCCGCTTTCCGGCAGGCGCGCGTGGGCGAGCTGTCGCATTGGAAGGGCGTCGCCTTTGCGAATGCGGCGCGCCTTGGGGTTTACGCCGCGCTTCTCGCCCGCGCCGGCATGACCGGTCCGGCCCCGATCTTCGAGGGCGCGATGGGTTTCGAGAAAGAGCTTGGGGTCTCGTTAGGCAAGGTCGGCGAGGTTTTCGACAAATCGCAGGAAGCCGTCCCGGGTGAAGGCCCGGCCTCGATGATCCTGAAAACGAGCATCAAATACTGGCCGGCGGAATACCATAGCCAGAGTGCGATCGAAGCCGCGCTCTTCCTGCGCCAGCAAATCGGCGATCCCTCTCAGATCCGGTCGGTCCGGATCGAGAGCCACGACGCCTCGGTCGACATCATTGGGAGTGAGCCGGAGAAGTGGAAACCGGAAACGCGCGAGACCGCGGACCACAGTCTGCCTTACATCACCGCGATCGCGCTCCTCGATGGCGAAGTAACGGAGAAACAATTCCAGCCCGAGCGTTTCACGGACCCGAAGATCTGGAAATTCCTCGAGGAGGTGACGGTGCAGCGGGACGACGAGCTGAGCGCGCTTTACGCCAAGGCCGTGGCGAACATCGTGCACGTCACGCTGCATGACGACCGCACCTTCACCAAGCGGGTCGATTATCCGTTAGGCAATGCGCTCAACCCGGTGAGCGATGAACAACTCGAAGGCAAATTCAACTCTCTCGTCGTGCCGGAACTGGGCGAAGCCGGCGCGCGCAAGCTCCTCGACGTTGCGTGGAAACTGGAGGAAGCGCCCGATCCCAGCGAGTTGATGGAGCTGGCCAGGATGCCGGCATGACGACACATCTACCGGACTCATTTTGCGGTGCGGGTGGCGGCAGATTCCGGGGAGAACGGGCTGTCAGCCCGTCGCATCCGGCAGGTTGCCGGATGCATTTGCGCGCAGCGCCTCGTGCCAGGAACCTTCCCGGATTGCGTCACTCCGCGTGATGTTCGGCGCAGACTGCACCGAACGACGGGCTAACAGCCCGTGCTCCCCGGATTTCCTTGCAGCAACTTCGAACCAAAGAAGCTAATCTCCATCATGGCTGAGCAGACGAAGACATCGAAACTCCGGAGCCTAATCGCGAAGGGTATTGTCGCGCTGCCGGGCGTGCCGAACGCCTCCATGGCGCGACAGGTTGAGCGGGCCGGTTTCGATGGGGTTTACATCAGCGGCGCGGGACTCGCCAACTGCACCGCCGGCTTGCCCGATGTCGGACTCCTGACCTTGAACGAAGTCGCGATGCTCGCCGGGTTCATCGCCAAGGCGGTGACAATTCCCGCGATCGTGGATGCCGACACGGGATTTGGCGGTGCCGAAAACGTCGGGCGGACTGTCTACGAGCTGGAGCGCGCCGGGTTGGCTGGCTGCCATCTTGAAGACCAGGAATTTCCGAAACGCTGCGGTCATCTCGCGGGCAAACGCCTGGTGGGAACCGACGAGATGACGGCGAAGATTCGCGCCGCGGTGGCGGCAAAAGCCGATCCGGATTTTCTTCTCATCGCGCGGACCGATTCGCGTGCGCTGGAAAATTTCGACGGCGCCGTGCAGCGTGCCAACGCCTACGTCGCCGCCGGGGCGGACGCGATATTTCCTGAGGCGCTCCAGACAAAGGAAGAGTTCCGCGATTTCGCGCGGGAAGTGAAAGTGCCGCTGCTCGCGAACATGACCGAGTTTGGCAAAAGCCCGTCGCTCAACGTGCGGGAGCTGAGCGAGCTTGGTTATCGGTTGGTGATCTTTCCGCAAAGCGCGTTTCGTGTTTCGATGAAAACGACCGGGGAATTTTTCCGCGCGCTGAAAGAGGCGGGCACGCCCGACGAATGGCTCGACCGGATGCAGACGCGGAAGGAACTTTACGAGATGCTCGAGTACGATCCGGCGGCGGAGAGCTGGCCGGGTTATGAAGCGGCGAAAGAGAAATAAACGTCCAACGCTCCTCGCTCAATGAAGAGCGCGGAACGCGGCTCCTTTTCTGCAATTAGACGTTGAACGTTGAACGTTGAGCGTTGGACGTTAAGAGTAACGACCAGACCGAAAAGAAACTATGAGCATCGAACCCAAACCAGCTTACAGCCCCGGCCTCGCCGGCGTCATCGCCGGAGAAACAGAGATCTGCTGGGTCGATCCCAACGCCGGCCTCATGTATCGCGGCTACGACATTCACGAGATGGCCGAGAAAGCGAACTTCGAGGAAGTCGCTTACCTCCTCCTCCACGGCGAATTGCCGACGGCCGAGCAACGCGCAGAATTCTCCAGCGCGCTCGCGAAGGAGCGCCCTCTTCCCAAACAGGTCCTCGAAATGCTGCGGCTCCTGCCGAAGAAAACCCACCCGATGGACATGCTGCGGACCGGCGTTTCGATGCTTGCCCCGTTCGATCCGGAACTGAACGACAACTCGCACGACGCCAACATTCGCAAGGCCATCCGTTTGATTGCGAAAGTCTCGACCCTGATCGCGGACGGTTTTCGCATCCAGCGCGGCGAAGATCCGCTCCCAGAGCGGCCCGACCTGACTCTGGCGGGAAATCTTTTTTACAAACTCGAGGGCGAAGTTCCGCCTTCGTGGAAGATCCGGATGATGGACACAATTTTCATCCTTTACGCCGATCACGAGTTCAACGCCTCGACCTTCGCGGCCCGCGTCACCGCTTCGACCCTGGCCGACATGTATGCCGCCGTCACGAGCGCCTGCGGCACGCTCAAGGGTCCGCTGCATGGCGGCGCTAACGAGGAGTCGATGAAGATGCTCGACGACATCAAAACGCCCGACCGGGCGGAAAAATGGATGATGGATGCGCTCGCCAGGAAAGCCAAAATCATGGGCTTCGGCCATCGCGTTTACAAAAAAGGCGATTCGCGGGTGCCGATCATGCGCGAGATCGCGCGCGATCTGGGCGAGCGGGTTGGGAAAAAAGATTGGGTGCCGATTTGCGAAAAGCTCGAAGCGACGATGGAACGCGAGAAACATCTCTGCGCCAACGTCGATCTCTACGCCGCGCCCGTTTTCACGATGCTGGAATTTCCGCCGGAGTTGAACACGCCGATTTTCGCCGCTTCGCGCGTCGCCGGCTGGTGCGCGCACGTCGTCGAGCAACAGGACAACAACCGATTGATTCGTCCGCGCTCGCTTTACACCGGCCCGGAGGCGCGGCCCTACACCGGTTCACCCAACGGCGCCGGAGCCTAGCGCGCGCCTCTTGCTTGCGCGGACAAAACGAGCAAGCTGGGAGCTCGCTCTGCCTTTTATGGATCCACAATCACTCCAGGAAAAATACGCGCCTAACAATGCCTGCTGGGGCTGCGGTCCGGCCAATGCCGAAGGCTTGCGCATCCGCAGTTTTGCGGAGGGCGACGCGGTCGTGGCGGAATGGAACCCGGAGCCGAAGTATGAAGCCTTCCCCGGCGTTCTCAACGGCGGAATCATCGGCACGCTGCTCGATTGCCACTGCAACTGGACCGCCGCTTATCATCTCATGAAACAGGCGGGCGAAGACCGCGTGCCCTGCACGGTGACTGCGGATTACGCGATCAAGCTCCTCCGTCCGACCCCGACCCATGACTCGGTTCATCTTTCCGCCAAAGTGGTGGAATCGACCGGCGACCGCGCCACGGTCGAGGGCACCCTGACGGCGGGCGGAAAAGTCTGCGCGACCTGCCGCGGGACATTCGTGGCGGTAAAGGAAGGCCATCCCGCCTATCATCGCTGGTAGGCACGCGCGGCCCGCGCTGTGGGCGCTCGCTCTGCGAAGGGGGAGAGAGACCTCACAATCGCAATCAACGCATTCCGCAGAGAGAGCACGTGGATTGCATTTCTGAGGTTCTTCGCCCCGAAAAGCTTTCGGGGCTCAGGATGACAAGCGAGGAAGAGGCCGATTTCGGGGGAGTTCGATAACTACGGAGAAACAGGGCGAGCTGGGAAATCCTTCGTCCACTCCATTGATTTGGCGGCACGTTCAGGCACTTCCGCCCGGGGGAATTCGATGCCCGAATTCCGTCGATGCGCGGTCTAGCGTGGCGTGATTATGGTGCGGCATGCAAAAATCAAACTTTCGAATCGTGCCGCTGGCGACCGAAGTCGCGGAAGCGGCGCGCACCCGGGCGCGAGAGGGCGCGCCTGATCATGCCTGCGTCACGGTCGATGCGCCGACGGGTTATCCTTGCCGGCATTGTTTGCGCTGGGCGCAACCGGACGAGCAGGTCGTTTTGTTCCCCTATGCGTCGATCCCGGCGGGCCGTCCCTATGCCGAGAGCGGACCGATCTTCGTTCATGCGGAATCCTGCCCGCGCTATGAGGCGACGGACGAGTATCCGGCGGATTTTCGCAACGGCCGGGTGATTCGCGCCTACAACTCACAACAGGAGATGATCGCGGCCGAAGCGGCCCCAAATGGCGACGCCGAAACGGTCATTGAAAAGCTGCTCCACAACCCGGAAACTGAATTTCTACAGGCCCGCAGCGCCGACCGCGGCTGCTACACCTTCGCCATCCAACGCGCATGAAAACGCTCGAACTCCTTCCGCCTAACGACACCATGTACCAGGCCCTGGTCGAGAGCGACCCGAGCTTTGAAGGTATTTTCCTCGTCGGGGTCCGCACCACCGGGATCTTCTGTCGTCCGACCTGTAGCGCGAAAAAACCGGCGCGGCAGAACGTCGAATTCTTCCCTTCGCCTAACGAGGCCTTGATCGGTGGTTATCGGCCCTGTTTGCGTTGTCACCCGATGGATCCGGCGCGTCCCGCGCCGGAATTGATCGAGCGGCTGCGGGCCGAAGTGGAGAAAGCGCCCGATGGGCGGCTGACCGACAAGGAGCTGGCCTCGCTCGCGATCGATCCTTCGACCGCGCGGCGCCAGTTCAAGCGCTACTACGGGATGAGCTTCCAGGCCTATCACCGGGCGCGCCGGATGGGCCTCGCCCTGCGCAACGTGCGCCGCGGCGAACGCGTCGAGGAGGCGCGCAACGGGAGCGGCTTCAGCTCTGAGAGCGGATTCCGCGAAGCTTTCGCCAAGATCTTCGGCGACCCACCGACAACCGCCAAACGGCATGACTGCCTTTTCGCCGAACGCCTAACGACTCCGCTCGGCACCATGCTGGCGGTGGCGGATGACGAAGGTCTGCGCCTGCTGGAATTCGGCGATCGCCGCGCCTTGGAACGCGAGTTGCCGATTCTGCGCCAGCGTCTCGGGAAAAGCGTCGTCCCGGGGGAGCATCCACATCTCACCGCGACGCGAAAACAACTGGCCGATTATTTTGCCGGGAAGAATCTCGAATTCGACATTCCGCTCGCGCCCGTCGGCTCGGAGTTTCAGCGCCGCGCCTGGGAAGTCCTGCGCTCGGTTCCACTCGGGGAAACGCGCTCCTACTCCTGGATGGCAGAGCAGCTTGGTGACCCCGGCGCGCGCCGCGCGGTCGGGCGCGCCAACGGCCTGAACATGATGGCGATCATCATTCCCTGTCACCGCGTCATCCGGGCCGACGGCACCCTCTGCGGCTACGGCGGCGGGCTCTGGCGCAAGAAGTGGCTCCTCGAGCACGAACGAAAGTTCGTTAGGGCGTAAGGACGGCAGCGCCGCTCAGGTTACCGCTCCGCAGCGCCTCGAGCGCTTCGTTCGCCTCCTCGAGCGGAAAAGTGCGCGTCTCGGTCCGCACCGGCACCTGCGGCGCGAGGGCGAGGAATTCTTCCCCATCGCGCCGGGTGAGATTCGCGACCGAACAAATCGTCCGTTCCTGCCAAAGATCGCGATAGGGAAAAGACGGAATGTCGCTCATGTGGATCCCGCCGCAGACCACGGTGCCGCCCCGCTCCAGCACCCGCAGTGCCGCCGGGACGAGTGGACCGACCGGCGCGAAGATGATGGCTGCATCGAGAGGCTGGGGCGGAGTTTCATCCGAGCCGCCCGCCCATTCTGCGCCGAGGCGGCGGGCGGACTCTTGGGCGGTGGTGTCGCCTGGCGAGGTGAAGGCGAAGATTTCGCGCCCCTGATGTCGCGCGACCTGCGCGATGATGTGGGCCGCGGCGCCGAAGCCGTAGATTCCAAGCCGTTGCGCGTCGCCTGCTTTACGCAGACAGCGATAACCAATGAGCCCCGCGCATAACAACGGCGCCGTGGCCACATCGCCGTCGCTCTCGGTAACGCGAAAGCAGAATCTGGCATCCGCGACCGTTAATTCGGCATAGCCGCCGTCGATCGTGTAGCCGGTGAAGCGCGCGAACGGACAAAGATTCTCACGTTCCGACTCGCAGAATTTGCATTCGCCGCAGGTCCAGCCGAGCCAGGGAATTCCCACCCGCTGGCCGACCTCAAATCCCTCCACTTGCGGCCCGAGCCCTTCAATCCGCCCAACAATTTCGTGTCCGAGAATGAGCGGCAGTTTCGGATCTGGCAACTCGCCGTCGAGCACGTGCAGATCGGTGCGACAGAGCGCGCACGCTCCGATTCGTACCAGCACCTGGCCGGCTTTCGGCTCTGGCCGGGGCAACTCTTTGCTCACCAGCCGCCGACGAGGCGATTCCAAAACCATCGCGCGCATCGGGATGATTAAACGCGATCCAACCTTTTTGAAACCCACCGGCCGCGAGCTGAACGGAGCGCGCCCAGGAGGACTCGAACCTCCGACCGTCGGATTAGAAATCCGATGCTCTATCCGGCTGAGCTATGGGCGCTGTGCGACGGCACAGTAATCGCGCCACGCAGCACCGCAATGCTTGCCGGACGCCCTTGCGACACCTGACCTCCCTGCAACCGAGCGGCCGCCGTTACACCGCCGACTGAGGAATCGCGACTAATCGCGGATGCCGTTTTTTAGCTCCCAGACCTTGAGCGCGGCCAGGAGCAGGCTCTTGGTTCGCGAAAGGGTGCCGACGGCAGGACGGATGGCTTCGTCGCCCGGGGTCGTCGGGGCCTTGGCGCGGCGTCGGGCGGGTTTGGCACGCCTTTTCGGGCGCGGACGCACCGCCGCTTCGCTTTTCGAGAGGTGCCCGCTCGGATTTAACGGTGTCATAGTTGCCAGCCCTAAAGAGCAGCTTCCCTGCCAGCTTCGTCCGCCGCCGGTTTCGCCGGAAAAGCGCTTGTGCCTCTGCGGTTCTTCGGCGATTTCATCCCGGCATGACAGCGAATGCAAAACTCGGTTGTCTGAGCGTCTTTCTCTTCGTCGCTCTCTGCGCCAGTCTCTTCATGAATCTCGTGCTGGCGCTGGGCGCGTTTCAGCGTCTGGCCGATGGCGGTGGCGATGTGGAAATGCGACCACGCTTTCGCGAGGTCATCCTGGAGCGGGGAGTCGGCCGGAGCGCGAACAAGATCGCGGTTATTTCCCTCCGTGGGATCATCAGCACCGGCGTGCGCGGCGCCGTCGGGGAATCGATGGTGGACGATCTGCGCTGGCAGTTCGACCAGGCGCGGAAGGACGAGAACGTGCGCGCGGTCGTTTTCGAGGTCGACTCGCCCGGCGGCGAAGTGACGGCTTCGGACATGATTTACAACGCCGTCGCCAAAACCCGGGCGCAGAAACCGGTCGTGGTTTACATGGAATCGCTCGCCGCTTCCGGGGGTTATTACGTTTCCTGCGGGGGGAAATATCTGATGGCAAACGAGACGAGTATCACCGGCAGCATTGGCGTCATCATCCAGACGCTGAATTACCAGCAGCTCTTCGATAAAATCGGGCTCGTGGCCGTCGTCTTCAAAAGCGGAAAATTCAAGGACATGCTGAACGGGGCGCGGCCGATCACGCCTGAGGAACGCGAGTACATCCAGAGCTTCGTCATGAAGACCTACGAAAAATTTCTCGGGATCGTGGCCCGGGAACGCAACCTCTCGGCTGACGCGCTCCGCAACGGCATCGCCGACGGACGCATTCTTTCGGGGCGCGATGCGCTCGAATACAAGTTGATCGACGGCCTCGGCCAAATCGAGGATGCCTACGCGAAAGCGAAGGAACTGGGGCGCGCCCCGGACGCCAAGATCGTGAAGTACGGCCCGCCCTTCAGCCTCGGCACCTTCTTCCGCCTCCTAACCAAGAGCGGCGACACGAAAATCGAACTCTCCTTTCCCGGGCAGCTCACTCCGCAACTGGAGAGCGGGCGCGCCTATTTTCTGCCCAGCTTTTACGCTCCCTAACGACCCGGCAGCGAGATGGTGAACAGCCTGATCAACACGCTGCTCGTGGCCGCGGGCCTCTTCGTCTACCTCTCGCTCTTTCGCCAGGTGGCGGCGCGCGGGAACGGCGCGCCCGCCCTCGGCGAAAGGGAGTTGGGGCTGCCGGAGGCGATCGCGGCGTTGCTCCTCATTGGTTGGTTTGGTCTGACCGTGCTGGTCGCGGCCAGGGTGCAGCCGGCGGCCCTGCAAACGCGCGAGCTTCTCTATACCGGCGCATTTAATCTCGCGATCGTCTCGATTTTGACCGCGCTTTTGCAGTTGCGCGGCTTTCGGGTGGTATCGTTAGGCGGCTTTTCCCGGCTCGGTTTCGGCCGCATCGTGAGCACGGCGGCGGTCCTACTCTTTGCGGCTTATCCGCTCCTCTTCGCGGCGGACAGCATCTCGCGCTGGGCTCTGGGCGAGGGCGCGGGCAAACAGCAGATCGTCGAGATGTTCACCGGCTCCGAAACGCTCCCGCAGCGCATTCTCATCATTGTGCTTGCGATCGCGATCGCTCCGCTTGCGGAAGAATTCATTTTCCGCTTCTTCCTCTATGGCGTGCTCAAGCGGTATCTCGGGCGCGGCCCCGGGCTCGTCCTTAACGCGCTCCTTTTCGGCGCCGTCCATGTCCATTTGCCGAGTTTCCTCCCACTCTTTGTCCTCGGCGGATGTTTCACCCTCGCCTATGAATGGAGCGGCTCGATTCTCGTCTCGATGACGATGCACGCCCTCTTCAATTTCTTCTCTCTCAGCGCGCTCGCTTTCCCTGATCTGCTTCCCCAATGAAACTGCGCGAGGTGGGCGAGGATCGGCTCATCGCGCAGCTGGTGGCGCGTTTGCCTTCGCGTCCGGACGTTCTGGTCGGACCGGGCGACGACTGCGCAGTGCTGAAGGGACCGGGGAAAGACCGGCTGCTTCTTTTCAAAACGGATTGTGTCGTTGCAGGGGTGCATTTTCAGCCTGACGAAAAGCCATCCGCCGTCGGCTGGAAGGCGATGGCGCGCACCTTGAGCGATTTTGCGGCCATGTCCGGTTTGCCACACTTTGCTCTCGTCACCCTGATCGCACCGCCAGACCGCGAGATGCGCTGGGTGAAGGAAATTTATCGCGGACTGGAGCGGGTGGCGGATCGATTCAAAGTCGCCATCGTCGGGGGGGAAACGAGCGGCACCGACGGCCCGGCGGTCATTTCAATCAGCGCGCTGGGAAGCGTAGAGAAAAATCGCCGGGTCTCGCGCGGCGGCGGGAAAGCAGGCGATGCACTCTTCGTCACCGGCTGGTTGGGCGGGTCGATTCGGAGCAAACACCTGAGGTTCATCCCGCGAATCGAGGAGGCCCGCTGGCTCACGGCCCATTTCAGCATCCATGCGATGATGGATTTGAGCGACGGTCTTGGGGCCGACCTGCCGCGGCTCGCGATGGCGAGCGGAGTTGGTTTCGAGATCGAGGAAGCGGCCTTGCCATGCAGTCGCGGATCGTCAGTTGAGCGGGCGCTTAACGATGGCGAAGACTACGAATTGCTTTTCGCGCTTTCCCCTAACGATGCCGAAGTTTTGGAAAAAAAATGGCGCGAGAAATTTCCGCGCCTCCCGCTCACCCGCATCGGTTGGTTCACTCGTCACGCGTCACCCATCACCCGTCACGCTCTCCATGGCTTCCTTCATTTCCAATAACGTGGAAGAAACAATCGGTTTCGCGCGGGACTGGGGCGCGGCCCTCGCGCCTAACGACGTCGTGGCCCTGGTCGGCGATCTCGGCGCGGGCAAAACGCATTTCGTCAAAGGCCTCCTCCAGGCGTTCGCAACCGCGGAGGAAGCGACCAGTCCCACCTTCACCCTCGTGCACGAATATCGCCGCGGCCGGCTGCCGGTCTTTCATTTCGATTTCTACCGGATCGAGCATCCGTCGGAGATCGATCACATCGGCTTCGGTGATTATCTAGAGGAAGGCGGCGTCGCGATCATCGAATGGGCCGATCGTTTTCCGCAGGTTTTTCCGCCGCGGACCCGCTGGCTGCGGATCAAAGCCACGAGCGAATCGCAACGCACCATCACGGAGGACGAAAGGTGAAAGTCCTCGCGCTCGAACTCTCCTCGCCGGTCGGGAGCGTGGCTTTTTGCGATGAAGAAGGCGGGCGGGATTTGCGGGCCTTCCCTGCCGATCGGAAAGACTCGGGATTTTTTTACCAAAATTTGAGCGCGATTTATCAGCAGTTCGGCCCGCCCGAGCTGATCGTGGTCGGTACCGGGCCGGGATCGTACGCCGGCGTTCGGATAGCGATTGCGACCGCCCTGGGTTTGAAAGCCGCTTCCGGAGCGCGGCTGCTCGGTCTTCCTTCGATCTGCGCGGTCGATCGCGCGGAGTATTTTTTTGTCGGGGACGCCCGCCGGAATTCGTTTTTTTTCGCTCACGTGAAGGAGGGCCGCTGCCTCGAAGGTCCAACCCTGGCGAGTGCGGGCCAGATCGAAGCGCGGATGAAGGGGGCGCCGCAACTGCCGGTAATCGCGACCCAGCCTCTGTCGCCGTTTCTGGATGTGATGGTGGAGGATCCCTCCGCCCTGCGTCTGGCGGAACTCGCGATCGCCCACGATGAGGGCGCGGAAATGCCGCTCGAGCCGATCTATTTACGCGAGCCCTACATCACAACTCCACGAAGATGAATTCACCGATTGCAGAACGTTGTTGGGCAGAAGTGGAAGGAGCCGCTTTGCGTCACAACGCGCGCGTTGCGCGGGAACGGATCGGCCCCGAGACAGCGCTCCTCGCTGTCGTGAAAGCGAACGCCTACGGACATGGAATGATCGAAGTCGCCCGCGCCTTGGGCGCGGAAGCGGATCTCTTCGGCGTCGCCAATTTGCACGAGGCGCTCGAGCTGCGCGGGGGCGGTCTTTCCAACCCGATCATGATTCTCGGCCCCGCTCTTCCGGAGGAACGAGCGGAGATTTGCGCGCAAGGCTTCATCCCTTCGGTTTCCGATTTTGACGAAGCGCGCGCCTTCATCGGCAATTCGAGCGGGATCAACTTCGCGATCGACACCGGGATGGGCCGGATGGGTTGCTGGCAGGAAGAGGCTATCGCCGAGCTGGAACAAATCGCCGGCCTTCCTGGCCTGACGATTCACAGCGTCTCGACGCACCTCCCAGCGGCGGATGAAGACGCCGCCTACACCGAGGCAGAGCTGGTGAAGTTCGACCAGCTCGTCCGGCAAATGCGAGCCCGCGTCGCCGGCGCCTATAAAGTGCACGTCCTGCTTAGCGCCGGGATTCTCGGCTTCGCCCAGCACCGCTTTGATCTCGTCCGCGCCGGGCTCATGCTTTATGGCATCTCGCCTCTGCCTAACGAACAGCGACATCTGCGCCCGGCCATGAGCCTGAAGGCGCGCGTCCTCCTCCTGCGCGACCTGCCGCCCGGGAGAAGCGTGAGCTACGGCCGCACCTTCGTCACGAGGCGACCGACCCGGGTCGCGACGATCAGCGCCGGTTATGCGGACGGATATCCGCGCGCCATTTCCAATCGGGAGGGCGCGGTCCTGATCGGCGGCCAGCGTTGTCCGATCCTCGGTCGGATCACGATGGACTTGATGATGGCCGACGTCAGCGCGGTGCCGGACGTCCGTCTGGGCGACGAAGTGGTTCTGATCGGGAAACAGGGAAGCGAGGAAATTCTCGCGGCCGAAGTGGCGGAACGCGCCGGCACGATTGCCTGGGAAATTTTTACAAGGATTGGCAGTCGCGTGCGGCGGGTGTATTCGTGAGGCGGGTCACGGAGTCCCTCATCTCGCATCCTGGCAAACATGTTCCAGATCATCTTCAACGAACTAAGCGCCGCGGAGATGGCGGCGTTGCCCAAAACCCTCCAGCTCGATTTGCTGGCCGAATTTCAGATTTTGCCCGAAGACCTCGATAACCTCGACACCAGCCGCTTCGGCGTCATCGAGCGCGAGGGGAAAAAGCTCCATCGTTACCGGGCGAAAGATTATCGCATCTACTTCGAGCGCAGCCCGGAAGGCGTGACCGTGCATCGCGTCCTGCACAAGAACACCCTGCGGGACTTCCTTTTCCGGAGCAAACTGCCGATGGCGGAGGACGATCAACTCGGAAAAACAAGAGAATTCTGGAAATTGATCGAGCAGGGTGAGCGGACCCGCAAAGCCTGAGCCTGTTAGTCAGGCATTTTCTGGCTCGCTTTTTGGGGCGCATTCGGCAGGCTGGTTCCATGAAAACGGGATTGTTCACCGCGCTTCTTCTCGGCGTCGTGCTGGCCGGTTCTTCCCTCGCCGCCGGCGAGAGTTGGACCGGCAGTTACACCGACAAAAAATTCCTCAACGGTCAGGCGGTCTTTCAGCTCAACGTTGTGCAGGAAGCCGAGACGATTTCGGTCGATTTCAATGGGGTTTATAATGACGGCCACGGCTGCGCGCCCCACGGCAACGGCCCGGCCAAAGTCGTCGATCAGAACACGCTCAAATTCACCTTCACCGACAGTGCCGGCGATTCCGGAACCGGCACGATCAAGCGCGACGCAAGCGGCGTCCTCCTCTCGATCAAGCCCGGCCGCATCGCTGATCGGCACTGCACCGTTTTCTACCGGGAAAACATCCGCCTGCACCCCGCGCAATAGCGCGCGCGCTCAGCAACGTGGGAGGGGCCTTTGCGCTAGACCATCGGCCGGAAGCGGCCGACCAGCTCCTGCAGGCGCGCGGTGATTTGGCCTAACGAACAGACTTCAACCGCTTCGAGCAGGGCCGGGAAGGTGTTCTCCCCGCGCTCGACGACGGCGGCCAGTTTATCGAGCGCCTTTTCGGCTTTGCCGGCGTTCTTCTGCTTGAACTTTTTCAGGCGGCTGACCTGCAGCTCCTGTCGCTTCCGGGGAGTGCGCGCCAGCTCGATCTCGGGCGGCTCTTCGTTTGGATCGCGGTAACGGGTCAGGCCGACGATCGGTCGAGTGCCGTCGTAGATTTGTTGTTCGTAACGGTGAGCGGCAGTCTGGATCTGGCTCCGCTGATACCGGTTCTCGACCGCGCCCATCACTCCGCCTAACGATTCGATCTCGCGGAATTCATCCAGGATCGCCTTTTCCACCGCGCGCTCGACCGCTTTCATCCCGGGCGATCCGCTCAGCATGTTCATGGTGTGCTTAAAGATGCCCGATTCCTCGAGCAGGATCGCCTGGCCATGGGCGGCGAGCCGGATCCATTCTTCGCTCGGCGTCGTGAAGGGCTCGTCGGCGCTGTTCGAATGGCAGGAGTTGGTTCCATTCATGTATGCCAGCATCAATTCGGCTGCCGTTCTCGTTAGGTTGTTTTTGAATTCCGCTGCGATCAGCGAGCGGCCGCTCGTCTGGGTGTGGAGCTTGAACATCTGCCCGCGCGGACTGGCCCCGAAAACGTCCCGCATCCCAATCGCCCAAATCTTCCGCGAAACGCGCGCGAGCGCGATGTATTCCACGTCGAGCCCGCAATCGAGAAAGAAAGAGAGGCGGGGCGCGAATTGATCGACTGGCACCCCGCGGCCTGCGAGCATTTCGGCGTAGGCGAAGCCGTTGGAAAGCGTGTAGGCGGCCTGCTGCACCGGGGTCGAGCCGGCTTCGCCGATGTGATACCCGCTAATCGAAACCGGATACCAGCGCGGCATGTGCTCGCTCGTCCATTCGATCATGTCGCAAAGAAAACGAAGCGACGCTTCGGTCGGAAAAATCGTCTCGTTCTGCGCCTGGACTTCCTTGAAGATATCGGCCTGGATCGTGCCGCGCAGGTTCGGCACCACCTTCGGGCCGAAGCGGCGTTTCGCGGCCGCAATGTACATTGCCATGATGATCGGCGCCGGGCCGCTGATCGTCATCGAGGCGGAGAAACTCGGCGCTCCCATATCAAAACCGGCATAGAGCCGCTCCATGTCTTCGACCGTATCCACGGCAACGCCGCCCTCGCCGATTTTGCCCATCACGCCGTCGGCATCGGAATCGATGCCGTAGAGTGTGGGACCGTCAAACGCAGTGCTGAGGCGCTTCGAGCGCTGATGCGCGCTGAGGAAGTGGAATCGCTTGTTCGTGTCTTCCGCGAGCATGAGTCCGGAGAAGAGACGGGTCGGTTCTTCCGGCGGCGCGGGTTTAGGCTTTGCGCCGTTCGATTTTGTGCGGTGGCCGTTGCTCCCGTTAGGCGATTTGCGGTAGCTGCCGGTTTCAATTTCCTCCAGCGGCTCGAGATACATCTCTCGGTAGGCGCCATTGAGATACGGAAATTCACCCGGTAAACCGTCGCCGAAAAGATAACGCGCGATCTCGCCCGGCTCGTCGATTTCGGGCAGGGCCAGGCGCGGCAACGGCAGGCCGGTGGGCGCGCGCGAGATCGGAATGCCGGCTTTGATTTTCTCCCATCGCTCCAGCATTTCCCGTCCGAACGCCTCCTCGCTGCGCGCTCGCCGCACCT
>DATBDG010000156.1:0-28044 GCA_036270055.1 Chthoniobacterales bacterium
GGGCGAAAAGTGGACGCTCGCGACGGAGGACAGCCGTCCGGCGGGGCGAATCGGCGGCGGCGATTTGCCGGTCGTGCAATTCGATCCCAAAGATCCGAAAGTCGTTTATTCGGCGAGCGTGGTTTGCTGGAAATCAACCGACGGCGGCAAGACCTGGGAGGGCTGGCGGGGCGCGCCGGGCGGCGACGATTATCAGAACGTATGGATTAATCCCAACGACTCGAAAATCGTTCTGCTCGGGAGCGATCAGGGCGCGATCATCACCGTAAATGGCGGCGAGACCTGGAGCTCGTGGTATAACCAATCGACGGCGCAACTTTATCATGTAAGTGCGGACAACCAATTCCCGTATCAACTTAACAGCGGGCAACAGGAAAGCGGCTCGGTCGGCATCGCGAGCCGCGGCCCGAACGGCCAGATCACCTTCCGCGACTGGCATCCGGTCGGCGCGGAGGAATACGGCTACGTCACGGCCGATCCACTCAATCCCGATTTTGTCTACGGTGGGAAATTAAGCCGCTACGACCGGCGCACGCACCAGGTGCAGGAGATTTTGCCGAAACCGTTTCGCTCCGATGAATTCCGCGTTATCCGGACCGAGCCGGTAATCTTTTCGCCGACCGATCCGCGCACCTTGTTCTTCGCGGCAAATACTCTCTGGCAGACGCGCGACGGCGGACGCAACTGGCAGGAGATCAGCCCCGACCTGACGCGAAAGATCTGGGACATCCCGGCGAGCGTGGGGAAATTTCGCGATCAGCCGAGCGCGCAGCCGCGGCAGCGCGGCGTCATTTACACGGTTGCGCCCTCCCCGCTGGAGAAGAATCGCATCTGGGCCGGAACCGACGACGGCCTGATTCACCTAACGACCGACGGCGGCAAGACCTGGCGCGACGTCACCCCGCCGCAGATCGGCGGGTGGTGGAAAGTCTCGCTCATGGGCGCGAGTCACTTCGATGCGAAGACCGCCTACGCGGCGGTAAATACGATCCGGCTCGACGATCTGCGCCCGCATATTTATCGCACGAGCGACGACGGCAAAACGTGGCAGGAAATCGTTCACGGAATTCCTGAGGACGAAAACGTCAACGTCGTGCGGGAAGATCCACAGCGGCGAGGTCTGCTCTTCGCCGGCACCGAGCGCGGCGTTCACGTTTCCTTCGACAACGGCGAGAACTGGAAGTCGCTGCGACTCAACCTGCCCGCGACCTCGGTACGTGATCTCATCGTGAAGGACGACGACCTCTGCATCGCGACGCACGGCCGCGGGTTTTGGATTTTGGACAACATTACGCCGTTGCGCCAGCTGCACGCCGCCGTGTTTGGACCTGCAGAAGCAGGTCCCTCCGGAGGCACGAGCTTCCGCTCGTCCAAGCTCGAGATACAGCTTTTCAAGCCGCAGGTCGCGCTGCGCGTCCGCTGGAACACGAACAGCGACACGCCGCTGCCGCCGGACGAACCGGCGGGGGAAAATCCGCCGCCGGGCGCCATGATTGATTACTCGTTAGGCAACGAGGTTTCCGGGCCGGTGATACTTGAGATCAAGGACGCGAAGGGGCGGCTCGTGCGCCGTTATGCCAGCAGCGATCCGGCGCCGACCCCCGACCCGAAATTGAAGATCCCGCGCTACTGGGTGCGCCCGCCGCAGGTGCTCGCGGCGAAACCGGGCCTGCAACGTTTTCTTTGGGATCTGCATCAGGAGCCGCTTCCCGGCATCGAGGCGGAATACCCGATGACCGCGGTCGAGCACGAGACGGCGCCGCAGCCGACCGCGCCCTGGGTGTTGCCAGGCGAATACACCGTTGCCCTGACCGCGGGCGGGAAAACCGTAACCCAGCCGCTGACGGTGAAAATGGATCCGCGGGTCAAGGCATCGGCGGCCGATCTGGCCCGGCAATTCGAGCTCTCGAAAAAGCTGGAGGAAATGCGCGCGACCCTGGAGCCGATCGGGAAAAGTTACGATGGCATCGTGAGCGGAATGGAGAAAATAACGAACCCGGCAGCGGAGAAAGGCGTGAAAGAAAAGGTCGCGGCTTTGCGCAAGGAACTGGAAGAATTCGCCAATCCCGCGACAGTGCGAGACGGCAGGACCCTGGAACTCGATGCGCTGCAAAAGGTGAAGAAATTATTCAGCGATTTGCAGCAGGTCGACACCGCGCCGACGCCGGTGCAGCAAAGCGCGGTCCGAATTCTGCAACGGATCACGCCGGAGGTGGTGGCGCGCTGGAAAACAATTCGGCCGGAAGTTGAAGCCCTAAACGCGCAGCTCGCCTCCGCTGGAATCGAACAGATAAAGTTGCCCTGAAAAATTCGACGGCTTTAAGCCGTCGCGTCAGCCAGCCAATCTTTCCGACAGGACTCGAGCACGATTCGCTCCCGTTCGCGCGCGGCGTCGACCGCAAGGGCGCGATCCGAACATAAAGTCCCCAGCCCGAGGGTATGGTTGCTGCTTATCGTTTCCCGAGGAATCTCGCCATGACGGAGACGCGTGTAACAAAACCACCAGAGGCGGCACCACCAGCAACCCGAATTACACCGGTTTTGCCGGGAACGGCAACAGCACCCAGCCGCCCGGCGGCGGACCATTCCGAAGATGAACGGAAACAGCCCTAACGACTCCCGATCCAGCGGCGACCAGCTTTTCCCGGCCGCGGCCAGCGAGCTGAACAATCTGCTCCAGATTGCCTCCGGCACGGTCGCGATGCTCGAGAACGTCTGCGAAGGAGCCCCTGGGTCGGAGAAGTATTTCCAAATGCTCCGGACGAGCCTCGACCGCGCCGCCAGGGTGACCGCCCAACTCGTGCAGCACGTCGGTGGCACGGAACAAAAAATCCTTTTCCATCCCGCGCTCGCGACCCAGATCAAGGCCCGACCCGCCCCGCGCGCGGCCCTAAAAATATCGCGTTGCATCCTGGTGGTGGACGACGAGCCGATGGCCCTCAGCCTCGCCGGTCAGATCCTTTCGGACGCCGGTTTCACCGTCGTCACGACCCAGTCGGGTTTCGACGCGCTCGATCTTTTCCAGAAAGACCCGTCGCGATACTCTCTCGTCCTGCTCGATCTTTCGATGCCTTTCATGGACGGGGAAGAAACCTTTAACCGCCTCCGCGCGATTGATCCGCACGTCGTTGTCCTGCTCAATACCGGCTTCGTCGAAAAGGCGCGGCTCGATCGGATGATGAAAGATGGGCTCGCCGGATTCCTCCGCCGCCCCTACCAGCCGCGCGAAGTTATTGACCAGATTGAAGTGCTGCTCGCCAACGCCGCCACCCGGCTCCGCCAGATTGTGGCCGCGCCGGCGCCAGCGCCCACGGCATGACGCTCTTCGGGTAGTTGCCAAAATCCACTCTCTGATCCCAGGGTTGGGGGATGATGGAGCTGAGCGAATATCTGCGCGCCGCGCGCCGGGCGCTCATCTTTACCGGCGCGGGCATTTCGACCGGGAGCGGCATCCCGGACTTCCGCGGTCCGCAGGGCGTCTGGCGGCGCCGGCAGCCGGTCTACTACGAGGATTTCATGACCTCGGAAGCGGCCCGGATCGAGCACTGGGACTACAAGCTCGAAGCGTGGGAGTCGTTTCGAAACGCTCTGCCTAACGACGTCCATCGCGCCATCGTCCGGCTGGAGAAGTCGGGCAAGGTCGGCCTCGTTCTGACGCAAAACATTGACGGCCTGCACACCCTCGCGGGCACGAGCGCGGAGCGGTTGGTGGAATTGCACGGCACCAATTCGCTGATCGAATGCCAGGACTGCAAAGAGCGGAGCGATCCGCAGCCGCATTTCGATTTCTTTCGCACCCAGCGCAAGGCGCCGCTCTGCGCCTGCGGCGGGTTCTTGAAGCCGGCCACGATCAGCTTCGGACAAAGCCTTGATCCTAACGAGCTGGAACGCGCCCGCCAGGGGGCGCTGGAAGCGGATCTTGTCGTCGCGCTGGGCTCGACGCTCTCGGTTTATCCGGCCGCGGCTTTCCCCCTCCTGGCGGCGCAGCGCGGTGTGCCCTACGTCATCATCAATCGGGGCCCGACCGAGCACGACGGCGAAGCCTGCGTTTCGCTGCGTCTGGAAGGCGAGGTCGCGGAGATTTTCGCAGCAGCTGTCGAGGCCGCGCTGAAGCGGCGCCGAACGGGATGAAATCTCGGTTGGGGTGAGCGTGTCTCCGGAACGGACTTTCGATCCGGTTCGAAATGCCGAGGCCCGAGACGTGATGTTTTGGCGGTCATAGACGCTGCTACAGGAAGAGGGCTGCGAGGTGCGTTAAAGTAGGCGATGCAAGCATGGCGATCGTTTGGCTGGCTCATCTTCTTCTCCGGCTGGTTTGTTGCGAACGCACCGGCGGCCGAGCGCGAATTCCGCGGCGCCTGGGTCGCGACGGTTTACAATCTCGATTGGCCATCGAAGCCCGGGCTGCCCGCCGCCACGCAAAAAGCGCAACTCCGCGCCCTGCTCGATCGGGCGGCCGAGCTGAAGCTGAACGCCATCCTCCTCCAGGTGCGGCCGGCGAGCGACGCACTCTACGCTTCCACGAAGGAGCCGTGGTCGGAATTCCTCAGCGGCCGGGCGGGTCTCTCGCCGGGCTATGATCCACTCGCCTTTGCGATCGCCGAAGCGCATCAGCGCGGGATCGAACTGCACGCCTGGATCAATCCATTCCGCGCCGCCCTCAGCGCCAGCCAGGACCTGCCGTCCAATCACGTCGCGAAGAAACATCCGCACTGGGTTCGGCGTTTCGGGAAACAACTCTGGCTCGATCCCGGCGAACCCGCGGCGCGCGATTACGTCCTCGACATCGTCAGAGACATCGTCCGCCGTTACAACATCGATGGGGTGCACATCGACGATTACTTTTATCCCTATCCGCTCAAGCCCGGCGTCGCCACCTTTCCCGATGACGCCACCTGGGAGCGATACGGCGTCAAAAGCGGCCTGAGCCGCGCCGATTGGCGCCGGGAAAACATCAACGATTTCGTGCGTTCGATGTATCGGGTCGTGAAATCAACCAAGCCGCGGGTGCGAGTCGGGATCAGTCCCTTCGGAATCTGGCGGCCGGGTGTGCCGCACACGATTCGCGCGGGCGTCGATGCTTACGGACAAGTCTTTGCCGATTCGCGCAAATGGCTTGCGGAAGGCTGGGTCGACTATCTCGCCCCGCAGCTTTACTGGAGCATCGAGCCGGCGGCGCAAAGTTTTCCCGTCCTGCTTGATTGGTGGCGCGCGCAAAGCAACGGCAAGTCGATCTGGCCGGGAATCGCGACCGAGCGGATCGGCCCCAAGCGCCCGGCGCGCGAAATCGCCAGGCAAATCGAGCTGACGCGTCGCGGCACCGCTTTCCCCGGGCACATTCATTGGAGCATGAAAGCGCTCCTCCGAAACCAGGGCGGGATCGACAATCTGCTCGAGGCCGGCCCCTACGCGGAGAAGGCGGATTTGCCGCCGCGGTAGCGCAATCTTCGACCTCGGGGCCTAACGAGAAAGGCGCAAGCTGAAAGCTCGCGTTACCTTCGGAATTGATCGTGAGCCTCGATCAGTCGCTCAAAGGCCGAACGTTCTTCGGTCCCAATTTCGGCGGGGAACTTCGCGTGCGAACGGTGCCAGCGGCCGACCCATTCCGCGGCCAGCAACTCGTAGGAGCGGGTAAAGCCCGAGTCGAAGGCCGCCGGCGTGAAAGCAATCGTGGTCTCTTCTTTGGCGCCTGCCGGGCGACCTTTCGCGACGTAAAATCCAGCCGCGAGAAGCGCGGCACGGGCTGCGGTCGAGTGCGAGTAGGTGAAAAGTTCCGCCGCGCGCCCGGCAGAGGCGGCGAAGAGGCGACGGAAGATCTCGATCGTCCATTGTTCGCCGTGCGTCTTGCTCGAAAACATGTCGTAGAAGATGAGGTCGGGCGATGCCGGAGCCTGCCCGACCGTTGCGAGGAAATCGCCTGCCACGAGTTGCCAACTGAGTCCCGCGTGCTGCTTCGATTGCCACTCGCCGCGCTCGAGAAGGCCGACCGGCCCGCCGTGGCGGAGGTAGGGGAACTTGTCGTCATGCCGGAGAGCGAGCTTCAGGGAATCGAGGTCGTTCTCGAAGCTGATGAGGCGCAGCGGCCGAATGGGACCTGTTTTTGCCTGCGCTTCGTAACATTGGATCGCGGCCATGGCGTTGGCCGCCGCGCCGAGCCCGACGTCCCAGATAACGAGCGGCTCGCGCGAGGCGGAGAGACGCTCGGCCAGATTCGATTGCTCGACGTAGAGGCTCAAGGCTTCTTCCATCGGCGGAGTGCGCATGTGCATGATCTCGCCGGAAGAGATCTGGCGGATGCTGGCAAAACCTTCGTGCGCGATGTGGACGCAGTAGTTGCCTAACGACAGTGATCTTCGCCGCGCCGGCTTCGGACGCAGGACCGGATATTCCCGATCCGATTCCTGGAGGATGGCGCGTTTTTCCCGATAAAAATCGCCGAAACGTCCGGCGAGGATGCTCTCCCGGATATCACGCATAAGCTGGTGATAGAAATGGAGATTGTGCTTGCCGAGAAGCTGCCAGCCGAGCGTCTCGCTCGCTTTCGTGAGGTAATGGAGATAAGCGCGGGAATAGCGCGCGCAAGTCGGGCAATTGCAGGCCGGATCGAGCGGCTCGTTCGAGAATTTGTAGACCCCGCGCCGCATCTGGAGAAAACCGCGCGAGGTGAAGACGGCGCCGCGCTGCGCCAGTTGCGTCGGCATGATGCAATCGAACATGTCGACCCCACGATGGACGGCTTCGAGGATGTCGAGCGGAGTGCCGACGCCCATCAGGTAACGCGGCTTGTCCGCCGGCAGAAGACGGGCGGTGAATTCGCAGATTTCTTCGCGTTCTCTCCTCGCCTCCCCGACCGCGAGGCCGCCAATCGCGAATCCGTCGAAGGGCATTTTGCCTAACGTCTCCGCGCTCTCAGCCCGCAACTCCCGGAAAAGCGCACCCTGCACGATGCCAAAGATCGATTGCGGCGAATCGCCCCGCGCCGCCAGGCTGCGCGCCGCCCAACGATGCGTCACTTCCATCGCCGCCCGCGCCCTCGCTTCGTCGGCGGTCGAGGCGATGCACTGGTCGAGCGCCATCATGATGTCGCTCCCGATTGCGATCTGCGTCTCGATGCTCAGCTCCGGGCTGAGGAGAATGGCCCGTCCGTCGAGATAACTTTGAAAGAGAGCGCCCTTCTCGCTCATCTCGCAGGCATGCGGGAGCGAGAAGATTTGGAAGCCGCCGGAATCGGTCAGGACGGCGCGGTCCCAGCTCATGAAGCCGTGGATGCCGCCGGTGCGGCGAAAGACTTCCACGCCCGGTCGCAGGAGCAGATGATAGGTGTTGGCGAGCAGGATCTGGGTCCCGGCTTCTTCGAGGGTGCGCGGGAGTTGGGCTTTGACCGTCGCCTTCGTCCCAACCGGCATGAAGAGCGGCGTCCGCACCTCGTTATGCAAGGTGCGAAAGGTCGCGGCCCGCGCGCGCGAATCTTTCGCCTCCGCCTCGACGCGAAAATTCAGGCGGGAAGGTTGCATAGGAGAAATTGGAGCGGCGGTCTACGATCGCCCGAGCCTTGAGCGTCTCTCATCATGCGCACGACCGTCATAGACCGCCGCCGCTACAAAAGCATCCCGGAGCTGATCTCTGGACAACGATCACGGCTTCTCATTCGCGAGCATTTTCTGAATCGCCTGCAGCTCTTTGCGGTGCGCCTGACTCGGTTGCGGGTAGGACATCTTCAATTTCTTCAGCGCCGCGACGATCGTCTCCGCAATCAGGAGACGGGCGTTTTTCTTGTCATCGGCCGGCACGACAAACCAAGGCGCTTCTTTCGTGCTCGTGGCGCGGAGACATTCCTCATAGGCCTTCATGTATTTGTCCCAGAGTCCGCGTTCGGATAGATCGCCGATGTTGAACTTCCAATTCTTATCCGGCTCCTCGAGACGGGCGAGGAAGCGCTGGCGCTGTTCTTCCTTCGAGATGTGAAGGAAAAATTTCAGGATACGCGTGCCGCAGCGGTGGAGGTGGCTTTCGAGATCGTTGATGGAACGAAAGCGCCCCTCCCAGATCGCCTTCTCATCGAGGATCTCCGCCGGCAGTGATTCGGCCCGCAGGATATCGGGATGGACCCGGACGATGAGCACTTCCTCGTAGTAGGAGCGGTTGAAAATTCCGATTCGTCCCCGTTGCGGGAGGCAGCGGGTGGTGCGCCAGAGGAAATCATGATCGAGTTCCTCGGCACTCGGATGTTGGAAGCTGTAAACCTGGCAGCCCTGCGGATTGACGCCCGACATGACGTGTTTGATCGCGCTGTCTTTGCCGGCCGCATCCATGGCCTGGAAAACGACGAGCAGGGCATAGCTATTGTGGGCGTAGAGGAGGCTCTGCAGGTCGCGCATCTCGTCGATCTGCTCGTCGAGCATTTTGCGATACTGCGCCTTCGATTTGTAGAGCGGCTTGATCTCGGTCGGCCATTTGCTCAGCCGCAGTTTGCGATCAGGAGCGACCCGATATTTTGCGGAATCTAACTTCACAATTCGGAAGCTATCAGGCTTCGGGCAGGCGCAAAATGGCGTCCTCAAATCCCGCGGCTGCCGGGGCAGAGTTGCCAATTGCGATTTGCGTTCTAAAGATTCGTTAGCGCGGCGCCGGCTCGGACCGAAATTGGTGACTAAACGCAGCGTCATACCCCGTGGTGTAACGGTAACACAGCGCCCTTTGGAGGCGTTATTCATGGTTCGAATCCATGCGGGGTAGGGCGATCCGCCGCGTGCAACCGCGGGCCGCAGGGCGCTTCAATCATGAGCTATCGTCTCAAGACTAACGAGACTCTCGCGCTCGGCCTGCGCCGGATCGCCCGCGAAGAGCTGGAGAGCGCAGTTTGCCAGATCAACAAGGCGCGGGCGGGCGAAGAAGCCGCCGCCGTGCATGCGACGCGCAAGCACATCAAGAAACTACGCGCCCTTCTCCGCCTCATCCGGAGCGAGATCGGCCAGGAAATATTTACGGAGGAAAACGGCCGCCTGCGCGACGTCGCGCGCGGTTTTTCGGGGTCGCGCGATGCCCGGGTGCAGTTGCAGTCGCTCGAGAAACTGGGCGCGCAGGCGGCGCAGGAAAAAAACGCCTTCGCCAAAACCAGCGCCGCACTCGAGGAGGAGATGGCAGCGCAGGCCGACACTTTCGGCCCGCACCGGCGGGAAGCGGAATCCATTTTGCAACAGATGTGCGACCGGCTCGAAGGCTGGCCGTTGGACGACCTCGAGATGAAGGATCTCTGCTGCGGGCTCCGGCATTCCTACAAACGCGGGCGAAAATGTTTCGATGAAGTCGGCGCGAAACCGACGACGGAGAATTTTCACTCCTGGCGCAAGCGGGTGAAAGACATCTGGTATCAGGCGCGTCTTTTGCAAAATCTTAATCAGGCCGTGATCCGCGAGCTGGCGGAGGCGGCCAAGACGCTCGGCCAACGGCTGGGCGATCTGCATGACCTGGCGTTTTTCCGCCTCCGCCTCGAAGCGGAGGAAGGTTGCCGGGAGGACGAACGGAGCGTCCTCCTCGGCCTCATCTGCACCCGGGAACGGGAGCTGGAAGAAATCACCCTCGATCTTGGCGCCCGCTTTTTCGCCGAGAAGCCGGGCGTCTTCGAGAAGCGCCTCCTCCGCTATGCTAGAGGCTGGCGGACGAGCCGCACCTAACGACTGCCGTTGTTCCCAATCAGGTCCCGCAGATCGCCCACGGTCGCGTCAATCTTCTTCAAATCGCGCCGGCGTCCCTTGATCGGTTTGGTTTCGATTTTGCGCACGAGCGTGATCATGTCGCCGAGATCGCGGATGCGGGCTTTGGGCAAGTCCTGCTCCTTCGCCCGCTCGCTCGCCCAGGCGGAGACTTCGTCGATCTCCGCCTCGAGCCGGCGCAGGTAAGCCTGCCCGGTCCGCCGCAGGGTGCGGCGCAGACTAACGAGGTCGGTAAGCAACGATCTTGCCGGCGATACTTCGTCGTTCTCCAGCCGCGCCGTCTTTTTCTTTTTCATACGATTCTTTCCATTCGAGTCGATCGGCGGCTTTGGCTTCCGGTCGGACGATCTCGAGCCCGAGCGGCTGCCAGTCGGTCAGAAGTTCGATCTCGCCGTCCTGGTGCTCGACAAGCGCGGAACAATTCTCAACCCAGTCGCCGCTATTGTAATACGTGATGCCGCCGATCTGTCGAATGATTGGGCTGTGAATGTGCCCGCAGAGCACGCCCTGGACATGGTAGCGCTCGGCATAACGAACGATCGCTTCTTCGTAGGCGCCAATGAAACTGACCGCGTCCTTGACCCCTTGCTTGACCGCTTTGCTGAGCGACCAGTAGCCAAAACCGAAGATCCGGCGGACGGCGTTGACGAGTGGGTTGAGCGCGAGCAGAAACTGGTAACCGAGGTCGCCGAGGAGCGCGAGCCACCTCATGTTTTGCACCACGGTATCGAGCTCGTGGCCGTGCAGGATGAAAATGCGGCGCCCGTCGGCCGTCACGTGAAGGGCGTGCTTTTGAATCGTGATCGCGCCGTAGGCCCCGAGGTGGCTGGAGAGAAACTCATCGTGATTCCCCGGGATGTAGATGACCCGGGTGCCTTTGCGCGCTTTGCGCAGGAGCTTTTGAATGACGTCGTTATGCTCCTGCGGCCAATAAATTCCGCGACGCAACGACCAGATATCGATCAGATCGCCCACGATGTAGAGCGTCTCGAAGTCGTATTCCTTCAGAAAGGCCAGAAACGCACTGGCGTTGCTGCCCCGTGTTCCGAGATGGAGATCGGAGATCCAGGCAGCACGATAGCGATTCGTGCGATTGATGACCACGCCTCCCTTTGTAGCCAACGGCGCGCGCGGGGGCAAAAGGTCAATTGTTACGTTTCTGCGACAAATTTTCCCCAAAATGCGCCGCGACGAAATATTGGAGCTTGACCTTTCCGCGCGAGGGGCTAAAAGCGAGTCCACGTATGTTGAAGCCATTCGTCGGTCTGCTCTCGATTTCTTGTTTGCTAGCGAGCTGCGCGGCTCCCCCGCAAGCCGCTGGACCTCAAACTTCCGCCAGTGCTGCGGCAACCGTTTCCACCGTCGATACCGCGCAGGCCAGCAACGACGACGACTACGAAACCATTTTCGTTCCGGCTCCGACCGGCAGCCTTCTCGGCGGAGGTGCGGTGCGAGTGCCGAAAAGGCGCGTCGCGGGTGGCGGCGGGAATGATGAGAAGGCGCTGCTCGGCGACATTCGACGGCTCAATGCCGCAGCCGGCGCACCTCGCGAGCGGCCTTATGTGGTCAGCGCGGTGTCGCGGGCGACCGGCGTGAGCGAGCGCGAATTGCAGGCGCAGCAGGATGTTTTGCAACTGCGCTTCGGCGAACTTTGCGCGATCAATGCGATCGCCCGCGGGAACAGCGACAAGGTGCAGGAAATCGCCGGCCAGCGATCGAAAGGCCGCTCGTGGACCGATCTGGCGAAGGCCAACGGGCTGAGCATCGGCACGGTTGTGCAGACCACCCGCAATGCGTCGGAGTTAACCGAAAGGAGTTTCTCGAACGCTGCCGATCGCGAAAAAGGCGGGGACCAGAAAGTGAAAGAGCTCGGCGTTCGGCCGCAGGTTCGTCCGGGCAACTAAGCTCCGCTTCCAGCGATTTCGAGAAAGGGGCGCCGAACAGGCGCCCTTTTTCCTTCATGGACTCGGCTTCGAGGTAACGAGCGGCGAAGTCGTCGGGATGAGCGACGGCGAAGGCGTCGGAGAAAGAGTGTTTTCAGGCGCTGGACTAACGGGTGTCGGGAAGGCAAACGTCGGCCCGACCAGCGGCGTCGGGGTCGGCGATTCGTTAGGCGAGGGAGTCGGGCTCGGTGATGGCGTCGGCGTTGGAGTGGGTGAAGGCATCGGCGTCGGCACGATGTCTTTCCAGTGATACAACGGCACGCTCGCGCCGCCCATCTCCTGCACCAGTTTCTCGCAGCGGACGCGGATTTTCTCGAAATCGGGCGGCCCGAACGACGTGTCCGCCGTTTCCGGGAAAATGAGGTAGGTCACTCTGAGATCGCTCACCGGGCGGCTGTAGGGAGTCGATTGGGCGTTGATTTCCTTCGCGATCCGGAGCGAGGCCTCGCCCACCTTGTCGCTCGGTCCGACGTCGCCCACGATCGCCGGGTAAATCTGGTCCCCGTAAACGATGACCGCGTAATCCCCCACTTTCCCGACGTTCTTTCCGCGCCCGAAAATTCCAGGGAGCACAATGTAGGGATCGGTCGAGGCGATGAGAAAACTGAAGCGCTTGAGCGAGTCGACCTCCGCCTTCATGCGCTGGATGCCGATGCGCAGATCGCGGTTTCGTTCCATCGTCAGGCCCTTCCGCGCGAACTCGGTTTCGTAGCGGTGCAGTTTCGCCTCCGCAGCGGGGAGGAAAGGACTCGGCTGCGCCGTCTTTTTCTTCCAGCGGTAACTGGTGAACGGCTTGAAGTTGGCCGAACTCCCGTCGACGAGCGGGATGCGATCGGCATCGGAGCCATCGGCGTCCACATCCATCTCGGCCTGGAGAAGAATCGCTTCCCGCTTCGTTTCCGGATGGCGCAGGCGCAGAATCGTCTGGCAATCGTAAAAGTTGTGACGCGAAAGGAGTTGGTCCAGCCTAACGAGATCCTGGCGCAAGGTCTGGACTTTCAAGTCGTAGAGCTGTTGAAAGAGCGGCGAAACCGGATCGGGCCCGATCGTGGCCGCGAGGTTGGGCAGAAGTTTCGGCAACTCCGGGGTGACCTCGGCCAGTTCCTCGATTGTCGCGTTCGCTGTCGGCACCCGCACCTTGAGATGCAAATCGAGGACATAGCTCTGCGGATCGAGCCGCTCGACCGAGGCGGCGCCGCCCGGAGTGGGATCGACTTCGGCGTGGACGGTGATGCCGCTCCACAGTTTGGCGGTGTCGAGCTTCCCGCCGATGATCGGCGTTCGCCACGGAGTCGGGGTCGGAAACACATCGGGCGTCGCCGTCGGGGTGGGAAGGATGGGTGGGCCGAGCCGTTGCAGGGTGAGGCGAAGGCGCTCGAGCGAGATCCAGCGCAGCACGATCGCGGCGAAGAGGGCGAGAAAAAGCAGCAGGGCGAGCCACCCGAGTGTTCTCCGACGGAATTTGCGCACGCCCAGGCGCTACTTGCGGATCCAGGCGGCGATCACGAACACGATCCCCAGGATGCTCAAGACCGACATCATCCCAGCCGGCATCATTTTTCCGCTCCGAATAAAGGCGGGTAAAAACTGCGCCGCGAGGAGGAACGAAATGAGCCCGCCGAGGAGAAGGCCGATGACGACCTGACTCGGGAGAAGAAAGGCCGCCACCAAAAGGAGGACGCCGCAGATCGCGCCGGCAATCAGCGAAATGGTGCTACCGGCTTTGACGTAGCCCATCGTTCCGCCCGCGATCGTGAGGAGACCGAAGACGATGAAATAAATTTTGGTCGGCATGAACATGATGTGATTTCCTTCGGTTGGTTAAGCCACTTCCGGGGCGCTGTCCAGAAAGGCTGCCTACGGCGCGGGCAAACCGAGAGAGCGGTAAAACGCACCTGTCCACGCCGCCGGCAAGAAAGTATCGAAGAGCAATTTCACATTCAGCGTGATGATGATGAGCGTGGTCGTCCAGCCAAAGAGCTTGATCCAAAAACCATTCGCGAACTCGCCCATCTTTTTCTTTTCGCCGGTGAATCGCATCAGCGGCCAGATCGCGAACCCGAGCTGCATGCTCAACACCACCTGACTGGCGATGAGCAACTGGGTCGTTTCCTGTTCGCCGAAAATCCCGATCACCAGCACCGCCGGGATGATGGCCAGACCGCGGGTGATGATCCGCCGCAGCCATGGCGAAATGCGAAAATTCAGAAAACCTTCCATCACGATCTGCCCTGCGAGCGTTCCGGTCAGGGTGGAATTTTGGCCCGAGGCGAGCAGCGCGACGGCGAACAAAATGCTTGCCGCGCCTACCCCCAAAAGCGGGCTCAGGAGCTTGAACGCATCCTGAATTTCCGCCACGTCCTGGTGCCCCGACCAATGAAAAGCCGCCGCCGCCAGGACGAGAATGGCGCCGTTAATGAAGAGCGCGAACATGAGCGCCGCGCTCGAATCGATCGTGCCGAACTTGATCGCCTCGCGTTTGCCGGCCGGGGTGCGCTCGAATTTGCGCGTCTGCACAATCGAGGAATGGAGATACAAATTGTGCGGCATGACGGTCGCGCCAATGATCCCGATCGCGACATAGAGCATGCCGGGATGGGCAAGGATCTGGGCCCGCGGAATAAAGCCCGCGAGCACGTCGGGCAGGTGCGGCCGGGAGAAGAAAAGCTCAGACGCGAAGCAGAGCGCGATCGTCGCGATGAGGACGACCACAATTGCCTCCACCTTGCGAAATCCTCGGTTCTGAAGGTAAAGCACCGCCAGCACGTCCGCCGCCGTAATGACACAACCCCAGACGAGCGGGATGCCGAAGAGCAATTGGAGAGCAATGGCCGAGCCGACCACCTCCGCCAGGTCGCAGGCGGCGATCGCGATCTCGCAGGCGATCCAGAGAAAGATCACGGTCGGCTTTGAATAATCATCGCGGCAGGCCTGGGCGAGATCGCGTCCGGTCGCGACCCCCAGCTTGATGCAAAGATGCTGGAGGAGGATGGCCATGAAATTGGAAATCATGATGACCGAGAGGAGGGTGTAGCCAAACTGTGCCCCGCCGGCTAAATCGGTCGCCCAATTGCCCGGATCCATGTAGCCAACCGCGACCAGGAAGCCGGGCCCGGAAAAGGCCGCCAGCTTGCGCCAGAAGGAAGCGCTCGTCGGGACGACGACGCTGCGATGCGATTCCGGGAGGGAGACGAGCCCACCGCTCCGTCGCCAGCCGCCGGATTCCACCGCCTCGTCAATTCCTTCGGACATCAGGTTCACAAAGTAAGCCGGCTCTACATCTCGGAGCGCAAGCTGAAAGATGTAGCGGAGGCTACAAATTTATCTTTCAGTTGTCAACGGCCGCTTCTTTTGGTTTGCTTCCGGCCGTGCCGGCCGTCAGTTCATCACCTGCCCAAGCGCGCCAGCGCCGTCCCGCCCTGCCCTATCGCCACCCCCGGCGGACGCGGGAAGAGCACTCGCACGAGATCGCGCAGGATTACGTCGAGATCATCGCCGACCTCATCGCCGCGACCGGCGAGGCGCGGGTCATCGACGTCGCCCGCCGCCTCGGCGTCACCCACGTGACCGTGGCCCGCACCATCCAGCGGCTGCAGCGCGAGGGGCTCGTCACCAGCCTCCCCTATCGTTCCATTTTCCTGACCGCGAGCGGGAGCAAGCTCTCGAAAGAATCCCGCACCCGGCACGAGATCGTGGTCGAGTTTCTCAAATCGTTAGGCGTGCCCGGGGTCGTCGCGGAATCCGATGCCGAGGGAATCGAGCATCACGTCAGCGCCGAGACCTTGCGCGCCTTCGTCAAGCACCTCAAGAAGCGGCGCCGGAAGATGTAGGCCGCCAAAGCCGGCCCGCTCGCCCAGAGGGACAACCGCCCTGTCGTCCGTGTTTGATCCGCGGATGGGAATGCGGCCGTCCCTCCAGTTTAGCCGAGGCGGAAACGCAGATCGCGGATCGCCCGGCTCCCATAGCGCTGCTTCAACTTGCGCAGGATCTCGGGTTTATTCACCCGCTCCAGCTCGTAATGCAGGGCCGGTTGCAGGACGTGGACGTAGAGCACGCCTTCGCGCAGCGCGATCGGGCAGGAGTGCGCGGCAATGAATTCGCCCACGAGCGTTTTCCACGCGCCGAGAATCTCGCTTTCCTGCATGCGCTCCTTCAGCCCCAGCTTCTGCATCACGCCGGGAAGGAGTTCGGCGGTCGACTTGGTCGGGTCGGATCGCGGCGCATCGGAAGGCAGGCCGCGCCATTCAGCGATAACAGCGCGTCGGAACGAAGGAGTCATGAAGGCAATATGCTGAAACCCTGAAACGCTGGAAAGCTGAAATGACTTCAGCGTCCGGGATTCGGCTTTCCTAATACTTCCGCCGCATATTGCTCGGCAGAATATTCAGCTCCGTCCGGTACTTCGCGACCGTGCGGCGGGCGATCGGAATGCCGCGCTGCCCCAAAATTTCCACGATCTCCTTGTCGCTCAACGGCGCACTGCCGGACTCGTTCTTGACCAGATCGAGGATCGCCTCTTTCACGCTCGTGTTGCTCATCGAGACGCCGCTCGCGGTTTGATAACCGGGGGTGAAAAAGTATTTCATCTCGAAAACTCCCTGCGGAGTGGAGATGTATTTGCCCGAAATCGCGCGGCTCACCGTCGTCTCGTGGACCCCGACCGCGTCCGCGATCTGCACCATTGTCATCGGCTTGAGGTAGGCCGTGCCGCGCTCGAGAAACTCTTTCTGCCGTTCGACGATCTGGTGCGCGATGTTCGAGATCGTCTGCTGGCGTTGGTGGATTGATTTAATGAGGAATTTCCCGCTCCGGATTTTGTCCCGGATGTAATCCTTCACTTCGCCGCCGCTCCCATCCTGCGCCATGATGTCTTTGTAGGTGTTGCTGATGCGAAGGTGCGGGATTTGTTCCCCATTCAGGATCACCTGGTATTGCCCTTGGATTTTTTCCACCGTCACGTCGGGCAAAACGTAATTTTGCGGGGCCTCGGCGAAAATCTGACCGGGGCGGGGGTCGAGCTGCCCGATGCTGTTCGCCGCTTTCTGCA
Organism: Chthoniobacterales bacterium; assembly: GCA_036270055.1. Lineage (GTDB taxonomy): Bacteria > Verrucomicrobiota > Verrucomicrobiia > Chthoniobacterales > UBA10450 > Palsa-1392. Next base: position 16,704 of record DATBDG010000156.1, read on the forward strand.
CCTGCTCGACCGGGATGCCCATGCGTCGCGCGATCTCAGGGAAACGCCGCTTGCCGAGATCGATCATATGTTCGGCGACGATCCGATATTCGAGGCTTTTCTCGCGCCCATCGCGCTTCAGTTGGATCAGGAGGCATTCGCGCAGGTCGCGCGCCCCCACCCCGGGCGGATAGAAGCTTTGGACGAGGGTGAGCATGAGCTCGAAATCCTCCTGCGGGATCCCGGTATTCATCGCCATCTCTTCCGGCGTGGTCTGGAGGAAACCGTTGTCGTCGATGTTGCCGATGATGAGCTCGGCCGTTTTGCGATCGTCCCCGCTCAGCGCGGTCTGGTTCAACTGCCCGACGAGATGCTGCTGGAGCGTCTCCTGGGTCGCGATCGAATCGAAAAAAAACTGGCGCTTTTCCTCGTCCTCCTGCGAGCGAGCGCTGTAGCTGCTCGACTGCGCCATGTAATCGCGCCACTCGTCGTCGAGCTTGGCCAGCTGATCGAATTCCTCCTTGAAATTGTCCTCCGCCGGCTCGCTTTCGGAAACCTGCCGCTCCTCCTCGGTCGGCTCAGCCAATTCCTCGAGCACCGGATTGGTTTCCATCTCCTGCTGAACGAGGTTGCGCAGCTCCAAGAGGGGCGCCTGGAGGATGAGCAGACTCTGCTGGAGCTGCGGCGCGAGGACCTGCTGCAGGGAAAGATTCTGAGATTGGAACATTCCCGGGCCGGGCATGGGCAGAGGGTATCGAGTGAGCCTGTCATCGCAAGCAGTTTTCGCGCCGCGCCTGCCGGAATGTCCCCTGAAGCCCAGTTCGAGCCCGGTAAAGGAACATGACTTGCTTTGATATCCAGACTGAAACTTTGCCTATGAAAAAACTAATGCTCCTTGGCGCGCTCGCCCTTTTCGCCGGCACAATCGGCGCCCAATCGCCGGCCGCGAGCGACGATCAACAGCTCGAAAACCTTCTCCGAGACGTGCAGGCCCAGCAGGTCCTGATCGCCGATAACCAGTCCAAGATCGACGAAAAACTGGTGACGTTAGGCGAAGCGATCCGGGTCGCCAGGATTTATGCCAGCCGGGGAGGCCGCTAAAATGAAGCCGGCCCTTTTTCTCGGACTCTTCGCTCTCGGCGCGCTCGCCCTCGGTCAGCTTCTCGCGCAATCGCCCAGGCCCATAATCGTGCAGGCCATGCCCGCGGCTGGTTCGGCCACTCCCGCAGTCGCTCGTCCGCCCGCCGGGGGCACGGGGACGGTCGCATCGAAAGACATCCTCCAGCTCGTGCGGGAGATGCAGGCAACGAACGCGGCCACGATCAAAAAGCAGGAGGCCGCGCTTCTCACTCTCGACGCCCTGCAGAAAGCGGCCGAAGACATTAAGATTTACAGCAAACGCGGCTAGCGAGGTGGCGCCACGAGGCGCCCCGCTTCCTCAGTTTTCTCCTCCCGGGCTCTGCCCGTCATCGGGACGAAGCGCACCGGCAAAACCGCTCGCTGCCGGAGCCGGCCCTCTCTTTTTTCGAGCAGGTAAAGCTGCTGATTGCCCGCCGCGCCGACCGGGATGATGACGCGCCCGCCTTCCCTCGTCTGGTCGATCAGCGGTCGCGGCACGTGCTCCGGAGCGCATGTTACGATCACGGCGTCGAATGGCGCCTCCTCCGGCCAGCCTTGGTAGCCGTCGCCGACTTTCACGTGGACGTTTTTGTAATCGAGACGCTGCAAGGTCGCTTTCGCCCTCTCGCCTAATGGCGCCACGATTTCGATCGTGTAAACCTGCGCCGCCAGCTCGGCCAAAATCGCCGCCTGATAACCCGACCCCGTCCCCCCGATCTCCAGCACCCGATCGGTTGGTTGCAGTTTGAGCTTCTCCGTCATGAACGCGACGATGAAGGGCTGCGAAATCGTCTGGTCGTGACCGATCGGCAACGGCTGATCGGTGTAGGCGAGATTGCGCACCACTTCCGGGACAAACTGGTCGCGCGGCACTTTGCGCACCGCTGTCAGTACCCGCTCGTTAGTCACGCCACGCATCGCGACCTGTTCTTTTACCATTCGCTCGCGTTCGACCGCGAACTCGCGCCTGGAAATCTCCGCCGGCCCGCAGCTCGCGTCGAGGAACAGGAGAAAGAGCAACGTTTTGGCCGAGCGCACTGTCATTGTGCAAAGTAACTGGACTTCGCCCAATTTGTTGCCGTCAATTTCATTTATTCCAAATCAAGCAACAGGCCACAACGCAGGAGCCGGAGGCCGCTCTTCATCCTGATATAAGCTTGATTTTTGAGAGAGGCTTTAGTTGCATCGCCGCGTGCCTGCTGATGATCGGGTAAGTTCCCCCGTGGGGCTCGGCGGAACTACATGGGTTGGCGCGGGAGCGTTCGTCACCACCCGTTGGAGCGTGGTGCTGGCTGCGCAACAGGAATCGCCCCAAGCCGAAGAAGCCCTCGAGACGCTTTGCCGCGCGTACTGGAAACCGCTTTACGCTTTCGTCCGACGACAGGGTCTGAACCGCGACGATGCGCGGGACCTGACACAAGGTTTCTTTGCACTGCTGCTCGAGCGCCGCGACCTCGATGCAGTTCGGAAGGAAAAAGGCCACTTCCGTTCCTATCTGCTCACCGCGCTCAAGAATTTCATGACCGACGAATGGCGTCGCGCGATGGCTATCAAGCGCGGCAAAGGGCAGAAACCGATTCCGCTCGACGAGATGAGCGTCGAGGAGCGGGTCGAGATGAAGCCGGCAGACTGGGTGACTCCCGAATTAATTTACGAACGCCGTTGGGCTTCAACCGTCCTGGAACGCGTGCTTGGCCGGTTGAAGGAAGAATATCGAGCCGCCGGAAATGCTGGAGTGTTCGACGCGCTCAAGCAATTGCTACCGGACGAACCGGGCGCGCCCTCCCAGGCAGACATCGCGAAACAACTCGGGATGACGGGGAATGCGGTCAGACAGGCGTTCTACAGATTTCGTCAGCGCTATCAATCCCTCTTGCGCGAAGAGATTGCCCACACGGTTGCGAGTCCAAACGAAGTTGAAGATGAGTTGCGCTACCTCATTTCGGTAGTCGGGAGGTAACCTGCGATGAAATCTTACGCAGTACAAAGCGGGGCGCCTGCTCACGACTCCCCGACCGTGATCCGGATTATCAGAATTTGTCGGAAGTGCGGCGCGAAAATCTTTTCTGACGCCCCGGAAGGACTCTGCACCGGCTGTGTTCTCAAAGCCGCGCTGCTAACTGCGGCCGATGACTGCGACTCCTCTCCGGACGCTGAAGCCATCGGGGAGGTGAAAACGCTTGAGAGTGAACGAGCGGCGCACGGTGGCGAGACCCTCGGAGAATTTGGAGATTACGAATTGCTGGAGGAAATAGGGCGCGGCGGTCAGGGCGTCGTTTTTCACGCCCGGCAGAAAAGTCTGAACCGCATCGTGGCGTTGAAAGTCATCGGCCTTGGTCAGTGGGCGACGAAAGCGCACCTGCGAAGATTTCGCCGCGAAGCGGAAGCGGCGGCGCGGCTCGACCATCCCGGCATTGTGCCGATCTACGAAGTGGGCGAGCGCGATGGCTCCTGTTATTTCAGCATGAAATTCGTCGAAGGCGGCCAGCTTGATGAAGTCGTTAGGCAGGCGCCCTTGTCGATCCGACAGGTCGCAGAATTAATCGCGAAAGTCGCACGCACCGTGCAGCACGCGCATGAACACGGCATCCTGCATCGCGACATCAAACCGGGCAACCTCTTGCTCGATGCGCAAGGCGAGCCGCATCTGACCGATTTTGGCCTGGCCCGCCTGGTGGAAGCGGAGAGCACGGTCACCCGCACCCTCGACGTGATGGGCACCCCGAGTTACATGGCGCCCGAACAAGCGACCGGAAACAACGCCGCGGTCGGCAATGCGACCGATGTCTATGGACTCGGCGCGGTCCTCTATCAACTGCTCACTGGTCATCCACCCTTCGCCGGCGGCACAACCTACGAGACGATCAAGTTATTGCTCGAGACCGAGCCGAGGCCGCCGCGTCTCTGGAACCGCAAAATCGATCGCGATCTTTCCACCATTTGCCTGAAGTGTCTGGAGAAAGATCCGGCCCGCCGATACCCGTCCGCGCACGCGCTGGCGGAAGATTTGGCACACTGGTTGAAACACGAATCGATCGCGGCGCGGCGGACCGGTTTGGTCACTCGCAGCATGAAATGGATGCGGCGCAATCCCACGAGCGCGCTGCTGGCGGCGGCTCTGGTGGCGCTGGCCACGGCGATGGGATGGGACCTCTGGAAACGCGAACTCACCCCGCCACCACTCACGACCGGGATTGCCGTTCTGCCATTTGAAAATCTGAGCGAGCAGAAGGAAAACGCTGCCTTCGTCGATGGCGTTCAGGACGACATTCTGACGAAGCTGGCCAAGATCGCCGATCTCAAGGTGATCAGCCGCACCAGCGTGATGGAATATCGCGGTCAGCAAAACGTCCGCCGGATCGGCGAGGCGCTGCGCGTCTCCCACGTGCTGGAAGGCAGCGCGAGCCGAAACGGGAACAGGATTCATTTGAACGCGCAGTTGATCGATACGCGGAGCGACACGCATACTTGGGGGGAGCAATTTGATTGCGATTGGAACGATCTCTTCGCCGTCCAAAGCGAGATCGCGCAAAAGGTGGCGGAGCAGCTTCGCGCCAGACTTTCGTCTTCCGAGCAACTGGCCATCCAGCGCAAGCCGACGGCCGACCTCGTCGCTTACGATTTTTATTCGCGCGCGATTGCTCTTGTCCAGCAAGACGACTCCGCGAATGGACCTGAGATTATTGATTTGCTGAACCAGGCCGTGACGCGCGATCCATCGTTTTTCGAGGCGTATTGCCAACTGGCGGCGGCGCACGACGCGGTTTATTTCGAGTTCGACCACACCCCGGCCCGCCTCACGATGGCGCAGACCGCCATCCAGAATGCGTTCCGCGTGCGTCCAAACGCCGGCGAAGCCCACCTGGCCCAGGCCCTGCACCTTTATAAAGGCTATCGCGACTATGACGACGCGTTGGCCGAGCTGGAAGTCGCACGACGAACCCTGCCTAACGATGCCCGGGTCTTTCGCTTGATGGGATTCATCCAAAGACGGCACGGACATTTTGCCGAAGCCATACGGGACTTGCAGCGCGCGGCTGAGCTGGATCCGCGCGACTGGTCCACCCTAAATGCCCTTTCCTACATCCATCGGCAGTTCGGGCGCATTGCAGAAGCAAGGATGTGGCTAACCCGCTCCATCACTGCCGCCAAGCCGGATAATGTCTTCAAGCAGCTGGGTCTTCCCGACTGGGAACTCGATATGAACGCCGATCCACGGCCGATCCATCAGGCAATCGCCTCGATTCGGGCCACTCGTCCGGCTGCGGTCTGGACGAACCCCAATCTTTGGCTCGATTGCGCACTGGACGAACGCGACATCGCCGCCGCCAAAGGAGCATTGTATGAGCTGCGTGACGGTGAAATTCTCGTAGGCGCGCAGATTCAAATCAATCGTGGCTTTTACGAGGGCCTCATCGCGCGAATGGAGAAAGATGAGCCGCGCGCACAACGGGAATTTGCGGTGGCGCGGGCCGCGCAGGAGAAGGCCGTAGAAGCGCAACCCGAATTCGGCCCGGCCTGGAGCGCACTCGGACTAATCGACGCGGGGCTGGGCCGGAAAGATGACGCCCTCCGCGAAGGCAGGCGCGCGCTGGAACTTTTGCCCCCGGAAAGAGATGCGATTGTGGGCAAGTGGCTGGTGAGAAATCTGGCGCTCATTGCCGCGTGGGTAGGCGAGAAAGACCTGGCCTGCGAGCAATTGGCCATTGCCCTCGCGCCACCGCAGACCGGCACCTACGGTAGCCTGAAATTGTCACCCCTCTGGGACCCGCTCCGCGGCGACCCACACTTCGAAAAAATCGTCGCCTCGCTCGCGCCAAAAGGGCGCCGGTAATTCGGGTAGGGTGGGCGTCTCGCCCGCCGGTTTTCGCGTCTCGCGAAAACAAGCTTCAAAGTTCGCGAAGGCGAGACGCGCTCGCCGGCGGGCGAAACACGCACAACTACCCGAGACTGCGCGACCAGTTTTAACATAACTCCGCGTAACGGTGGGCGCGTTTCTACGCAGTAAATCAATGAACGGCGAACTAACGCCACAACAAAAACAACCATGAATGCAGCAATCAACTCAATCCGGTTATCCCTTTTCCTGATCGTTTCCGCGATCGTCCTCAGTGCCGCGCAACTCAGGGCGCAATGCACGGAAATCCTCTCCGACCTGAAGGAGCCGATCGGCAGTCTCCTCACCACTCAAGGCAACCTGCTCGTGGCCGAGTCGGGCGACGCCACGGCCGGTTCCGGGCGTATTTCCATCGTCGATCCCAGCGGCAACCGGCGCACCCTGCTCGACGGCCTGCCCTCCGCTCCAGCCGACGTCGGAGACCCCTCCGGCCCTACCGGGATCCTCATGCGCGGGCGCACGCTCTATGTCCTGATCGGCACCGGCGACGTGGGCATCATGGGACCGCGGCCCGGCACCACACTGGAAAACCCTAACGGCCCCTCTTCACCTATCTTCAGTTCCATTCTGGTCGTGCGCTTCAGCGCCGCGACGGAGAACCGTACGACGGGATTCACCATGACCGCGGCCGACCAGGAGGCGCTGGCCAACGGTCAAGCCGTCACCCTCTCTAACGGCGGTCAGGACACGATCAAGATCCGCGAGCTGGTGGATTTCCCCAACTTCATTCCGTTCCCGTTGCCCGACGTTCCCGATAACATCGCGGTTTCCAACCCCTACGGACTCGCCCTGATCGATGATTCCCTCTACGTCACCGACGGCGGGCGCAACCTCGCCTGGCAGGTCCATCTGGAGACAGGGTCGTTCTCCGAATTAGTTTCCTTTCCCGATATTCCCAACCCGCTCTTCCCCGACCTGGGTGGGCCCTTCCTCCAGGCCGTCCCGACCGGGATCGCTGCAGTTGGCGATCAACTTCTCGTCACCCTCCTGCGCGGCGCACCCTTCCCGACCGGGACATCAACCGTGGAGGAGATCGATTCGGAAAACGGCAGCGATATGGAGTTCATCAATGATCTGACGAGTGCGATCGGGATCGTCCCCTTCCGGAACCATGGTGCGCCCAACTATCTCGTCCTCGAATTCTCTTCCATGGGTCCCTTCTTCTCCGGTCCTGGCACAGTCCTGCTCTACACCGACCCAACGGGGACGCCGGCCACGATCGCCGACTGCCTCATTGCTCCGAGTTCGATGACTTGGGACCGGAGGAACGGCACGCTCTACGTCACCGAGGTCACCGGTAGTCTGATCGCGATCCCGTTCAGCAACTAGGCGCAATGGGCGCGGGAGGCAGAGGAGAATGAAAAGGCGAAACCTTACCCTTGCTTCTTCTCTTCCTCCTGCCCCGGACTGGTGATAGCTACCGAGGGCGGCAGCGACGAGCCGTGCACCGGAGCGGGGCGGGGCAAAAGCGCCTAACGAAACGCGCGCGAGCTGGACGATTGCTCGCCGCACCGCGCACTGCGCGGCGAGCCCCGCCTCGCCGCCATTCTGCGGGCTCGGTCGGCATTCCATCGCTTGCCGCCAGCGCAGAACGCGCTGAATCTCCTGCTTCTCGATGAACTCCGACGAAAAAAGCGCCGCTGAAGACATCGCGGCCGTAGCCGTGCCGCCGGCGCACGAAGGTCCACCGATGACTGAACTGGAGCGGATTCGCCATTCCTGCGCCCACGTCCTCGCAACCGCCATCCTGCGTCTCTGGCCGGAAGCGCAATTCGCGGCCGGGCCTCCGGTCGAGAACGGTTTCTATTACGATGTCGAGCTGCCGCACCGCATCTCGCCCGAGGACTTCGAAAAGATCGAGGCCGAGATGAAAAAGGAGGTCAAAGCCAACCACCGCTTCGAGCGGGTGGCGCTTTCCCGGGCTGATGCACTGGAAATGGCGAGCCGCGGCGAACTCGGCGCGCTTGGGGCGCGGCCGGAGCCAAGCAAGTTCAAGCTCGATATCATCCAGAACATTCCGGAAGACGAAACCATCACGATTTATCGCAATGGGGATTTCACCGATCTCTGCGCCGGCCCGCATGTCATGCGCACCGGCAACATCGGCGCCTTTCGCCTCACGAACGTGGCGAGCGCCTACTACAAGGGCGACGAGAAAAACCCACAGCTCCAACGCATCTACGGCACCGCCTTCAAAAACAAGACCCAGCTCGATGAATACTTCGCCATGCTGGAGGAAGCGAAGAAGCGCGACCACCGCAAACTAGGGAAAGAGCTCCAGCTTTTCACCTTCGACGATGACGTCGGGCCGGGTCTCCCGCTCTGGCTCCCGCGCGGCGCAGCCATCATCGAGGAATTGGAAAAACTGGCCAAGGAAACGGAGTTCGCTGCCGGGTATCAGCGCGTCCGCACCCCGCATATCGCGCGGGAGAATCTTTACCTGACGAGTGGCCACCTGCCCTACTACGCCGACTCGATGTTCCCGCCGATGATCTTGGAAGATAGCTCCTACTCTCAAGCGTTCGATGAGCTGAATAAGAGGTTTGAAAAACTGGATAAGGATTTCATCCAAGAAACTGAATTCGATGCGCCAGCGCTGCTTCAAGGGAACACTGAAAACGCAACGGAAAGGGTTATCGAATGGACTAAGTCGCTTCATTCCTCAAAGCAGTTTGAATTCGAAAAGGCGGCTCAGATCAAACACGCGGGTTCACTTATCAGACTGAGCGCTTCTGAACCCGACCGTTACTACCTCAAGGCGATGAACTGCCCGCATCACCACAAACTCTTTGCCGCGGTGCCGCGCAGTTATCGCGACCTTCCGCTGCGGCTCGCGGAATACGGCTGCAACTACCGTTACGAACAGTCGGGCGAGCTCTTCGGGCTCATGCGCGTGCGCTCGCTCCAGATGAACGACGCCCACATCTACTGCACCGAAGAGCAGTTCGAAGAAGAGTTCCGCGCCGTGAACGAGATGTATCTGAAGTATTTCAAAATCTTCGGAATCGAGAAATACGTCATGCGTTTCTCGACCCACGACCCGGCCAAGCTCGGCCAGAAATTCGTCGATAACCCCGGCCTCTGGAAGAAAACCGAGGACATGGTCCGCGGTGTCCTGCAACGGAGCGGGATCAACTACGTGGAAGTGCCTAACGAGGCCGCTTTCTACGGCCCGAAGATCGACGTCCAGGTCTGGAGCGCAATCGGTCGCGAATTCACGATCGCGACAAACCAGGTCGATTTCGCCGTCCCGGCCCGCTTCGGCCTCGTTTACAAAACGCGCGAGAACACCGAAGGCACCCCGCTCTGCATCCACCGCGCCCCGCTCGGCACGCACGAACGTTTCATCGGCTTCCTGATCGAACATTACGCTGGCAATTTCCCGCTCTGGCTCGCTCCCGAGCAGGTCCGGATCCTCCCGATTGGCGACGACGCCCCCCTCCTCGACTACGCCCGCGCCATCCAGGCCGAACTTCGCGCCCACGAAGTCCGCGCCGAGCTCGACGCGAGCAGCGACCACATCAAAGCCAAGATCGCCAGCGCCGAGCAGATGAAAGTCCACACCATGCTCGTGATTGGAAACCGCGACCTGGAAGCCAACGCCGTCAGCGTCCGCGTCCATGGCAAAGGCAACCTCGGCGCCCGGCCGCGCGACGAAGTGATTGCCGATCTTCTCCTCGCCATCCGCGAGCGGCGCGCCAATTAATCCGCCTTCGACCAGATGGCGGTGCGGCCGAGAAATGGCAGGCCGAGGACGAAGCCGCGCAATTCCAGCGTGTCGCCCTTGAAGATGGCCCGGCAATCGTAAGTCTTGCCGTTCTTCGGGTCGTAGATGCGACCTCCTTTGTAGACATTTGGGTCGTCGGTCCTGTGCAGGCCGCGCAAAATGACGAGGCCCAGCGTCGGCCTGTCCCGCAACGCGGGATCGGGATTGTTCTTGTCGACTTTTGGTTTGCCGCCCTTGTTCGGTTCTTTCAGCCAGACTATCTTCGCCTCGAAGGTGTCGCCTGTCTGATAGACCTGCAGCTTCGCGTCGCGGTCCTGATTAAACCAGAGGCCGCTGAGTTGGTCCGACGGTGCATCCGCCGCGCAAAAGAGGAGGAGAGTCAACCACCCGCTAACGAGCGTTCTGGCACGCATCAGGCCACCGATAATCGCACGCGCCGTGGTGTCCAAAATGATTTTACGGCGGCGCGGGAGCGCGTCTCGCCGGCTTCGGTCAAACTCTATCCCGGATGCTCTTCCACCTTGGGCAAATCCTTGTGCTCGAGCGTGCCCTCAAAAGCCTTGATGATGGCGTTGCGAAAGACATTTAAGACCGTGGTCAAAATGTCCGGCTTCGGATTATCGAAGCTCCCGTGCACCGGCACCCGGGTGCCGAAGCGGTCGGTTGGATGATTGCGAATCAGTTTCGTTAGGCCACCGACAATCGCCTGCCAGACGAAGCTGATCGGATTATCCGAATCATGCTTCGGACTGAAGATCGACATGTGCTCGAAGACCGGCTCGACGTAGCCGTCGAAGTCGCCATCCTTCGCCTTCAGCTCCGTGGCCAGGCGCAGCGTGCCCTTTTCGAAGGTGATCCCGGCATAGGCCTTGGCGAAATCGTTCAGCTTCACCAGCGGCACCTCTTTCAGCTCCGTCTCGAGATTAAAGGTCGGTCTCTCCGCATAGGGATCGAGGTCGATTTTCGACCGCACATCGCCTTCGCCCAGGGGCCGCGCTTCCATCTCGATGTGGGCCTCGAGCGTCTTGGAAAGTTTCTCGCTGTTGGTCAGGTTGGTCGCGACCAACCGGAAACGATCGAAGACCAGGTCGACCTTGGGCGACTTGTGGAAATCGCGAAAATGGATTTCGCCATCGTCGACCGTGAAGCGATTGATCTTGAGCGGGAAGAGTTCTTTCGCCTTCTGCGCCCACGGCTCCTCCAGACCGACCTGCGTGTCTTCTTCGCTCGGCCCGTTGACGAAGTTGAGTTCTGGCCTGACGAAATTAATCTCACCCACGAAAGCGCCGTGGAAGAGCGCAGCCCACTCGACCGAGAGATCGATCAGTGGCGCGAAGAAAAATGGCACCGGCACCTCGCCGCTCGTTTTCACGATCTTGATGTCGCGGATCTTGTAAGCGCCGCGCCAGAGGGCGAGATCGACCTCCTCCACGTGGCCCCGGTAGTCCTTCAGTTCGGAGAGGGTTTTATTGACATAGTCGCGCACCCAGAAAGGCAGCATGACGCGCACGGCCACCAGGACGGCCGCGAGCACGATCAGGAACCAAAAGAGCTTCGAGCGATAGAGCGCCTTCATTTCTCCCTTAAAACTACGAAGTTCAGGTCGGCTTCGGTTGCAA
>DATBDG010000157.1:0-19992 GCA_036270055.1 Chthoniobacterales bacterium
GCGGTGAGTTTGGAAACGTGCTCATTCGTTACGCAGCGCGTTCTCCTCTCTTGGTAGAAACCAAGTCCTCTGCGTATTGGGTCGTGGCGTGTTCATCTTTCAAAGGGCTGCGGTTTAATCCCAGTTGGACGGGTCGGTAACTTTCGCGCCGCCTCCGCTAAGACAGAGATCAGCAGTCTTACTTGTGTATTCCGGTTGCACGACCCGCCAAAATTCGTGAGCTAGATTTGCGTAGCACTCTGGGTGTGTCGTTTTGTGTGTCGTATCCCCCGTGCATGTCTTCTCCTCCTTAGCATGTTTCAAACCGAGTTTGAGATGTCCCATTTCGTGAATCATCACCTCGGCGATAAAAGGGACGTCCTTCTCCTTGAGGTTCTCGTGACACAGCCTGATCTCGCCACCTTCGCCGCCACCCGGCAAAGACTCTCCCCATACCAGCGGCTCGCATCCCGTAATACACTCGTAGGTGTATCCGCCGCCAAACGCGGAGACCAGTTTCCAAAGATTGTCATAAATCGTCTGCGCGTGAGCTCGCCAGTCCGGGCCGAAAATGTAACCTGATCGGAAGACTGCCTTATCGTTGCGCTTGGTCTTCTTTCCATACAGCGCAGCACATAGGCTGTTGAGGGCGTGCTTCAGCATCTTGCTGGCAAGCGGGTCTCCAGGAAAGACATGACTCTCGAGGAAGCCAAGGGGACACGTCTCAGCGCCTGTCTCTTTGCTTAGCTTGGTGCCGGGTCGTGGCGCTGCCTTATCTGGCTCCGGCGTCAGCTCGTAAAGTTTCAGAAGGTCGCTTCGAGGAGGACCTACTGGCTTGTCCTTCACAGGTCGGGTGCGCGACCTAGCCAGAATTATCTCAACTCGCCGGTTCTCTTCCAGAGTGGGATAACTCTTGTCTTCTCCATGCGCGAAGAGTTTCACTCTGGACGTGTCGATCCCTCCTTTTCCCAAGAGCAGTTTGACGATCTTTGTTCTTTTATCCGAAAGCTCGCGATTCAAAGCCGCTGTGCCTTCCTCGCTCGCATAGCCGTCGAGCTCAACGATCTTTGTAGCGCCTGCCCCTTTGAGATAGGCGCGAATAGCCTCCATACACCGGGCGAACTCTTTGGCGTTCGTAAATTCCGTCGTGCCCTTGCGGAAATGTATTCGGCAGGGACTGGAAGCCGGCGGAGTGGCACCCCCAGCGGCTGCTTGGCGTTGAATCCGTGGCGACGCAACGCTTCTCTGTGGTGGCGGCATTCCTCCCGACAAAATGCTCTTTGTCGCTCCTTCCGCAGCTCGTTCCCGGGGACTTTCAGGACTATCGATCTCTGAAATCGCCGAGCCGGCGGCTGCTGATTGTTGAACCACGTGGACAAGTTCATGAGCGAGCAGTTGTTGGCCGGCAGTCGTGCCTGGGGCGTATCGATCTGGCGCAAATACCACATGGTGTCCGACAGTGTAAGCGTCCGCACTGACGGCCTGTGCAGATTGGCCGGCCTGCCGATCGCAGTGTATCCTCACCCGGCTGAAGTCGTAACCGAAACGTTCCTCCATGACGGCGCGCGTCGCTCCTTCAAGCGGCTGGCCGGAGGACTGCAAAACTTCATCGAGGATCGGTGGCGTCCCGGAAACTTCCTCGCCCCCCGCCGCCTGCCGCTCGCGTTGCGCGGCGTTGCTGCCTAACGAACTGATGAACGAGCGACTCGAACTCGCTCCGCCGACAACGGCTTCGGCCACCCGATCGGCCTCCTGCTCGTACTGGTCGCCGGGCTGATTGATTGTGAGTTTGGTCTGAAGCCCAAGTCGTTTCCGTTTGCACGCCTCACATTCGCCGGTCGGCCCGGGAGTACCGCCGCAGGCGCATTTGCGTTGCAGAATCGTTCGCGCACCGAAAGATGATGGCGTCACTCGTGCTATCTGGATTCTGGAGTTTACGGTCATGGCTTAGCGGCGCTGGCAGCGGCTTTCACTTCTTGCCTGGCACTCTCCACTTTTTCCTTAAGGCTGGAATGTCCCGGAATTCTGGGACCGCCCAGGGTAAGAGAATCCACCAGGCTGGCGAATGAGTCCGCGCTAGTAATCGCAATATCCTTGGGCCGCATCGCTGTCCTGGCCGCAATAGGGTCGTAGGTATGAAAGCCAAATCCGGCCTGGTGCCCCGTCTCATGAATCAGGATCATCGTTCCATAACCATCGCCTTCCGCGAAATGCGGCGGACAGAAAGTAACAGGGATGCCCGGGGCGGCGCAGGCGAAGGGAACCTCTCCGCAGATCTTTTGGCACTGAGCCGCGTCGGCGCAGCGCCAGTTCTGAGCGCCTTTCTGTAACCGGTTTAATATTTTGCCGAAGCCACCGATAATTCTCTTCACATAGGCTGGTTCAGTGGTTCCGAAATCTCGCAACAAGCCATATTCCGTGTCTGTCATGATTTCGACCCGCGATGGCTTTTTTGTCAGAAACTCTTCCAAGTCATCAATAGTTTGCTCAACCCGGGTGCGGGCGAAGGTGATCTGAAAATCCAGCCTCCGATCCTGCTTCGGTGAACAGCCTGAGAAGGCGGGATGCCAGGTGCCAGTTTGTTGGCTTTGCTGACGCTGGACCATTCGTCCTGGCAGGCGCCGGGAGTTTTGTTGGACGACGTGCGCTAATTCGTGCGCCAGCAGTCTCTGGCCGGCCTCGGTGACTGGCGAGTAACGGCCTGCGTCGAAAACGAGATGTTCGCCCACCGTGTAGGCCTGCGCGTTGACCGCGCGCGCGCTCTCGATCGCGCGCGCATCCAAGTGGATGCGGACGCGACTGAAATCGTGCCCGAACTGCGGGCCCATCCTGCTGTGAGTCTCTGGGTCGAGAGCTTGACCACTCGTCTGCAACACCTCGTGGACTATAGCCGGAGCGGCATGAGTAACATCTCCATGATCCGCCGCACCCTCGCCTAGCGAAGAAAGGACTGCCGTGGGCCTCCCGGACATTACTCTCTCAGATGCGCGCTCAGCTTGTTGCTCGGACGCGTCCCCCGGCTGCGTGATGGCGAGTTTCGTTTGCAATTGCAATGATGAGCGCGCCGATGTCATTCGCTTCTTCTTGCAGCTTTCACATTCGCCGGAAGGTCCGGGCGTCCCGCCGCAGGCACACTTGCGTTGCAGCCGCGGAACTTGCGGCCTAAATGTCCGCTGCTTCTCCGTCCCGCGCGCGACTTGGGATTCGAAAATCATTTAGTCCCTCCGTGATAGGTGGCGCCCGCGATCTGGACGCCGGTCACCGCGGGTTTCGTCCGGCTGAGGTTGCGAATTGGCCCGGCCTCGATCGCTCCCGGGCTCGAGAGCCAGCTGGGAGGAATGCCTTTCGCCGCGAGCAAGCCGCGCAGTTCCTGTTCGAGCACATCACCGATCTGCCAGCGTGCCCCCGGATCGAAGCCGTGCAGGACCAGTTCTTCGATATATACCTCAATTTCGCGTGGAGGTATTCCTGCCAGAACCTGGTCGAGCGGAACCTTGTCCCTCCGATTGTCCGGCGATTCGATTTCGCGCGAATTCATCGCCAACCCCCCAGCTCGGTTTCAGTGAGCGGTTTCTCGAGCTTTTCGTACTCGAGACGAACCGCGTCCAACAAATGCGGCATCCGCACCGGCTCGTCGGCGTCGGCCGCGGCGAAGGCGGCATTGAGCGCGATGCTGCGAATGTTGCCGCCGGAAATCGAGAGGCGAGAAAGGCGATTGATGTCGAGCGAATCGGTCGGCGTTTTAGCCGGGAAGATTCTTCTCCAGATTTCCGCGCGTTGCGCCTGATCGGGAAAGGGGAACTGAACGATGAACCGGAGCCGACGGAGGAAGGCTGGATCGAGCGCTTCCTTCATGTTGGTAGTCAGGATGGCGAGTCCGCGATAGGCCTCCATCCGTTGCAGGAGGTAGCTGATCTCGACGTTGGCATAACGATCATGACTGTCTTTGACCTCGCTTCGTTTGCCAAAGAGCGCGTCGGCTTCGTCGAAGAGCAGGACCGCGCCGCCTTCCTCCGCCGCATCGAACACGCGGCGCAGATTCTTTTCCGTCTCGCCGATGTACTTGCTCACGACCGCGCTCAGATCGATCCGGAAAAGATCAAGCTGGAGTTCGTTGGCGAGGATTTCCGCGGCCA
Source organism: Chthoniobacterales bacterium (assembly GCA_036270055.1). Lineage (GTDB taxonomy): Bacteria > Verrucomicrobiota > Verrucomicrobiia > Chthoniobacterales > UBA10450 > Palsa-1392. Next base: position 4,116 of record DATBDG010000157.1, read on the forward strand.
GCGTCTTGCCGGTGCCGCTCGGGCCGGTAAAGAGCGCGCTCAGGCCGAGGCCGCGGTTCGATTGTTCGGCGAAACCCCAGTCGTCGTAGACGCGCGTCCGCTGCCGGAGGTGTTGCGCGATGGTTTGCAGAATGTTGAGCTGCGGCGCGGGCAAAACGATGTCGGCCCAGGTCACGTGCGAAGTGATGCGCTGGGAGAGATCCTGGAGCCGGGGCCGCGCCTGCAACCGGCAGGCGTCCCAAAGCTGTGTCTTCGCTTCTTCGCCCAACAATCCCGTGGCCGTGGTTCGGATCGCGGCCGTGCTGAAATCGAATTGCGCCACGACGCGATCAAGCTGCCCATTCAAGCTCTTCTCGGTCATCGCCTCCTCCCAGGCCCGGCGCTGCTCGGCCCGGGTCGGCTTCGGTACCTCGATCGTGAAGATCGCCCGCTCGAGATCCCGCCGCGGTTCCCGGCTTGAGATGAGCAACGGGGTGTGAGTGAGCTGGATCCAGCGTCCGATCGCGTGCTCGCGAGCCGAGTCGGCTTCCTCGCTTCGATCGCATTCCAGGAGGAGAGCCGCGTTTTCCAGAATCGCCTCGCGTTCCCAAAGCCGGTGTAAATTTTCCAGCTCGAGCAGATTCACCGGCAAAGCCGCCACCGGCAGGCGAAAGAGTTGAATCGTTAGGTCATTGGTCAGGGCGGCGGCGAGCGCGCGCTTAGCTGAAAGATCGGCGCCGCAGAGCTGGAGGGCGGGGAACGGGCGTTTCCCTTCGAAAGCGGCCTGCCACGCGCCGCTCAACTGCGCGAGGAGCGGCGCCTGAGTCGGGCTGATCTCTCCGCTTTCCCGCAGCGGCTCGATGAGACTAACGAGTCGCTCATCCAATTGCGGCACGCCGGTAAGGAAAAACAAAATCCGCTCGTCGATCTGCAGCCGGCTCGCCACCAGCGGACCGTTCCCGATCGTCTCGATGAGCCGCCAGTGGCGGAGCGGAGCGCGGTTGCCGAGCGCGTCCCAATGCGCCTCGGGAAAGAGCGCGAGCGCGAGACCAAAGGAGGGCCAGGGATTTCCGCCCGAACCCGGAGCGGCGGCGCATTGTGCGGCAAATCCTCCGTCCAATTCCAACGCGGCGCAAAGAAGGAGAACCTGGCCTTCAAAACTGGAGAGGCGGAACATCGTGCAGAGCGCGTCGAGAGCGAGCGGCGCCGCATCGGGCGATGTCGTTTTTGGTTCGTTAGGCTCGCCCCGCAGGAGCCGGCTCAAGGCGGCCACTTCCGCCATCAACGCGCCCTGGTTCGCGGCGCTCCAATCTTCGGCTCGTATCCCAGGTTTCATGTGATGGCGATGGTCGGGCTGTCGAAGTTTCCGCTCCCGTCGACGTTGAGCGGGCTTTGCGCGCCGTCGATCTGCACGCGGAGAAGGAGGCTCGCTCCGGTCGGGAAATCGCCCGGGATCGGAAAATCGAGGGTCGGCGTGGTGTCCGGTCCGGCAGCGGGACGCGCCGGGATGGAAATCGTGCCGCTTCCGACGAGGAGGGTGGCGCGCTGGGCGCGGCCGACCGGCGGGTTGATCGTGAGGGTAAGGGTTGTGTCGCGCGGGGCGCCGATCGGGGCGGGCGTGGTAATTTCCGGAGAGAGAACAAACGCAGCGACGTTGGATTCCTCGCCGCGACGGAGGAGCGGCGGATCGCCGGGCCTGGCGAAGTTTGCCGGATGCACCACCTGCACGGCGTGCAATCCCGGCTGCAGACTGGCGGGGAGCGGAAGAATGATGCGGGTCGCGCTGATGTCGTCGTCGTTAGGCACGACCTCTTCCTCGTCGATCAGGACGATCGTTGTGTCACCGCGCAGGCGCTGCCCGTCGATGATCAGATTGTAGTTGGCCAGGATCGGTTGATCGGCCACGATCTCCTGCCCCGGCGCCGACTGCGACTGAAGCAAATCGATCACCGGGTGTTCAAACGGAAGCACGAGCAAATTGCGCGAGCGCACCGGCAAGGTAGGCCGGACCGATCGCGTGCTCTCGATCAGGACGACGGAGGCCTTGTAAACCGCGGTCGGACGATATTGCGATTGGAGCGCCGACCAGATTTTCGAGATTTCTTCAACTGACATGACCTGAGGCACGATTTTGATCTGCTCGATCTGGTCGGCCAGTTCCGAAATCGTTAGGCCGGCGAGCAGAGCCGGCGGGGTGGCGGAGACGTTGCGAATCGCGTCGCGGGTCAGGACCGGCATCTCGTGCAGGACAAACATCGCCTGCCCAAGCAGGATCTCGGCGTGCAACGGGCCGGAGCCGTAGGCAGTCAGCAGGTAGCTGAGATCGAGCGCGAGCCAGGGATTGGAAACGCGCTCGCCGTTGGCCGAGCGCGAGGGCAGACCGAGATTGCGCCAGCCCTGGTTCTCGGTTGCCTGGAAAAGGAAGAGATTGATTCGGTCGGGCGAGGAAGTGCCAATATCGATCCGATCCGGCGGCTCGGTCGAAACGGTCACCGGCCCGCCGAGGACGGTCGCGAGATCGGTCACGCTGTTCTGCAAAAAATTTTGCAGGACGGCGGTGACAGCCGCGACGGCCAGCGGAGTGCTCATCGCGCGCCTTCCTTTCGCGCTTTGAGGTAGGCGTCGAGGGTGAGCTTCGGCTCGGAGCGAGGAGCGGTTTGGCGCGGCGGCGCGGAGGGCGCAGCCGCAGCGTGGACTTCGATGCGGCCGATTGTGACCCGGACGATGGGCGGTTCGTTCGCGGGCGATTGGTTGGGGAAGTGGGTGGGGACCGCTTGACGATCGGACGGCCGCGCCATCGCGGGTCGCAGCTGGCGCTGCGCCCGCCTAACGATCGGCGGCGCGGCAGCAGATTGGATGTGCGAAAGCACGTCCCTCCCGAGGGGCTCGCTTCCGCGGGTCCAGGCTGGAGGCGGCGCGACCTCGCCGTCATCAGGTCGTTGCAAAGGAACGAGCAGGTTTTGGGGAGCGGCTTCTACCGTATCTTCCACCATTTCTTCTCTCTCCTCGGTCTTCATCGTCGCGGTCTTCTCCTTCCTCGGGCGAGGTGCCTCCGTCGCCGGTTCCTTTTGCCTAACGACCGTTTCCCCACTCCCGTTCGCCGCTTTCGTTTCCTCCGCCGACCTCCGGACGGACGGCGGCGCCTCGTGTTCCGACGCGATCTCCGCGATCGGCGCGAAGGCAAACCTCGGGGCGATGATCGGCTCCACCCGCGGCACCGTACCGCGCGCGCGCTCGACCAGCCTCGCGAGGAAGTGTGTCATGCAGCCAGCATCTCCAGGTAGGTTTGCCGGCGTTGCGCCGGGAGATTGAGAATTTCGCGCTCGGTCCAGCCGTAGGCGCGCGCCAGGGTGTCGATCTCGCGCAGGAGACGCTGGGCCTGGGCGGAAATCTCCTTCCAGAAAAACTCGACGATGTCGAAAAGGAGATCCCATGCGTGGGCGCAGGCGGGACAGGTGAGGCGGAGAATGATCTCGGCCTGTGGATCGGCCGCGAGCATGGCCCGGCTCAGGGTTTCGATGGTTTCGTTAGGCAGATCTTCCCGACCCGAGCAGCGCTGCACGAGACGGCGAAGCGTATCCGAGGAATCGAGAGCAGTCACGGCCTCGGCGAGGTCGCGACTCGTGGGCAGGCGGAAGGGGATGGTGGCGCCGTTTTCTTCGATTTCGTGGGGCGCGAGCGCATCGGGTGGACGCGCAGAAGCGCGTCCCTCCGGGGCAAGCGTGCCGGTCTCGAGCGCGAACTCGACCCGCTCCTGGCAGCGGGGACATTCCGCAAAGCCTTCGGCGTGCGGACCGAGGACCATCGCGCGCAATTCCAGCAGCCGCGCGTCGCGTTCGCCGACGCTGAGATCGGCGAGCGTGTCGCGACTCGCGCCGGGGGTGGCCGCGGCCAGAATCGTTAGGGCACGATCGAGGGCATGTTGCGGCCGGCCGGTTTCCCAGAGCGCGAGAATTTTCCCGGCGGAGAGACGTTGCATCCGTTGTTCCATGACCGAAGACGAGGACGAACGAACAAGCTGGGTCGCGCGTTACGCCGGCTCAACAAAACTCGGTTCACTCGGTTCCTTAACGTCGTAATCGCGCTCCCAGCCTTCGTTCTCGAGCTTGATGTGCTGGATGGCGACGGCGTTGGCGTTGGCGTCGAGATCGGAGAGGGCTTGGAATTCCGAGACCCAGGAGCGAAAAACCTTGTAGCTGATCGCGAGCTGCCCCGCCTCGTTGTAGACGTCGATGATGATGTCCTTGCGGAAATCCTTTAGAGAAACTTCGGCGCCGAGCCCGGAACCGAAGTTCCAGACCTTGTTCGCCCATTTCTCGAACTCGGTGTCGTGGGTCACGCCGCGCTCGAGCATGATCGCTTCGAACTCGGTCCGTCCGGGCGATTTGCGGCTGCTGCTCGGGTCGCCGCCCTCGCGATGTTTCACCACTTCGGTAGTGCGCTTGAGCGCGCCGACTTTGCTGATGCCGGCGACGTAACGCCCGTCCCATTTGACCCGGAACTTGAAGTTCTTATACGGGTCGAACCGCGCTGCATTGACGCTGAATTGGGCCATGGCTGGTCCTCCTGTTATTGGTTAGGCAAACGAAAATTTTCTGTTAAATAAATCCTGGTCGTCCGCAGATGACGCAGATGAATGTTGCCTGCGCTTTTCCCCCTGAACATCTGCGAAAATCTGCGTCATCTGCGGAAACAAATAAGTCGTTCCACGAATCGTCAGGCCTCGATTTGTCCGGCCAGTTGCTGGATCTTGATGATGACAAATTCGGCCGGCTTGAGCGGAGCGAAGCCGACCAGGATGTTGACTACCCCGCGGTTGATGTCGTCCTGGGTCGTGGTCTCGCTGTCGCACTTCACGAGGTATGCTTCCTTCGGGGTTTTGCCCTGGAAGGCACCCTGCCGGAAGAGGCTTTGCATGAAAGCGCCAAGATTGAGCCGGATCTGGGCCCAGAGCGGCTCGTCGTTAGGCTCGAACACCACCCACTGGGTTCCGCGGAAGAGGCTTTCCTCGAGGAAAAGCGCGGTCCGCCGGACCGGAATGTATTTCCACTCCGAGGCGAGCCGGTCGCTCCCTTCGAGAGTGCGCGCGCCCCACACGACCCGGCCAGCCGCCGGCATGGCGCGGAGGCAATTGATGCCTAACGGATTGAGCTGCCCGTTCTCGGCGTCCGTCAGCGGCACACTCAGGGCGGTCACGCCGGTGAGGCGCGCTTCGAGGCCGGCAGGCGCTTTCCAGACGCCGCGGTCGGAATCGGTCCGAGCCATGATCCCGGCGACCGCGCCGCAGGGCGCGAACTGTTCCAGCTGACCGTCGTGCAGCGGATTGGGCTGGAGAAGAGTCGGGAAATAAAGGGCGCCGTAATTCGTCGTCGTTAGGCTGGATTGAAACGCCGCCATGTCGGTCAGGACGCTGCCGTAAGGCGGATCGACGATCATGAAGGCGCGATGCGCCCGGCAGAAAGCAGTCGCGTCATCGATCAGCGCGGTCTCGACATCGACCGGTGCGGTCTGATCCGGATCGGTGCTGAGTTTGTGCGGTGGGATGCAAAGAAGATTGAAAAGATCGGCATCGAGCAGGGCATACATACCCTGTTTGCCGCCCTCGAGCGAAGGATCGGAAATTTCGTTCCGCCCCAGGGGCAATCCATCCGAGCCGGCGGCGCCGCCTGCGTCGGTAATCGTGGCATAGAGGGTCGGCGTGAGGTCGTTGAACGGATCCTGCCCGGGCTGCGCGGCCGGGTAGGTGGCCGGCGCGTTATTGGGAATGGGGGTGGGCAGAGCGTCGTTGATCCGGACGAGATTGGATTCATTTTCGAGCACGGTGTCGACCCGACGCGGATGCCCGGGGGTGACGGAAACGTTGCGAAAGATTTCGGTTTGTCCGGTGGCGGTATCTTTGACCGAGAGATTGAAGAGAGAATTGGCGACCTCACCCGGCAAGAGTGGCCGCACATCATCATCCACCCGCACCCGCAACCGATCGCCCCAGGCTCCAGGCCAGGCGGCGCGAAGTAACAGTGTGTGCGCGTCGAAAACCGCGTTCGGCGGATTGGCATCGGCGCGATAGACGCGCACGATGATGGCCTGGGCGCCGCCGTTCAGGAAAAAATCGCGAACGGCAAAAGCGAGGGCGCTTCCGAGCCAGAGACCGCCGAAGGTGCGCTCAAAGTCGCCGTAGCTGTTGACGGTGAGCGCGAGATCGGTCGGCCCGCGCAGGGTGCGCCCGACAAAGGCGGTGATGGAAGTGGCGACGCCCGTGATGGTATGGACGCCGCTCGGAATTTCTTCGACGTAAACGCCGGGATAGGTGGTCAGAACTGGCATGGGAGCGATCCTTTCTGTTCGTTAGGCAAGACTTCGGAAGCTAAAGACGAGAAGAGACAAGAGGAAGATCGGGTCATGACCGTGGGAGTCCTCTCCGCGCGAAGCTGCGCGAAGCAGCGCGCCGAACCATCTGCTGGGCTGCTCATTTGTTAGGGCGCTTGCGCGCCAGACTACACGGCACCTTTTCTCGGGAAACAGAGCCCAGTCTCTTCCCGCCCGCGAAAACGGGTCAAGCAAAAATCGGTAACTTTTTTGTGACGGGGCCAACTTCCTGTCGCCGGCCTAGTGCGGACGAGCCGCAGTTAGGCGTGGCGATCCGCCGCGACGAAGACGGTTTCCATTTGTCCGCGCACGATGAGCGCCGAAGCCGGAACCCAGATGTTTTCGTTTTTCCTGTCGCAGGTCCAGGGCTTTGGCCAGAGCTGTCTCGCTTTTTCTCGTTCAATCAACCAGTTCGTCAAAACGCCGAGCGATCCGCTCATTCACAACCCGGTCGGGAAGGTTTCTTCCACTTCGCCCAATTCCCGTTCCGTTGTCCGCTCCAAAGGTTCGACGGCCCGGGTATGGTCGAAGTGAATGATGCCATCAAACTGATCGGATAAACGGGCGTGGAAATAATGGCTCTGCAGTTCCGTCTCCGGTCGATAGATGACGCCAATCGCGCGCTCGAGTTTCTCCATGCGCAGTTCGGCGGCCAGCCTGGAATTGTCGCGCAGGTTGAGAAAAAAACGCGGCGTATCGACCTCATGAAAGAGCGCTTCGTAACTGGCCCGATGCGCCCGGCGAACCTGTTTTCGCTCGGCTGGCTCGCCCCAGTTCGAGGCCGCGGTCACCGTGCCGGTGTAGGTGGTGAATCCGATCGAGACCGCTTCCTTGCCGAAACGTTCACGCACGAGCTGGCCGAGATTCAGTTCGCCGCGCTCGCCCATCTGGGTGGCGCGGGCGTCGCCGAGATGGGAATTGTGCGCCCAGACGACGATCTTGGCCGGCGCCGACTGCTCTTTGCTGAGATGCTCGCCTAATGACACCAGGGTCTCCATCATATGGCTGTCGCGCAGGTTCCAGGACGAAACTTCGCGCCGAAACATGTTCCGGTAATATTCCTCCGCGTTTCGGACCACGAGGGCGTTTTGTTGCGCGCAAAAGTAGGCCTCTGCCGCCACCTGGCCGTCGCGCTGGAGATAATCCATTTCCCGGCGCCGGAGCGCGATCAACTCCTGGACAACGGCGTCCTCGCAAGTCGACGCCATTCCCAAACCGGCGGCATAACCGTAGGTCTCGACCTCTTTCCCGAAATGTTCGAAGCAACTGTAATGATGCCGGGCACGCTTCGCCGCTTCCGGGTCGACCTTGTCGAGATAAGCCAGCACCGCCTCGATCGATGCATGGAGGCTGTAGAGATCGAGCCCGTAAAACCCGGCTTTCCGATCGGGAAACGATTGCTCGTCGTTATGCTCGCGCAGCCAGGCCACGAAATCGAGGACATCGGCGTTGCGCCACATCCATTGCGGGAACCGCCGGAAACCGTTCAAGGCGTCCACGCTATCGAGGTCCGGCCCTTCTCCCCGGACGAAGCGATTGATGCGGTAGGCATCGGGCCAGTCCGCCTCGGCCGCGACGGCGTTGAAGCCGCGCTGATAGATGAACCATTTCGTGATCAGGGCGCGCTCGCGGTAAAACTCATGCGTGCCGTGACTCGCCTCGCCGAGCAACACGAACCGGGCCTCACCCACCATCTCAATGAGCGAATCGTAGTCGTTAGGCGAACCGGCCAGCGGGTCGGCGGCAGCACTGATGCGATCGGATAATGCGCTCATACGGCCGCCGGAGCCTCCCGCTGATCCATTTCCGCGACCAGTCGGTGCACTTCTTTGTCGCTCGTTTGCGAGAAGTCTTCGTACCACTGCCCGACCCCGTAAAATTGTTCCGGCACATCGCGGAATCGCATCTTCATTTTCGTGTCCTCAGATGTTTGCCGAACCATTCAGCAGCGAGACGGGCCACTTCTTCGAGCGCGTCCGGCTCCTGGAAGAGATGGGTGGCGTGAGGGACAACGACGAGCGCTTTCTCGCAGCGCAATTTTTCATAGGCGCTCTCGTCAGGCGCAAGACTTCTTCGTCGCGTTCCCCGACGATGAGAAGCGTCGGTGCCTTGACATGGGCCAATGCTTCACCGGCCAAGTCCGGGCGGCCGCCGCGCGAAACGAGCGCGCTGATCATTGTCGCGAGCGCCGGCGCCGCGCGCAGGGCCGCCGCACCACCCGTGCTCGCGCCGAAATAGCCAAGCCCGAGCTTTCGCGAGATCGGGTCGTCGGCGATTTCCTCGGTCACCAACGCCAGCCGGCGGCTAAGCAGGCCGATGTCGAAACGGAGATGACCGGTGTAAGCCTCCTCCACTTCCTCGTCGGTCGTGAGCAGGTCGAAGAGCAATGTGGCGAGGCCGGCGTCGCGCAAGACTTCGGCGACCGCCTGGTTCCGCGGGCTGCGCCGGCTGCTCCCGCTGCCATGGGCAAAGAGAACCAGCCCGCGCGCGTTTTCCGGGATCTCGAGGTCGCCCGCGAGCGTGACTTCGCCGGCCGGGATTTGCAGCGTTCTGCTTTCAACCGGCATCGCCATCTCAACCTCGAACGGCGTCGGAGCGACATCGGAATGACTCTGCGCTTTCATGGCCTAACGATGTTGGTGCAGTCCGAGGTTCTTTTCGTGGTCATGAATCCCATTCGCGATCGCCGCCGCCGCCGCGCCAACCGCGATCGCCCCGGCGACGATGAAGAAAGCTTCATGCACCACAATTCCCCGCCCGAGACTTAGCCCAAAAAGTAACGCCACCTGTGCGGGATCCAAGCCGCCTGCAACTTTGTCTTTTGTTTTCATCCTTCCTCCTTTGGCGAAAGCTTCGCCTTTAAGGAATCGTCCGCTCTCCACGATTTGCGTTTTGCTCTTCAATTTTTGTTGGCGTTCTTCCATCCAGGCGCCGAGAGCCGGATCGGGGCTTGCGTTTGAACTATCGTCGTTAGGCTGGTTCAGGCAATCGCCGTCCTTGAACGGCCGGCCGAGTGCATGGTGGGATGCGAACAATTCGTCCAAGGCGCGCTCCACCAATCTTGCGAAGGACTGGGCGGTTTGCCTTCCTTCAATGAGGTCAGGCGGTAAAGGCCGGCCGAGGAATGGTCGATCGCTACAAGGATTGGCGCTGCAATTCGGCGACCTTTTCCCGCAATCCATTCGCGATTTGCTCCGGCGGCTTTTCGCCATGGCCGAGGCGCCGCAATTCCTCCACGCTGCACGGTTTCCCGATCACGATCCGGACCGGGCGAAAGCGCAGCCGGCCGCTGTCCGGCGGCAAGGCGTCGCTCGTTCCTTTGATGCAGACCGGCACGACTGCCGTCGGGAAACGCTCGAGCAAGAGACCGATGCCGGGTTTGAATTCCTGCAGTTCACCGCTCCGGGAAAGCCCGCCTTCGGGGAACCAGACAAGATTTTTTCCGTCCTGGAGCACAATCGCGCCGAAGGCGAGACTGGTGCGGGCGGCGCGGCTCGGTTCGACCGGCAGGATGCGGCCGAGTCGGCTGAGGAAACGCATGAACGGGTTCGCGGCCACGATCCCGGTCCAGCCGGCCCAGTAGGTCTGGCGCAATTGTTCCCAGTGGAGCGCATTGGCGAGCACCAGACCGTCGAGAAGGCTGATGTGGTTCGGGGTCATGATCCACGGCCGATCGTTAGGCAGATTCGCCCGACCGATGACGCGGACGCGAAAGAGGAGATGCATCAGGCCGCGCCCGAAAGCGTAGATCGCACGCGCGGTCAGGTTCATGAGCGGGCCGAGTGGCCGGAGCCAGCGCTTCTGCTTTTCATCGAGAATCGCGTAGGGCTCCGCAAGCGGGTCGATGCCCGCGCCTTCCGCGGCCTCAAGCACTTCGCGCAACAGATCGCGCACGGTGTCGATGCGCCCGATCGCTTCCTCGGTAACTTCGACGCCACTCCTCTCCGCGACCTCGAGAGTGAAGTTGAGCCACTCGAGCGAATCGACCCCGAGATCGAATTGCAGGCTGGTGTCGGGCGTGAGGCGTTTGTCCGGGTAACGCCGGGCGAGCAGTTGCCAGACCGCGTTTGGGCGCGGTTCTTCGAAGAGGGCGCGATCTTCGCCCGACATATCCTCGAGCGGCATGGCACCGCCCGGGGTGGACTTGTTGCCGGTCGTTTTTGCCTCAGCGAAGCGCTGCACCAGGCGGTGCCGTTGCAGTTTGCCGAGGCGGGTGTGCGGGAGCCCGTCGTTCGTTAGGGCAAAATCGGAAATCCTTTCGTAGCTCGGTAACTGGCGGGACGCTCTTTCGAGCGCGGCGCGGACGCCAGCTTCGATGTCCTCCCTGCACGCTGAGCGCTCAGGCACAATCAACGCGACCAGCTTTCCCTGCCTTTCCAGGATGCCGATGTCGCGGATCGCCGGCTCCTTCGCGTAAGCCGATTCGACATCTTCAGTCTGAACTTTTTCGCCGCTCTCCGTCTTGATGAGAGTGGAAAGGCGCCCGGCGATGTAGAGAAAGTCATCGTCGAAGTAGCCGATGTCCCCGGTGCGAAACCAGCCGTCCGCCGTAAAGGCGTGCGCCGTTCGTTCCGGCAGGTTGCGGTAACCCGCGAAAACATTCGGCCCGCGCGCGAGCACTTCTCCCATCGCGCGCCGGTCGGCCTGCTCTTCCGCCTCGAGGGCGGTCGGATCGATCCGCAACTCGACCCCGGGAAAGGCTTTGCCCGCGCTTCCGCGGCGGAAATCGGCCGGCAGATTGACGCTGAGGAGGGGCGAAGTCTCGGTCAGACCATAACCGATCGCGATCTGCCAGCCTAACGATTCGAGGTTCGTCGCCAAGTCCGGATCGAGGGCGGAGCCGCCGGAGGCGAGAATGCGCAAGTTTTTCCCAAAGCGACGGTGGAGCGAGCGAAAGAGAATCTTGCCGGCGCGCACGCCTAACGACTGGCGAAGGAAAGCACTTATCCGAAGAAGAATCGCGAAGAGACGCCGGGCGATCCCTCCGGAGGATTCGACCTTGCTCCGAATCCCGCCGTAGAGCGCGCTGTAAAGTCGGGGCACGCCGATGATGGCGGTCACGTCCCCTTCGCTCAGGGCGCGAAGCAGCTGCTGACCAGTGAGCGAAAACGGCAGGATGAGTGGGAGCCCGAGGGAGAGCGGGGTCAGCATCCCGATGACGAAGGGATAGACGTGATGCAACGGCAGCGGCAACAGGACGCGATCTGCATCCGTTACGATGCGGAGCTGCCTGACGCCCGGGAGCTGGGAGGCGACGTTGGCGTGAGTGAGCGGCACGCCCTTGGGCGGCCCGGTCGTGCCGGAAGTATAAAAGAGCACCGCCGGATCGTTCGCCTGCGCCACCGGCAGTTCGACCGGCTCCTCCAGACAAAATTTTTCCCAGCTCCGGGCATCGTTAGGCGGAGCATCGAGCAGGACAAGTTGCAGGTTGGGAGCGAGCTGGTCGAGCCGCGCCACCCGTCGCTCGGTCGTGACGATCACGCGGGCCGCGCTGTCCGCCAGAATGTGGGCAAGATCTTCGTCGCCCAACTGCACATCGAGCGGCATCACAACCGCCCCGGCCCGGAGCACACCAAGCGCGGCCGCGATCCATTCGGGGCGGTTCGCGGCAAATAGAGCAATGTTGTCCCGGGATTTGATTCCCGCCTTCGCCAGCCCGCGGGCGAAACCGCCGGAACGCTGCGCGAGTTCGGCGTAGGACCAGGTCCGGCTCGAGCTGCGGTCGAGCGCCAGGAGGGCCGTCTTCGCACCCTGCTCGCCTAACGAATCAACCAATTGCTGGAGTGTTTCGCACATGGTTTACGCTGCTGCCAAGGCCGCTCGGAGAAGCGAGTTCGTTAGGCCGCAATCCTACTGCTCGCACCCGGTTGCCCGCCCCGCAACGATTTCGCCTCTGGCCCGCGAGCCGGTCTCGTCAGGGCGGCAACATCGTGCCGATCTTCGACCGCACCACGGTCACGTCCCGGCCGTCGATGGAACCACTGGCGTTCACATCCTCGCGGAAGTTGCCGCTGTCGGTCTTCTTGCCACCGTCGGCCCGGGTTTGCTCCACATCGGCGAGATCGACGGCGCGATCACCATTAACGTCGCCGAGCAACAGACCCATGGTGGCGGCGGCGGAAGGAAGCGTGTTGCCCTGGTCGTCATGCACTCCGTTGAGGGTCACCGTCACCTCTTCTTCGTTGCAGGTGACCTCCCGCAGACTAACGAAAACGCGATGCGCATCGAATTGGTCGAGAGCGATCCCGTTCACTGTTCCACAAGTGGTCGCAGCGCTCTCGACTGAGGTGAGGAGGTTGTTGAAGGTAAAAGCCAACGTGTAATGCCGATGCGTCCCGCCACCCCGGCATTCGATCCCGCTCGATCCGCTGAGTGGGAGGTCGATTTCAAATGGCCCGACCCTGGAGGAAGCGCCGGTGAGGGCGAGGGTCTGCGTCGAGCAAAGGGTGGAGGTCATGTGTGCGCTGAGGACGCCGTTTTGCGCCCCCGGGGTGCTGACATTGATGCTGCCGTTGTTCCCACCAGTCGCCGGCCAGGCGTCCATCGAGCCGAAGGTCCCACCGATCGGTGTCGGGTCGCCGCGCCGCGCGGTCACGAGCAAACTTCCGTCGCTCAATCCAAGGACGAGGCGATCGGAGTTGCCGTTGGAATCGAGGTTCGTCCAAAAGATAACGTTGCCTTCCGGGTCGATCATCTGCATTGGGTTGCGCGAAAAGGCGAGGCCGAGACACTGGCCGCCATCGACCGGGTCGAAGAAGGCGATCACCTTGCGCCAGTTGCCGGGGGCGCCGGCAAACCAGCCGGTATTAAAAGTGTCGGGTGTCGGCTGGAAATCGGCGAGGAAAGCGATCTGGCCGGCGTTATTAATCGAGGCGGCCTGCATATCGAAGTAAGTGCCGCCGGCCGGGGTCGGATCTGGCACCTTCACATACCATTCATCTACTCCAGCGGTGCGAACGATCAGGCCGCGTTCGGTGATGCCGCCGGTCACGATGGCTTTGAAGCAGATTTGGTCGACATCATTGATATCCGGGATCGGTCCGATCGGGATGTTCGTCCCATCGACAAATCCAAAACTCTCCGCACCGAGAACGGAAAAGGTGCCGCCGCCGGGCGCGGGGTCGCCGATCGCCGCTACTTTTGTGACGACGCCGTTGTCCCAAAGAAAAATATTCGCCGGGAAAGCGGTCGTGCTCGGCGAGGCGATAAAGACCACTTTGCCGTTGTTATTCATCGAGCCGGGTCCGACCGCCGCGAAAGTGCCCCCGAGCGGAGAAGGATCGCCGATCGCCGCCACCTTCACAATGTCGCCCGTAGCGGCGCGATAGAGGAAGAGACCGCGGCGGGAGCTACCGCCATTGACGTCGCAGAAGAAAAGGACGTCGCCAGCGGTGTTGATATCGGGAGTAAAAACGGTGCCGAGAAAGAATCCGGCAAAATTTCCACCGATTGGTGAAGGATCGCCGCAAAGGGAGGTGGTGTCGCCGCTGCCGCCCCCGGCGCCGCAACCGACCGCGATCGCCTGGAGACTGCCATCGGCGTTGGCGACAAACGCGCCCTGGTTACGGGAGACACCGTCGACCAGCGTGTTAAAGGCGATGCGGCCACCGATATTCACTGTCGTCGGATTAAAGAAAGCGAGCGGATCGAGCGTGCCCCCACCGCTGTTGGGCGCCGGCTCACCGTGTTCCGCGAGGGATTGCAGGCTGCAGATGGTGGCCGAGGGTCGGAGCACTTTGCTGAACGCGTCGCTTTGCCAGACGACCGCTCCCTGTGAGACGCGCACCTGATCGTAGACGCGGACAAAAGTCTCTCTCCTGTTTAGCGGTGCCGCCGGCGAGGTCCTGGTCCCAATCACGACCCGGTCCGGGATCCGAAACGGGACGGCAGAGAGCGAGTTTGAGTTTTGCGCCGATGCGCCTGCCCCGGCGAGCAGACTCAGAACGAGCGATGTTGCATAACGAACAAGAGAGCAAGGCTTGAGAGCAAGGTGATTCATGAGTTTCTTTTCCTTTTTGTGAACGGGATCACTCAACCCCGGAATCTTCGTTAGACCAAGCTTTCCTTGTCTTTAAACGGGCAAAAGTTGTCAATCTTTTGCCGACGCGCGGTTGGCACAGCTACACCTCACGATCACGCCCAAAAATGGAAAAGGCGTGTGAGATGGCGGAGCGGTTATGCTCTGAAGCGGTGGGCGAGATCTCAGAAGCGTCGCTCCGCGAAATCCTCAAGTCACAGCGGCGGACCCTGCGTTTGCAAAAATCTCGCGAGCCGATCGATTAATTCGACTTGGGCGGGATTGATCTTGCGGCGAGCTGTTGCCTCGTCGAAAAACTCAGCGCGATCGATTTCCGGGAACGTCTGGCGCCGCCCGCAGCGCACCGGCCCCTCCAACTCGAAGGTGTTTGAGACGAGGCGAAAATCCGACGGCAACTCGCCTTCCACCGCCCAGGCGTGCACCGTCTTGCCACCCTTCTGTTTGATCGATCCGAGAGGAAGAAAGATCCTCTCAGGCGGGAACCCGATCTCTTCCTCGAACTCGATCTTCGCGCGCGTCAGCAAATCCTCGCCGGGAGCGGCTTCCCCCTTGGGGATGCTCCAGGCACCTTTCTCTTTCCTCGCGAAAAACGGGCCGCCCGGATGAACCAGCAACACCTCGAGATCCACTCCGCGCCGCCGGAACATGAGAAGCCCGGCACTTGTCGCACTCCTCTTCGAGACCGATTTTGATCTTTCGGGCATGCGTCTTTTTCACTCTGCCGGCGAGAGCGTTGATATCTGCTTCGCTCAAGAATCGGGCCTCCGGTGCTCCGCTGAGGAATTGGGCAAGGTAGGGATTGCGAAAGGCGCTGTCCATCAAATGAGTCACAATGATCGAAGTAACCTGCGAGCGTTCGGTCAGATCGACAATCAGCTCATCGATGACTGCGCTCACGACCGGAGGGCGCCCGTTCGGAAGTGACAAGTCTCGACCGGGAGGCCATGCCGTTTCGCCAGCATCCGCAAACGCCGCAACCGCCGCAACCGCCGCGCGGCGACATCTTCGCCATCAGCCAAAACCGAAAGCGGGACAGGCGCCAAAGGACCAATCAGGCAAGGAAACTCGTGCACATGGACGAGATGAATGACACCGTCGAAGCGGCCGGCCATTCGCTTCGCCATTTCAATCGCCGACTGCGACCCGCCCGAAAAATCGATCGGGACAAGAATGTTTCGAATGCTGGGCCTCTTCATGCCTCACATAATGAGGCAAAGGCGGCGGTTGGCTCCGCATGAGTTGGCGAAGTTGCACCATTTTTTGCGCCGGCCCGGCGCGCGCGCCGCCCGGGCGCTATGATTCCAGCGCCGCCTGGGCCGCGGCCAGCTTCGCGATCGGCACACGGAACGGGCTGCAACTGACGTAGTCGAGCCCGAGCCGGTGACAGAACTTCACGCTCGATGGTTCGCCGCCGTGCTCGCCGCAGATGCCGAGCTTGATCTTGGGCCGCGTCTTGCGGCCGCGATCGCGCGTCATTTCCATCAATTGCCCAAC